>JAJZRA010000026.1 GCA_021847485.1 bacterium
AGAAAGAAAATAACCCTCACGATATGCTCAACCGCGCGGTCTACGCGCTTTCGCGGCCCTGGGTGCTGTGGCTGCTGCTGTTGCTGGTGTTGATCCCCGCGCCGCGGATAAGCGGTGCGCTCGAAAGCGGCGCGGAATTCCTGCGCATAGATACGGACGCCCGCGCCGGGGCAATGTCCTCGGCGGGGGCCGCGTCGGCCATGGGCATAGGGGCCATAAGCTACAACCCGGCGGGGATAGCCACGATAGGCAAGGCGGAGGCTGCGCTGAGCCACAGCGCCTGGTACCTGGGGTCCATGCATGATTTCGCCGGCGCGGGGTTCAGTCTGCCAGGCTCGCAGGGGTGGCGGATGGGGCTCAGCTTTACGCGGCTTTCCAGCGGCGATATGGACGGGCGTTCGGCCGACCGCAGCAGGTCCGGCGGCTATAGCGCCTATGATCAGGCCGCCGCGCTGGCGTTTGCCAGGCAGTTCGGCCTGTACAGCGCGGGCGGGGCGGTTAAGTACATCGAAAGCTCTATAGCGGGGGTAAAGGGCACCGGGTATGCCGTGGACCTCGGGTTGAAGCGCGGGCTTAAGTCCGCGCCGGTCACCTTCGGGCTGTCGGTGCAGAACCTGGGGCCGGGGATAAAATATATTTCTCAGCGCGACCAACTGCCGCTGAGCGTTAACGCCGGGGTGGCCTTCATGCCGGTGGCGGGGTTCCTGCTAAACTTCGACGCCAGGCGTTATGTGTACGACAAATACACGGCGTACAGCCTGGGTACGGAATATGCTTTGTTCGGCGGCCCCGGCAGTATGTCGGGGCTCAGCCTGCGGGGCGGCGTGAGCGGCGGCCCGGGGCAGAACGCCGCCGGCGCTTTCAGCGCGGGAGCGGGCATAAAGTTCATGAACGCTGACCTGGACTACGCCATGTCGCCGGAGGGGAAGCTGGGAGGCACGCAGAGGATAACGCTGAAGAAGAAGTTTTAAGTATACTATTCTATGTGCTGAAGTATTTCGACGCGCACGACCATCTGCAGAACTACGCCACGGCCGACGAGGCCGCGGCGGCGCTGGCCGCGGCCGAAAAGGCCGGGGTGGAGCGCATGCTCTGCTGCGGCACCTCTCCCGACGACTGGGGCGCGGTGCTGGAGCTGGCCGGCCGCTACCCGGCCGTGGTGCCGGCTTTCGGGCTGCACCCCTGGCATTCCGCCGAGGACGGCTGGCTGGAGCGGCTGGAGGAGTTCCTGCGGCGGGTGCCGTCCTGCGTGGGCGAGATAGGCCTGGACGGCCTCAACGGCAGGCCCGGCCAGGAAGAGGACCTTAAGGGCCAGCTCCAGCTGGCCCGGCGGATGGGCCGCCCGGCGGTACTGCACTGCGTGAAGAGCTGGGGGCGCATGCAGGAGCTGCTCAAGGGCGCGCTGCCGCCGCGCTTCATGTTCCACTCCTACAGCGGCTCGGCGGAGCTGGTGAAGGTCTTCACGGAGTTGGGCGGCTATTTCTCCTTCGGCGGCGAGATCATGGACCCCAGGCGCGAGCGCCTGCGCGCCGCGCTGGCCGCGGCGCCGCGGGAGCGCCTGCTCTTCGAGACGGAGTCCCCGGAGCCGGACGCGCCGGGCTGGCGCGCCGGGCCGGCCGGCGTGGCGGAAGTGGTGGCTTTCGCCGCGGACCTGCTGGGCGTGCCGGCGGCGGAACTGGCGGCGCTCTCCGTCGCCAACGGCAGGGAGTTCCTTAAAGGCCTCTGAGCCGCCGTATGACCACGGAAAAGTTCAGGCTGGCCCTGCTCTTCAAGCCTTCCTATATAGTGCCGCGCCTGCGGAGCATACGCTCGCCGCGGGAGGCCGCGCGCCGCGCGGCGGACCTGGCCAGGTACCTGGCGCTGGGCGCGGGCAATTGTTTGTACGCCGCGCGCGGGGCGTTCATGCGCGCCTGGCCGGGCGCCGCGGAGGACGTCCGCTGGGCCTGGCGCGCGGGGCGCAGCGCGGCGCTGGCGCCGGTCAGGCTGGCGGCAGGGCTGCGGCGCGAGCTGCGCCTGTACCGGGCGGTCGCGGGCTATAAGGCTACCAAAGGGCGCGAACGCGTGCCCAACCCGCCGCCGCCTTCCGCCGGCAAGCCGCCGCCCGCGGTGCACCTGTCGTGGAACATCCACGTGGCCTGCAACTACGATTGCCCGTACTGCTGGTTCCACGGCCGCTGGGGGGAGTTCGCCGGCGGCAGCGTGAGTCTTTCGCCCGCCGAATGGGCCCGCCACTGGGACAGGTTCAACGACCGGCACGGCGCCGCCGAGATCCATATAGCCGGCGGCGAGCCGTTCATCTATCCCGGGTTCGCGGAGATAGCGGCCGGCCTTTCGCGGCGCAACGTGCTCTACGTCATAACCAACCTGTCGTGGGACCCCGCGGACGTCATCGGGAAGCTGGACCCGGCCCGCGTGGGATTTTCGGCCAGCTATCACGCGGCGGCCGCCGGGCCCGCGGACGCTTTCGCCGAAAAAGTGCTGCGGCTGCGCCGGGCCGGCTTCCACGCGACGGCGTCGATAGTGGCCTACCCGCCGTACCTTGAGGGGCTGCCGGCCGCGGCGGACGCTTTCCTGTCGCGCGGGATCTACGCGGTGGTGCAGCCTTTCCGCGGCGAGTGGCGCGGCGGGGCTTACCCCGGCGCGTATACGCGGGCCGAGCGCGCGCTGGTGGGCTGGCTGGCCCGAGGCGGCCACCTGGCGGCCTACGGGGCCGCCGCCGCGCCGGCGGCCGGGATGCGGGGGGAGACCGAGGACTTCGGACGGGAGTACATGCTGGCGCCCCGCCGCACGCGCGGCCTGGCCTGCGACGCCGGGCGCGCCTACGGCCGCCTGCAGTTCAACGGCGACATGATCCGGTGCTCGCAGGGCGGCTACGTCGGGAATTTCCTGAAGGAAGATTTCTCCATGGCCGCGTCGGCCGCGCCCTGCCCCTTCAGGCGCTGCGAGTGCGTCAACGAGGTGGTTTACGTGGAGGGAGGGCCTTACGGTCCCGCCGTCAGCGGGCCGAGGCCTTAGCGTGGAACTCCGCGGGGTAGCGGTAGGCGGCCGGCAGCCGGTTCAGGGCGTGGTGCAGCGCGGTGGCCGCCAGGCAGGCGGCTATGCCGGTCAGCGCGGCCGCGGCCAGCGCCGTCAGCAGCAGCCGCGCCCGCGGCATGCGTGAGTTAGTCCTTCTTCTTTTGCGCGGCATTCCGTTCCAGTACCTTAGATATTATCGCGGCGGCCAGGCCGGGGTGCGCCAGCATCTGCACGCCGTGGCCGCCGCCGCCGTTGGCGAAAGAGACGTCCTGCCCGGCCGCGGCGGCGCGGCGCGCCAGTTCCCGCGCGCTGGCCCAGGCGTAAGGGTCGTCGGGCGAGGCGGCCAGCAGCAGCGGGCCTTTGAAGGCCGGCAGGTATTTTCCGGCCTCTATGCCGGCGTAATCCATTCCCGGCGAGAGCAGCACCAGCGCCGCGGGCTTCAGCCTGCCTTCGGCGGCCGCCTTGAGCGAAAGGTTGGCGCCTACGCTGGCGCCGCAGAAGACCTGGCGCCCCGGGCCTATCCCTTTCTTCGCCAGCCAGGCCGCGGCGGCCTCTATGTCGCGCGAGGCTGCGGCCCAGGCGGCCTTGTCGAACTTCCGGTAATCGGCGGGTTTCCCGCCGCAGGAGGCGCTGTCGGCGTGGCCGCGCAGGTCCAGCGACAGGTAACCCTGCCCGGCCTTGGCCAACTCCGTCTGGAAAGCGCCCCATTCTCCTTTGGATGAACCGAGGCCGTGGGCGTTGATGAAGACGTAGGCTCCGCTCGACGGCGCCAGGTAGAACGCCGCTATCGAGCAGCCGTCGGAGGTCTTGAACTTCACCGCGGCCTGCCCCGCCAGGGCGGCGGGGGGAGGCAGCAGCAGGGCGGCCAGCAGCAGGGCCTTCACGTTACCTGTCCGCCTTGTGGTGCATCTTCCACGTGGCGGCGAACAGCGCCATCGAGATGACGCAGGCGGTCAGCAGCAGCGTAAAGCCGCCGTCCCAGCCCCAGCGGTCCACTATGCGGCCGAGGCCGAGCTCGGCGATGACCGCGCCGAAGACGTAGCCGAAGAAGCCGGTGAAGCCCGCGGCGGTGCCGGCGGCCTTCTTGGGCGCCAGGTCCACGGCGCTGACGCCTATGAGCATCACGGGGCCGTAGATCAGGAAGCCTATCGTGAACAGCGCCAGCGAGTCCACCAGGAAATGCCCGGCGGGGTTCTTCCAGTACACCCAGACGGCTATCGTCGTCAGCACCATGAACAGGAACGAGACGGGGCTCCTGCGGCCGCCGAAGAAGCGGTCCGACAGCCAGCCGGCCAGCAGCGTGCCGGGGATGCCGGCCACCTCGTAGAGGAAGAACAGCCAGCGCGAGGTGTCCGCCGGGCAGGCCTTCACGGAGGTCAGGTACGTGGGAGCCCAGTTCAGCACGCCGTAGCGCACGACGTAGATGAAGATGTTGGCCACCGCTATGATCCACAGCGGCTTGTTCTTGAGCACGTAGGTGACGAAGATCTCGCGGGCGGAGAGTTCGCGCTCGGGGTCGTCCACGCCGGTGTCCGGGTGGTCGTTCTTGTAGTCCTCTATCGACGGCAGGCCGCAGCTCTGCGGCGTGTCGCGCAGGAACAGCAGCAGCAGGAACGACATCGCTATGGCCAGCACGGCCGGCACGTAGAAGACCAGGTGGAAGGTGAGCCGCGAGTCCAGCGCGGCGCCCGCCGCCAGCACGGCGGCCAGCGCCAGCGCGCCGTTGACTATGGGACCCACCAGGCCGCCGCCGACGTTGTGCGCCAGGTTCCAGGTGGCGAAGATGGTCCCGCGCTCGTGGTCGCTGAACCAGTGCGTCAGCGTGCGCGCGCAGGGGGGCCAGCCCATGCCCTGCGCCCAGCCGTTGACGAACCACAGCGCGAACATCAGCGCCACCGAGCCGGCGAAGCTGGGGAAGGCCAGGTTGACCAGGCCGGAGAGCAGCAGGCCGGTGGCCATGAAGTAGCGCGGGTTGGAGCGGTCCGACACGTTGCCCATGATGAACTTGCTCAGGCCGTACGAGACGGCCAGCGCCGTGGCGATGAGCCCCACGTCGCCCTTGCTCATGCCGAAGTCCTTGATCAGGTAGGGCTTGGCGAGCGAGAAGCTGTTGCGCACGAAGTAGAAGAACGCGTAGCCGGCGAAGACCGACAGCATCATCTGCCAGCGCAGCCGGCGGTAGCGCGCGGGCTGCTGTTCCTGCGGGAGGCGCTCTATGTGCGCCGCCGGCCTGTAGATAGCGAGTATTTTGTCCAGCATGGGGTCCTTTACGCGAGTTCTTTATGGTCCTGCCTGTCGGCTTCGGGGTCGGCGCCGATGGAGAGCGCGGCGTTCATCAGCACGGCGAGCACCGTGCCGAAAGCTATGCCGGCGATGTTGACGCCGCCGGCGGTGAAGCCTTTGACCCCGAGGCCGGTGGCGATTATTATCGACGTGCCGGCTATGATCAGGTTGCGGTGCAGGCTGAAGTCCACCTTGGCGTCCAGCCAGATCTTGATGCCCATCACGGCGATGAGGCCGTAGAGGATCACGGTCACGCCGCCGAGCACCGGCGCCGGGATGCTCTGGACCACAGCGCCGAACTTGGGGCACAGCCCGAGCAGCAGCGCCATGCAGGCCGCGGCGATGAAATTATAGACGCTGAAGACGCGCGTGATGGCCATGACGCCCATGTTCTCGGCGTAGGTGGTCTGCGGCGTGCCGCCGCCCAGCGCGGAGACGAACGAGGCTATGGCGTCGCCGAGGTACGCGCGGCCCAGGTGCTGCGTCATGTCGCGGCGCATGTAGCCGCCGATGGCCTCCAGGTGGCCCTTGTTCTCGGCCACCAGCACCACGAAGACCGGCGCTATCACCAGTATGGCCCGCAGGCTGAACTCCGGCGCCGTGAAGTGCGGCAGCCCCAGCCACGGCGCGGCCTTTATGGCCGCTATCTGCGCTGGGTCCACGATGCCGAGGAGCAGCGACAGCGCGTAGCCGGTCGCCACGCCGGTAAGTATGGGCAGCAGCCGCAGGAAACCTTTCATGTAGATAGAGACGGCCGCCGCCACCGTGAACGTGGCCGCCGCCACGGCCAGGCTGACCGCCTCGGCGCTGTTGGTCAGGCGGAAGTCGGCGTTGAGGAAGTTGGAGACCGCCGAAGAGGAGAGGTTGAGGCCGATGATGGCCACCACGGCGCCGGTCACTACCGGCGGCATCAGCCGGTCTATCCAGCGCGAGCCCCAGCGCATCGTCGCCAGGGCGGCCAGCGCGTAGAGCAGGGCGGCCGCCGCTATGCCCGAGAGGGCGGCCGGTATGCCGTCCGCCCGCCCGCCGGTCACCGCGAGTACCGGGCCGATGAAGGCGAAGGAGGAGCCCAGGTAGCTGGGCACCCTGGCGCGGGTGACGGCGATGAAGATCAGCGTGCCGACGCCGGAGAAGAAGATGGCCGTCTGCGGGTCGAAGCCCATCAGGATCGGGGCCAGCACCGTGGCGCCGAACATGGCCACCACGTGCTGCAGGCCCATCGGGGCCAGGCGGGAAAGGGGGAGCTTGTCCTCGGGGTAGTAGATCTTCTGCATTATATGCAGATGATATTTTTTATAGGGGGCGCGCGTAAAGCGCCGGTCAGGGCTGGATGCCGTCGTGGGAGCCGGCGGAGGCGCCGGCCGTTTCCAGCTCCAGCGCCATCTCCTCGGGCAGCAGCATGACGACCTCGCTGCGGGCGGAGCATTTGCCGCCTGTCATCTCTATGCCTACGGTGACGATGCGGAAATCCTGGGCCAGGCCCGGCAGGCGGCGGAACTCGGCCTCGAGCGCGTCGAGGCCTCCTTCTGCGAAGCGCGGTATCAGCGGCATATGGCGGCGCTTCAGGGCGTTGAGCACGGCGTTCACCAGCGCGTTCAGGACGATGTTGCCCAGCTCTATCAGCATCATCTCCTCGGCCGGCGTGGTGCGCTCGCCGCGGTGGAAGGACTGGCCGGTGAAGCACTGCGAGACGCACGGCGTGTCCGCGAGGCTGAAGAACATGGCCGAGGTCAGCGGCGAGGCGCCCTCGAGGCTGAGGTAGACGGCCGCCGCCTGGCGGCTGAAGTCGTGCTGCTTCAGCGCGTCGCGGACGGAGCCGTAGGAGACCTTCGCCCCGCGCACCTGCCAGGTGCCGGTGGAGGCGCGGGACATCCTCTGCAGGCACTTGGCCACGCTGAGGGCCGCGAAGCTTTCCAGGACTATATCCTTGTCTTTCGCCACGGGTCAGGCCATCTGCTTGAGCAGCGCCTCCAGCTCGTCGTACATGAAAGGCTTGTGCAGTATGCCGGACGCCCCCTTCTCCAGCAGCTCCTTGGAGATGGTGTCCTGCTGCACGGCGGTCACCATCACTATCTTGGCGGCCGGGTCGGCGGCGCGCAGCTCGGGCAGCACGTCGAGGCCGTTGCGGCCCGGCATGATGAGGTCCAGGAGCACCAATTCGGGCTTGAGCTCCTTGAAGAGCTTCGCCGCCTCGTCGCCGTCGCCGGCCTCGCCCACCACGATGTGGCCCATCTCCGTAAGCAGGTCCTTGATCATGGACCTCGTCATTACGTTGTCGTCAACAACCAGGACTTTCATCGTTCCCCCCTGAATCCGCGTTACCTGAGATAATGTCTCAGCGTCAGTATTGGATGGACCAGCGGCATCCGCGGGCCCGCGTGCCTCATCACCGCCCGGATCCGCGCCCTGTTCTCCGGGGAGTAGCAGTGTGTGGGGCAGTTCTTGCAGGCCGGCTTGGGGTGGTGCGGGCACTTGGCCAGCCTCCCCGCCGCGTAGAGCAGCAGCTCCCTGCAGTCCGGGCAGAGGTCCCCGCCGCCGTGCGAGCCGCGGCAGAAGATCTCCAGCATCTTCTCGAGCGTCCCGAGTTCCCGCGCGATGTCGTCGCTCACCCGGATATTATACGTTAATCCGCGCCTGTTTTGACTGCCGCCCCGGCATATCCTAGAATCTATAGCGGAACGCCAAGGAGGCGGGGTATGAACGGCAAGGACAAGCGGCGCGCGCCGCGCAGCAGGCACAATTCCGTCATCGAGATCTTCGACGCCGAGGGCAAGGTGGCCGCCACCGCCAGGCTGGTGGACTTTTCCGACGTGGGCGCCGCCTTCTCGGTGGGAGACCCGCTGGTGATGCCGGACCGGTTCCGCGCCCGGGTGCGCCTTTTCGACCGCGGAGTGCTGGAGGCCGAGGCGCGGGTGGTCTGGGTGAAGCGGGACAAGAACGTTACTCGCTACGGCATAGCCTTCGATTCGCTGACCCGGGTGCACCCGACCGGGGAGTTCAAGGGCCCGAAGGAAATTTAAGTGGACAAGGCCGCGGCCGCCAGGGAGATCCTGCTGCTCGGCGCGCTGGAAGAGGCGCGAGCCGCGGCGCTGGCCGCCGGCATAGAGATCGTCCCGCTCAAAGGGGCGGCGCTGTTGGAACTGGGCGTCTTCGAGCCGGGCGAGCGCGGCATGACCGACGCCGACGTGCTGGTGCGGCCGCGCGACCTGGAGGCTTTCGAGGCGCTGCTCGGGCGCCTGGGCTGGCGGCCCATGCCGGACAGCGCCGACGCCTGGGTGAAGCCGAGCGTCAACGCCGCCCCTCCCGCCATCCTCGACCTGCACACCGGCCTCTGGCATATAAAGGATACCGAAGGCCTTTTCCGCTGGGGGTTGGAGCCGGGGCCTTCCGGCCTGTCCCTCGGCCTGCCGGACCTCTTTATCCACGCGGCGGTGCACCCGCTGCTGCACCACGGGGAGTTCGGGCCCCGCGCGCTGGGCGACTGCGTGCGGATAGCGGCCCGCGCGCCAGGCTCCGGGGAGAAGTTCTGGGCGCAGGTGGCCCGCAAGGCCGGGCTTTACGGGATCAGGGCGGCCCTCTGGCCGGCCGTGCGACGCCTGGCGGCCGGGCCGGCCTCCGTCCCGCCGGCCGCGCTGGAGGCGCTGCGGCCGCGCGGCGCGGAAAAACTTAAGGCGGCCCTCTTCGAGAAGGCCGCCGCGGGGAAGCGCTCGTCTTTCCTGGAATATCTGCTGCCGGCGCTGCAGCGGCCCGGCCTGCTGCTCAGGTACGCCGTGCCGGAGCGCCGGTTCATGCGGCGCCGCTACGGCGCCGCCTCAGCGGCGCTCTACCTGCTGCGGCCGCTGCGGCTGCTATGGTCGGTCCTGCGGCGCTAGGCCGCGCACCATCGTTATAAGCTTCAGGATGCTCGCCAGGCGCTCCAGGCCGGGCGGCTTCACCACGAAATCGAAAGCGCCTTCGCGCACGGCCTGGGCGGCGAGGTCGGCGTTGTCCAGCCCGGTCAGGATGATGACGCAGGCGTCCTTGTTCTTTTCGCGCGCCTTGAACGAGAGCTCCAGGCCGCTGGCGCCGCGCAGGTAGATGTCCGTGATCACGACGTCGAAGGGCTTCTCGTCGAGCAGCTCGCGGGCTTTCTCGGCGTCGCCGAGGCGGGTCACCTCGAAATGCGGGAAGGCCGCGAGGATGGCCTCCACGCGCTCCACTACGTAGCCCTCGTCTTCCAGGAAAAGCAGCTGTTTCTTGTCCGCCATGCCGTGGGTCACCAGTCGGTCCACCAGCGGGCCAGCTCCAGCCTGGCGGCCAGCTTGGGGTTGAGCTCCTCCAGTTCGGCCAGGCCCACCGGCCGCTCTATGGAGGTGAGGGGGTGTTCGCGGAGGTCTATCAGCTGGGCCGGGGCCGCCGCGGCCTCCTGGTCCAGCAGCACCTCCACCAACGGGCGGGTCAGCGAACCCTTGCTCACTTTAACCACGCGGGCGGTCTCGCCGCTGGAAAGCTGCACGAAGGAGCCCGGCGGGTAGATGGAGACGGCCGAGATAAGGGCCTTGACCGCGGCGGAGTTGAAGCCGCGCCCTTCCTTCTCTATGAGTTCCTTGATGACCTCGGCCGGCTGCAGGGCCTCGCGCCAGGCCCGCGGGTGGGTCATGGCCTCGTAGACGTCGGCTATGCCTATCAGCTGCGCGAGCGGGTCTATCTCCTCGTCGGAAATGCGGTCCGGGTAGCCCGAGCCGTCCACGCGCTCGTGGGTCTGCAGGACGATGCGCTTGGCGCGGTCCTTGATCCGGTAGTCCAGGTCCACGATGCGGTCCAGCTTCTCCACGCCGGCCTCGGTGTGCAGCGTGACCGCCGCGAACTCCTCGTCGGTGAGTTCGGCCTCGCGGCCGTAGATGTCGGAGTATTCCGGCATGCCGATGTCGTGGGCCATCGCGCAGAAGCCGAGCAGTTTAAGCTCGGAGGCCTCGAGGTCCGAGGCCAGGCCCATCGCCAGGGCTATGATGGCGGTGTTGGCGCTGTGGGCGCGCAGGTAGTCGTCGGCGGTGGAATAAGCGGTGTAGTTCAGCAGGACGCTGCCGGCCTTCAGTTCGTCCGCGGCCAGGCCGCAGGCGCGGACCACGGCCTCGTATTTTTCGGTGTAGGGCTGCGAGACGCCGCGCAGCAGCTCGCCGGCCTGGGCGATCATGCGCGTATAGACCTCGCGGGCCCTGGCGTCCAGCTCGCGGAAGGGGACGGAGGGTTCCGCGGCGGGTTTCTCGGCCCGGGGGGCGGCCTTGTGGGCCGGGCGGTAGGCCAGGTCGCGCTGCTTTACGGCCTCCTGCCTGTCCTCCACGGGCGGCGGCGCCGCCGGGGCGGGGGCGGGTTCGGCCTGCGGGGCGGGCGCCTCCGGGCGCGGGGCCGCGGCGGCCGGAGGAACGGCGGGGCCGGGCGCGGGCCTGCGCGGGGCTTGCCGCGCGGTCTCCTCCGCCTTGGCCTTGTTCAGGTCGGAAAAACGCATATAGAAATTATAGCCGCGGGGGATTAAGAAATGATTACAGAAAGATTAAACGGCGGCCCCCCGGCCGTCAGAGCTTTTTCTCGTAAAGGCGGTACTTGCGGTAGACCTCGCCGCCCACGGCCTCGATCGTGTTGTTGATGAGGCCGTTGTCTTCCAGGGTCCACGACAGCTCGCCGTACTTCCAGCCCATCTTCTTGGCGGCGGCGATGGCCTGCTTTATCAGCAGCAGCTCTATGCCCTTGCCGCGGAACTCTTTCTTGACGCCGAGCGTGAGCATGCGGCCCCGGTCGAGCCGGAACAGGAAGCGGTACAGGAAAGGCAGGATGTTGAGGGGACCGAGCGCGCCGTTAACGCGCTTCAGCGCGATATTGAAATCGGGCAGCAGCAGTACGAAACCGGCCGGGCGCCCTTCGTAGCGGGCGAAATAGAGGTAGTCCGGCTTGAGCATCGGCTTCAGGGCCTTGGCGAGGTCGTCCATCTCCTCGGCCGTCATCGGCACGAAACCCCAATTCTTCTCCCAGGCGGCGTTATAGACGTCCTTGACCTCGTCTATGGCCTTGTCGATGCTTTTTACGTCCGCGAAATGCAGCGTCACCTTGCCGTCGCGGTTCATGCGCGCGATGATCTTCTCGAAACGTTCCGGGAAGGGGATGGAGGTTTCGCACTTATAGGCGTAGAGGTCCTTGGCCTTGGCGAAGCCGGCGGCCTGGGTCAGCTGCAGGTAGTACGGCGGGTTCCAGGGCATCATGACCATCGGCGGGAAGTCGAAGCCTTCCGCCAGCATGCCGCAGGTCTCGTTGGTGGAGGGGTTGACCGGGCCGAGGACCGAGTCCATGCCGCGGGTCTTCAGCCAGGCGCCCGCGGCCGCGAACAGCCCTTCCGCGGCCTCCTTGTCTTCGGAACAGTCGAAGAAGCCGAAGAAGCCGGTCTTGTCGCCGTGGAAATTGTTGTGGGCGTGGTTGACTATCGCGGCTATGCGGCCGGCCGGGCGGCCGTCCCGGTACGCCATGAACAACGCCCGCTCGCCGTGCCGCCAGAAAGGGTGGCCGGTCTCCAGCAGGTGGCGGACGTCGCGCTTGAGGTCGCCGGCCCAGAACCGGTGGCCGCGGAACAGGTCGTAGGGATAATCTATGAACGCGCCGAGGTCCTTTTCGGCGAGCTCCCGAATTTCTACTGCCATAAATTTTTAAGGGTGCTGCCGGCTTACTTGACCAGCGACGGCTTCCTCTTCATGACCTTCTTGAAGCAGGTCTCGAAGATGTCGAGCGCGCGGTCGAGCTGCTCCTTCGTGTGAGTGGCGGTGACCACCACCCGCAGCAGGGAGCGCTTGGGCGGCACGGCCGGGCTGACCACGGGGTTCGTGAACAGGCCGTTGTCGTAGAGCAGGCGCCAGAGCATGAAGGTCTTCTCGTTGTCGCCGATGATGACCGGGATGATCGGGGTCTGGGTCTCGCCGGTGTTGAGTCCCATGGTCTTGAAGCGTTTCATCAGGTAGGCGGAGTTGTCCCAGAGCTTCTTGATGCGCTGGGGCTCGTCCTGGATGATGTCTATGGCCTTGGCGATGGAGGCCACCGAGGAGGGCGGCAGGGCCGCCGAGAAGATCATGGACCGGGAGAGGTGCTGGATATAGTGGATGATATCCTCGTCGCCGACGACGAAGCCGCCGACCGAGGCGAAGCTCTTGGAGCAGGTGCCGACCACCAGGTCCACGTCCTTCTTCGTCAGGCCGAAATGTTCCATCGTGCCGTGGCCGTGCTTGCCGAGCACGCCGGTGGCGTGCGCGTCGTCCACCATAAGGCGTGCGCCGTGCCGCTTGCAGACCTTGGAGATCTCGGGGACGGGGGCGATGTCGCCCTCCATCGAGAAGACGCCGTCCACGATGACCAGCTTGCCGTGGGCCGGGCCGATGTCCTTGAGGACGCGGTCGAGGTCGGCCGGGTTGTTGTGTTTGAAGCGGCGGATCTCGCCGTGCGACAGGCGGCAGCCGTCGAGGATGCTGGCGTGGTCGAGCTTGTCTACCACCGCGAAATCGCCTTTGCCGACCAGCGCGCTGACGACGCCGAGGTTCATCTGGTAGCCGGTGGCGTAAATAAGGGCCGCTTCGCGGCCCTTGAAGTGAGCGAGCTTCTTCTCGAGCTCCATATGCAGCGCGGTATTGCCGTTAAGGAAGCGGCTGCCGGCCACGCCGGTGCCGTATTTCCTGACGGCGTCTATCGCGGCCTGCTTCATGCGCGGGTCGTTGGCGAGGCCCAGGTAGTTGTTGGAGCCGAACATGATGAACTTCTTGCCCTGGATGACGACTTCGGGGGCCTGTTCGCTCTCGAGGGCCTTGAAATAGGGGTATATGCCCGATTCCATCAGCTGCCGGGCAATGGTGAAATTCCTGCACTTCTCAAAAATGTCGGTCATATTATCCTGATATTTTATGATATTTGGGGGGTTTTAGTCCCTATAAAGTCAGCGGCGGCCCATCTTGCGGGCGGTGGCGGTGGTGGAACGGCCTTTCAGGAGGGGGACCAGGCGGACCCGGCCGGCGTATTCGGCGCCTACCACTATCCCGTTCTTGTAGTCGGCCCCTTTGACCAGTATGTCGGGGCGCAGGGCCTTTATGAGCTTCAGCGGGGTGTCCTCGCCGAAGATCACTACGGCGCCCACCGCCTCCAGGGCGGCGAGCACGACGGCGCGGTCCCTGGCCTTGTTGAAGGGCCGGGGCGCGCCTTTGAGCCGGCGCACGGAGGCGTCAGAATTTAGGCCGAGGAACAGGAAATCCCCGAAGGAGCGGGCCTTCTCCAGGGACCAGACGTGGCCCGCGTGCAGCAGGTCGAAGCAGCCGTTGGTGAAAACGGCCCTGCGGCCGGCTTTTTTCAAAGCGGCGCGCAGGGCGAGGGCCTTTTTCAGCGAAACGATCTTGCCGGCGGTGCGCATTATGTCAAGATTCAAGACCTGACCCCTCAGGGGGCCTTGGCGGGTTCGGCGGGGGTCAGGAGGCGCTCCATGTAGCCGGTGTCGGTCTTGCCGGCCTTGAAGCCTTCGCTCTCCACTATCAGCTGGTGGGCGTCTATGGTGGTCTTCACGCCCTTCACCTTGAACTCCGCCAGCGCGCGGCGGGAGCGTTCCACCGCCATTTCGCGCGTGGGCGCCCAGACTATGAGCTTGGCCAGCATGCTGTCGTAGTAGATCGGCAGGTTGTAGCCGGCGTAGACGTGGGTGTCCACGCGGATGCCGGGCCCGCCGGGCAGCAGCCACTCCTCGACGCGTCCCACGGACGGGGCGAAGTTGCGGCTGAAATCCTCGGCGTTGATGCGGTGCTCTATCGAGTGGCCGTTGACCGGCACGGTGTGGCCGCCGGTGTAGGAGAGCTTCTCGCCGGAGGCGGCCAGCAGCTGCTCGCGCACCAGGTCGAAGCCTGTGACCATCTCGGTCACCGGGTGCTCCACCTGCAGGCGGGTGTTGACTTCCATGAAATAGAACTCGCCGGTCTGCGTGAGCAGGAACTCCACGGTGCCCACGCCCACGTACTTGGCGGCCTCGGCCAGGTCCACCGCGGCCTTCTCCAGCTGGGAGCGCAGCTTCCTGTTCACCGCGGGGCTGGGCGTCTCCTCCACCAGCTTCTGGTGGCGGCGCTGGATGGAGCAGTCGCGCTCCGGGAAGGCTATGCAGTTGCCGTGCGTGTCGCGGGCGAACTGCACCTCTATATGGCGCGGCAGCTCGATGTACTTCTCGAAATAGACGTCGCCGTTGTTGAAGGCGGCCTTGGCCTCGCTGGAGGCCATGGTCATCTCCTTCTCCAACTGCGCGGCCTCGCGCACGATGCGGATGCCCTTGCCGCCGCCGCCGGCCGCCGCCTTGATCATCAGCGGGAAGCCGATCTTCTCGGCCGCTTTCTTGAAATCCTTCCTGGTCACGCAGTCCTTGGTGCCGGGCGTCACCGGCACGCCGGCCTTCATGGCCACCTTGCGGGCCTCGGCCTTGTGCCCGAGCTGCTGTATGGACTCCGGGGAGGGGCCGATGAACGCGATGCCGTTGTCGCGGCAGGCCGCGGAGAACTCGGCGTTCTCGCTGAGGAAGCCGTAGCCGGGGTGGATGGCGTCGGCGCCGGTGACCCTGGCGGCGGAGATGATGGCCGGGATGACCAGGTAGCTCTCCCTGGCCATCGCCGGGCCTATGCAGACGGCCTCGTCGGCCAGGCGCACGTGCAGCGAGGACCTGTCGGCCTCGGAATAGACGGCGACCGACGGCACGCCGAGTTCGCGCAGGGTGCGGATGACGCGGACGGCGATTTCGCCGCGGTTGGCGATCAGTACTTTCTTGAACATCGTTCCTCCAGAAATTAAGGCGGCCGGCCTACTGCCCCTCCGGCCTGGCCGGCGGCGCTCCGGGCGGCGGAGGCGGCGGGGGCGCCTTCTCCACCTTGCCTTTGTTGGTCCACAAATTAACAAGGAAAACGAAGATATCCCGGGTCTCCGGCTTGCGGGTGCGGGGGTTGAGCCCTTCCTGCCGGAGGTAGACGCGGTATTCCGGGCCGCCGACGTGCACCGCCACCCACTGGTCCCGGGGCAGCAGCCTGGCCGCCTTGGGCCCTATCTTGGCCTTCATGGCCTCCAGCTGCTGGCGGCGGGCCTCGCCGATGGGCGGCATGCCGGCCTGGAAACGGGATTTCTGCGCGAAGAGGACGGCGTCGTTGACGGCCGAACCGCTCAGGTAGGCCAGGCGCTTCCTGGCGTCGCTCTTGGAGGGCTCCTCAAAGCAGACGGCCTGGGCGGACATGACGTCCTGCAGGGCGCGGTCGTAGTCCTTGACGGCCACGTAGGAGTCGGCCCGGTTCAGGAAGAGCGGGCACTGCTCCTCCGGGGTCAGCCCCGGCCATTTCATGAGCTTCTCGTATTCCTGGATGGCCACGAGGTCGCGCTGCAGGTAGCGCAGGCTGTCTGCGTAGGCGAGGTTGTACCAGTACATCTCGTCCCTGGTGTAGCCGACCGGGTAGATGGCTGCGCCGTCTATGACGCGGCGGCAGGACTCGGCGGCCTTGTCGTAGATGCCCATGTAGAACTCGGTCGAGCAGAGATAGCCCGAAGAGCGGGGGTCCACCGGGTCCGTCAGGTAAAGCTTCTGAGCCAGGAACAGGGCCTGCGGGTAGTCGCGGCGGTCGATGGCGTCCTGGATCGGCTGGAAGAGGATCCAGATGTACGGGCGGGTCCAGCGGTTGTGCTCGCGGACGAAGGATATGTAGTCCTTCTTCCAGGGGGCCTTGCCCTCTTTGAGCTCGTAGCGGACCATCGCCGCGTCCTTGTCCATCATGAAGACCTGGACGTCGCGGAACTGCCAGGCGGGGGCCTTGGAGTAGTAGTCCTTGCTGTTCTTGACGTAGTCCTCGAGCGAGATCGCGGCTTTGGAATTGGTGGAGAGCAGGTCGTAGGCCTTGTCGTAGCGGCCTTCCGAGATGTCCGTCAGGTAGGCCTTGGCGGTCATGACCAGGCGGATGCGCGGCAGCGACGGGGCCGCTATCATGTAGAGGATGGCGAGCAGCACCAGCCCCAGGATCACGGTCACCACGGGGCCGGCGAGACGCTTTGCCAGGGTCTGAGGAGCCGGTTTCGGGGGGGCAGGGTCCTTCCGCAGGCGCGAAGAGTCGGCCATGAGCGGCGAGGAAGCTTTGGGAGGCGCGGCCGGCGGCGGCTGGGCGGGGCCCGAGGGAGCCCTCGCGGCTTCGGCCTTCTTCTCCAGCTTGGCGCCTTCCTCCATGCGCCGGCGGAAGGACTGGTCGCTGGCGCTGACCGTGTCCTGGATGGATTCCATCTCCAGCTTGAAGGCCTGTTTGCCCGGCTGCGCGGCGGGCGGGGGCGGCGGGGCGCCGGCCTGCTCCGCCTTGGCCGGGGGATTGAGCGTCAGCAGGGCGCCGCACTGGTCGCAGTAATTCTTCTCTACGTGGTTGGCGAAACCGCACTCGCCGCAGGTCTTGGCGAGCTTAGTGCCGCAGTGCAGGCAGACATCGCTGAGGATGTTCGGCTGGTAGCCGCACTTGGGGCACTTTATGACCGAGGGCTTCGCCGTCATGCTTTAGCGGGGTTCGATGAAGAACAGCGGCTGGCCGTATTCCACCGGCTTGCCTTCCTCTATCGAGACGATCTTGAGCAGGCCGTCGGAATGGGCGGTCACGCTCTTGAAATCCTTGCCCACCTCCACTACGCCGAGCTCCTGGCCCTTCTTGACGGCCGAGCCTTCCTTCAGGTGGTTGGTCTTGCCGGGGCGGGCGAAGCGGAAGATGCCGATGGAGGTGGACAGCACGGGTTCCATCGTGGAAGCTATGGTGTGGCTGTGCTCGGGGTTGTTGTTGAGCTTAAGGCTGATCTTGTCGTCGCCGTTCCTCCAGGTGATCTCCTCGAGGTCGGTAGTCTCCATCCATTTGGTCAGTTTGGTCAGGGTCTTCACGTCCATAAATTCCTCCGTAAATTTATAATCCGGCTTCCGAGGGGTCGAAAGCCCGCGGCAGCAGCTTCGAGGCCTTGGTGATGGTCACTTTCTCTTTCTTCTCGAGCGGCTGCCAGTCCAGGTAGATCATCTCGGCGTCCTTGTGCGCGAACTCTATGATGACCTGGCGGCAGGCGCCGCAGGGCGCGGCGCTCTTGGCGGCCACGCAGAGCCCCTGGATCTTCTTTTCGCCGGCGCTGACGGCCTTGAAGATGGCCACCCGCTCGGCGCAGATCGACAGGCCGAACGAGGCGTTCTCGACGTTGCAGCCGGTGTAGATGCGGCCGGAATCGGTGATGACCGCCGCCCCCACGGGGTAGCGGGAATACGGGCAGTAGGCCTTCTTCTGCGCGGCCTTCGCCGCCTCTATCAGCTTCTTGCGGACGGCGGTTTTGCCGTCCTTGCCGGGAGCTCTTTTCTTGGCCATTTAACCCTCCAGTATAAGCTTCAGCTTGGCGTAGGTGCCCTTGGGGAAGTGTTCCTTGTGGGTGAGCAGCGAATTCCTCGTCATGCCGGGGCAGCCGTTGCGGCAGCCGGCCTTGGCCACTAGCGGGATGACCTTCACCAGCAGGCGGCGGATATTGTGGATGTTCCTGGTCATCGTCTCCGAGACCTTGTGCTGGTCCACTTCCTCGCCTTCCTTCCAGCAGTCGTAGTCGGTGACGAGGGAGACCGGCGCGTAGTGGAAGCCGGCCTCGCGGGCGAGCTTGGCCTCGGTGGCCATCGTCATGCCTATGATGGAGTAGCCCATCTTGCGGTGGAAGTTGGACTCCGCCTTGGTGGAGAAGCCGGGGCCTTCCATGCAGCAGTAGGTGCCGCCCTTGTGGGCCTTGATGCCCAGTTTCACGGCTTCCCTGTACATCATGTCGGAAACGGCCATGCAGAACGGCTCGGCCATCGGGACGTGCCCTACGATGCCGTCGCCGAAGAAGGTGGAGGGGCGGCCCTTGGTCTGGTCCACGAACTGGTCCGGGAAGACGAAGTGGGTCGGGGGGAGCTCCTGGCGGAGGGAGCCGACGGCGCTGGCGGAGATGATGGTCTTCACGCCTACGGACTTGAGGGCCCACATATTGGCCCGCTGGTTGATCTCGCCGGGGAGGATGGCGTGCTTGCGGCCGTGGCGGGGAAGGAAGACCACTTTTACCCCGGAGAGGGTGCCGAGAAGGAGCTTGTCGGAGGGGTCGCCGAAGGGGGTCCTGACCCGGATCTCCCGGTGGATCTTCAGCTCGTCCATGGCGTAGAGGCCCGTGCCGCCTATTACGCCTATCTCCGCTAGTGCTTTTTTAGCCATTTTTTCTCCAGTAGCCTTAATATCAGGATGAAATCGTCCTATGACCGAAGCCCTTGCGGGGGACATTCCGCCATTATCTATGTATTTTATAATAATTAAGGGGCAAAAAACACGAAAATAGCTAGAAGTAGGCCCGGAAGGAGGCGTAGAAGGCCTGGTCGTAGAGGCCGAACTCGGAGGCGGGGACGGCCGCGGCGCCGTTAAAGCGCGCCCGGGGGCCGGAGGGCAGCAGGGCCCCTGCGGAGAGATAGAGGTTCTCGGCCGCGTTCCATTCCAGCGAAGGCAGGGCGTAGAAGGAGCCGTCGCCAAGGTTGACGAGGACGCTGGCGGCGGCCGTCACCAGGGCCGAAAGCTGGACCGAAGCCCCGGCCGAGAGGTAGTCCCTGCCCAGCAGGTAGACGCCGGCCTCGCGGTAGGCCGTGCGCCCGGCCAGCGAGGGGTAGGCGGAGGTCCGGGAGGAGCCGGCCCCGTTGAAATGGTATTCCAGCCAGGCGTCGGTGCCGCCCAGCAGGTTGAAGTTGTACTCCGCTCCGGCCGTAAGCCTGAAGAAGTCGTCCGCGGGCAGGCGGCGCTGGAAGCTGCCGGCCCAGACCTGGGCCGCCTCGGCGCGCAGCATGGCCCCGCCGAGGTGCCTGGCTATATCGCCGCCGGCCAGCAGGTTGCCGCGGAAGGCCGCCGTCAGCAGCGTGAGGTCGGTGTCGCCCAGCGTGGCCTTGCCGCGCAGGAAGCCGGCCCCTTCCGAGGCCGCCCAGCGCCTGCCGGGCAGCCAGCCCGCGTCCAGTTCCGCCAGCTCGCCGGTCGGGACACGGACGCGCAGGGCGTCCACGCCCCGCCTCTCTTCGGTGTCTATGGTGCCGTAGGGGTAAGGGGCCAGGACGTCCGTAGGGTTGACCGTTATGGCCGAGCCGAAGGCCAGCGGCTGGCGGCCGGCGTACAGGTCGAAAGCGGCGGGGGACCAGGTGACGAAGGCCCGGTCCAGGTCCTGGGCGAGGACGGACGGGGCCGTCCGTCCCCCGGAAGAGGGCGACAGGAACGGGCCCAGGTCCCCGACCCTGTAGGCGTAGCCGGAGGCCAGCGGCCTGGCCCGGGCCAGGACCGTCTTCCTGCCGGTATAGACCAGCTCGTAGGCGGCCTCGGCCTTTACGGTCCCGCCGCCGTCCCAGTAGGATTTCAGGCGGAGCTTGTCTTCCGTTACGCCGTAGGCCCCGCCGGGCCGCGGCAGGGGGGAGTTCCTGACCCCGGCGGGGTCCAGCGAGTAGAGATAGCTTTTGAAATAGCCGTGGAACGCCGGGCCGCCGGCCCCGGCCGGGGAGGCCAGGGCGAGGCAGAGCAGGAGGGCCGCGGCCTTGTTCATTTCAGCAGGTCGGATCCAACGCGGCCGTCCTTGAGCGTGACGAGGCGCGCGGATTTGTCCATGATCATGCGGTCGTGCGTGGAGAACAGGAAGGTCATGCCGCGCCGCTCGTTGAGCTCGCGCATCATGTCCATCAGCGCGCCGCCGGTGGCGGAGTCCAGGTTGGCGGTGGGCTCGTCGGCGAGGATGATGTCCGGTTCTGAGACCATCGCGCGGGCTATGGCGACGCGCTGCTGCTGGCCGCCGGAGAGCTGCGACGGGAAGCGGCCGCGCTTGCCGCCGAGGCCGACCTCGTCGAGCATGCGCGCCACGCGGGAGGCCCGCTCGCCGGCGCCGACGCCGCGCAGCAGCAGCACGTACTCTACGTTCTCCTCCACGGTGAGGACGGGGATCAGGTTGTAGGCCTGGAAGATGAAGCCGATATGGTCGCGGCGGAAGTCGGACAGCTCGGCCTGGGACATCGCGCTCATGTCGCGGCCGGCCAGCCTGACGCGGCCGGCGGACGGGACGTCGAGGCCGCTGATGATGTTGAGCAGGGTGGTCTTGCCGGAGCCGCTGGGGCCGGCGATGGCGGTGAACTCGCCGCGGCCTATCGTCAGGTCCACGGGGTGCAGCGCGTGCACCTTCACCTCGCCCTCGGCGTAGGTCTTGGTGACCCCTTTGGCCTCTATTACAGGTTCTTTTTCCATAAATAGCCTTTCGTTAGGGTCTGCGCGTGACGGAGCCGCGTCGGGCTCCGGCCGGGGGTATGCCCTCGGAGGGATGTCGCGGAGGGTCCGGCTTGCGTAAGCGCCGGACCCGAGCGAACAAGGTGCGGGCACGGTGTGCCCGACACCGACCCGAGGAGGGCATACCCCCGGCCGGAGCTCAGGAGCCCGTGGGCGGTTTCGCTCACAAGCTCCTCCGCATGGCCTTTACCGGGTTCATGCGGGCGGCGTAGAAGGCCGGGTACAGGCTCACGAGCAGCGTGAAAACGAAGAGGGCCGACGGGTACAGCCAGTACTGGAGCGCCCGGAACATCGGGCGGATCGGCTCCAGGATGGTGACGCCGGCGAAATCCACGCCGGTATAGTCCAGGCCGTGGACGCCTACGATGCGGCAGGCGGCGAAGCCGATCATGACCCCGACGGCCGCGCTGATGAGCGCCAGCACGGCCGCCTCGCTCACTATCATCAGGCCCATGCGCGAGGGCCTCGTGCCGACGGCGCGCAGTACGCCGAACTCGAACATGCGCTCGTAGAGCGACATGAAAAGGGTGTTGGTGATGCCCAGCGCGACGATGCCGGACAGGATGACGGCAGTTATGAAGATGCCGAAGGCGGACATGCTCCTGGCCGCGCCGAGCTCGGGCACCAGCTCGGGCCAGCCCTTGGCCTCGTTGCCGCCGGAGCCGTACTCCTTCCAGAACGGCAGGGACTTGTCCTCGGCGGTGTCGAGGTTCCTGAAGGCCACCGCGATCTCGTCGAAGTTGGCGCCGAGGTTCAGCAGCGACTGGGCCCTGGCCAGCCGCACGAAGGCCAGGTTGGAGTCCATCGCGCGCGAGCCGGAGTCCAGGATGCCGCCCACCCGGAACATGGCCTGCGCCAGGTCGCCGCCGCCGGCCGCGGCGGCGGTCACCACCACTTTGTCGCCCAGGCCCACCTCCAGCGTGGAGGCCAGGCCCTTGCCTATCACCACGGCGTCGCCGTCCTCGGCCAGGAAACTGCCGGTCTTCACCGCGCGCCACAGCCGGGAGACGCCGCGCTCCGCGGCGGGGTCCACCCCGTAGAGCATGACCGAGGCGGAATTGGCGGGGGAGGCTATCATCGCGAACGAGATCGTGCGCGGCGCGCAGGCCTTGACCAGCGGGTCGCCGGTCATCTTGCCGAGGAGCGCCGGGCCGTCCTTCACGTAGAGGTCCGGGTCCATGTCGTCCATGAAGCCGGCCCGGTGCACCTGGGCCTGGCCCATGAAGGTGCCGGTGGCGGTGTCGATGATGCCGGCGAGCATTCCCACCGAGATGGCGTCGGTGAAGATCAGCGCGGCCAGGCCCATGCCTACGGCCAGCGCCGCGAGGCCGGTGCGGCGCTTGTTGCGCAGGTTGTTGCGCCAGGCGAGGCGGAGATAGAAGCTCATCGGCTCTCCAGCGCCTTTACCGGCGTGACGCGGGCGGCCTTGACGGCGGGGAAGACCCCGACGGCGAGGGCCGTTATCAGCACGGTGACGGCGGGGCGCGTGAAGGTCTGTTCGCTCACTGCGGACAGCATCCGCGTGAACTTCACGCCGCCGTAGGAGATGGGGTCCGGTATGGGGATCCCGGTCCCGGACAGGTAATAGTTAAGGCCCAGCGAGACCAGCGCGCCGGCCGCGGCGGAGAGGACGGCCAGGATGAGGACCTCGCTCATGATCAGGCCGAAGATGAAGGCCGGCCGCGTGCCCAGCGCTTTCAGCACCCCGTACTCCCGGGTGCGCTCCAGCACGGCCATCAGCACGGTGTTGAGGACCCCGACGGCCACGATGGCCATGATGATCAGGTTCGTGATGTCGCCGCCCTTGCGGTCGAGCAGCATGGCCTGGTAGAACTCCTTCTCGGTGACCTGCCAGGGCTCCACGTCCAGCCGCGGGTCGGCCAGGGCCGCCGCGGTCAGCGCGGCGTCCTCGCGGGCCTTGCGGTAGTCGGTGAAGACCAGGGCTATCTCGTGCGCCTTCGGGCCGAGGGCCAGGAAGGAGCGGGCCTTGTCTATGTGCATCAGGCACCAGGGCCCGTCGAAGGAGGACTCGGAGGCGGACAGCACGCCGGTCACGCGGAAGTTGTCGTTGGCGATGGAGCCGTCGGCCCCCTGGCCTATCAGCGAGAGCTGGTCCCCGGGCTTCAGCTTGAGGGCCGCGGCGAGGCGCGCGCTCACGACTACGCCGTCCGAAGGCGCGTCCGGCACGAAGGCGCCGGAAGCCAGCTGCGCCTCCAGCCTCATGGCGCGCCGTTCGCGGGCCGGGTCTATGCCCATGACCTGCGCGCCCACGGTCTTGGAGCCGGAGAAGGCCAGCGCCGGGGCGTAGACGCGCGGCGCCCAGGCCTTGACTATCTTCAGCCCGTCGAGCACCCGCTCTACGCGCGGGAGGTCGCCGATGGAACGGTAGAGGGACGGCTTGTCCAGGTAGCCGGCCGCGTGGACCTGGGCGTGGCCGGTGCGGCTGCGCGTGAACATGTCGATGATGGAGCCGTAGGTGCCCTCGGACAGGCCCAGCGTGGCCGAGAACAGCGTGAAGCCGCCGGCCATCATCAGCCCGGTCAGCAGGGAGCGCCTGCGGTTGCGCAGGACGTTGCGGAAAGCCATCCGCGGCAGCAGCGTCATTTTATCGCCGTGCGCTGCAGGTTGCGCAGCGTGAAGGTGCCGGCCGGGAGCTTGCCGTCGAACTCGGCGGCCTTATACCGGATGGTGGTGCCGTGTCCGGGCTTGGAGAGCGGCGTCATCGTCATCACGAGGGGCAGCTTCCGGCCGCCCAGTTCGGCGACCTCGGAGAATTTCATCGTGCGCTGCAGGCGCCCTTTCTCGTCGAAATAGTCCTCGCGCTTCGGCAGCAGGTCCGCCTTGCCGATGGCGAGCTCTATGGCGTCCCAGAGCGAGACGGTCCCCTTCCTGGGATGCAGGCGGACGTACAGCAGGGCCGGGTCCGGCTTGGCGGGCGTGAAGAACTCGCCGTAGTAGTCGTCTATCAGCGTGCTTTCCTTGACCAGGTCGTCGTTGGTGAAGTCGGAGCCCATCCACGAGCCCAGCATCATCGAGGGCGGCACCTTCATCACCTTGTTTATCTTGGGGAAGTAGTTCCACATCTCGTTGCCCAGGCGCAGCGTGGCGGTGCCGGCGTCGCGGGCGGGGGCGGAGACGCGGATGAAGGTCTTGTCCTGGCCCTCCGTCCAGAAATCCATGGCCAGCGTGCGGCGCCAGTCCGGGGTCACTACCTCCATCTCTATGGAGGCGTAGGAGCGGTCGCTGCGGTAGAGCCTGTCCACCTTGGACAGCAGCGCCTTGACCTCCGGAGAGCTCTGCTGGGCCGCGGCCGGGGCCGCGCAGAACAGCGCGGCGGCGAAAACTATGGCAGTGAGTGGTGTTCCCAAGGTTCCTCCCAGGTAGATATTACAAAAAACGGGTTGCATTTGCGGGCCTAATTAGTATCATAGGTCTATAGGCGGCCGCCCGTGCCGCCGGGGAGGGAAAATGAAACTAAAGACCGCGAAGAAAGCCGCCGGGCGGGCCGGGGAGAAAGCCGGGCCGCTGGAGCCGGAGCTGCTTAGGCGGATGGACGCCTACTGGCGGGCCGCCAACTACCTGTCGGCCGGGCAGATCTACCTTTACGACAACCCGCTGCTGCGCGAGCCGCTCTCGCTGAAGCACGTCAAGCCGCGCCTGTTGGGGCACTGGGGCACCACGCCCGGCCAGAACTTCATCTACGTGCACCTTAACCGGATCATCAAGCGCTACGACCTGGACATGATCTACATCTCGGGCCCCGGCCACGGCGGCCCCGCGCTGGTGGCCAACACCTATTTGGAGGGCACCTACAGCGAGATCTATCCCAACGTGGGGCGCGACGAGGCCGGGCTCAAGCGGCTGTTCACCCAGTTCTCCTTCCCCGGCGGCGTGCCCAGCCACGTCGGCGCCGAGACGCCCGGCTCCATCCACGAGGGCGGCGAGCTGGGCTATTCCCTCAGCCACGCCTTCGGCGCGGCCTTCGACAACCCGGACCTGGTGGCGGCCTGCGTGGTGGGCGACGGCGAGGCCGAGACCGGGCCGCTCGCGACCGCGTGGCACTCCAACAAGTTCCTGAACCCGGCCACCGACGGAGCCGTGCTGCCGGTCCTGCACCTGAACGGCTACAAGATCGCCAATCCCGCGGTGCTCGCCCGGATAAGCCGCGGGGAGCTGGAGCAGCTGCTGCGCGGCTGCGGCTGGGAGCCGGTCTTCGTGGAGGGCAGCGAGCCCGCCGCGATGCACCAGGCCATGGCGGCCGCGCTCGACGGCTGCGTGGAGAGGATCCGCCGCATCCAGAAGGACGCCCGTGAGAAAGGCGTCAGGGAACGGCCGCGCTGGCCGATGATCGTGCTGCGCACCCCCAAGGGCTGGACCGGCCCGAAGGAGGTGGACGGCCTGCCGGTGGAGGGGACCTGGCGCGCCCACCAGGTGCCGCTCTCGGAGCTGGCCAGGAAGCCGGCCCACCTGAAGCTGCTGGAGAAGTGGCTGCGCGGCTACCGCCCCGAGGAGCTGTTCGGCCGGGACGGGCGCCTGAAGCCCGAGCTGCAGGAGCTGGCCCCCGAAGGGCCGCGCCGCATGGGCGCCAACCCGCGCGCCAACGGCGGGCTGCTGCTGCGCGACCTGCGCATGCCGGATTTCCGCGATTACGCGGTGCCGGTGGAGGCGCCGGGCGCAGCGGAGGCCGAGGACACCAGGCAGCTCGGCAAGTTCCTGCGCGACGTGATCAAGCTGAACGCGGACGCGCGGAATTTCCGCATCTTCGGCCCGGACGAGACGGCCTCCAACAGGCTGACCGCCGTCTTCGAGGCCACCGCGCGGCAGTGGGTGGGCGATACGCTGCCGACCGACGAGGGGCTGGCCCGCTACGGGCGCGTGATGGAGATGCTCAGCGAGCACCAGTGCGAGGGCTGGCTGGAGGGCTACCTGCTGACCGGGCGCCACGGCCTGCTGAACAGCTACGAGGCCTTCATCCACATCGTCGACTCGATGTTCAACCAGCACGCCAAGTGGCTCAAGACCACGCTCGGGCTGCCGTGGCGGGCGAAGATAGCGTCGCTGAACTACCTGCTCGCCTCGCACGTGTGGCGGCAGGACCAGAACGGCTTCACGCACCAGGACCCCGGCTTCATAGACCACGTCTGCAACAAGAAGGCCTCGGTCGTGCGGGTCTACCTGCCGCCGGACGCCAACTGCCTGCTGTCGGTGATGGACCACTGCCTGCGCAGCCGCCACTACGTCAACGTCGTGGTGGCCGGCAAGCACCCGGCGCCGCAGTGGCTGGACATGGAGGCGGCGGTGCGCCACTGCGCGTCGGGCATCGGCATCTGGCCGTGGGCCGGCAACGACGCCGGCGCCGAGCCGGACCTGGTGATGGCCTGCGCCGGCGACGTGCCGACGCTGGAGACGCTGGCCGCCGTGTCGATCCTGCGCGAGAGGCTGCCCGAGCTGAAGGTGCGCGTCGTCAACGTCGTGGACCTGATGAAGCTGCAGCCGGCCTCCGAGCACCCGCACGGGCTGACCGAGGGCGACTTCGACTCGCTGTTCACCAGGAACAAGCCGGTCATCTTCGCGTTCCACGGCTACCCGTGGCTGGTGCACCGGCTGACCTACCGGCGGACCAATCACGCCAACATCCACGTGCGCGGCTACAAGGAGGAGGGCGCCATCACGACGCCGTTCGACATGGCCGTGCTCAACGACATGGACCGCTTCCACCTGGTGCAGGACGCGATAGACCGGCTGCCGCAGCTGGCCGGCCGCGGCGACCACCTGAAGCAGGAGATGCGCGACAAGCTGGCGGAGCACCGCGAGTATATAGACCGGCGCGGCGAGGACCTGCCCGAGGTGCTGAGCTGGAAGTGGAAGCCCCGCTGACGCGCCCTGGGTGGAAAAAGAAAAAGGCCGCGCGACGCGCGGCCTTTTTCTTTCTGCTTTCCGGGGGTTAGTTCTCGAACCCGGGGTACATCGGGAAGCCGGCGCACAGCGTCTTCACCTGCTCCTTGATGCCCTTGAGCGCCTTGTCGTCGTTGGCGTGAGTTATCGCCTCGTCCACCAGGCCGGCGATGACGGTCATCTGCTTCTCCTTCATGCCGCGCGTCGTGACGGCCGGCGTGCCTATGCGGACGCCGCTCGTGATCATCGGCTTCTGCGGGTCGTAGGGGATCGTGTTCTTGTTCACCGTGATCCCGGCCTTGTCCAGCGCCCTCTCGGCGTCGAGGCCGGTGATGTTCTTGGCGCGCAGGTCCACGCTCATCAGGTGGCAGTCGGTGCCGCCCGAGACTATGCGGTAGCCGCGGCCCTGCAGCTCGCGGGCGAGCTTGCGGGCGTTCTTCAGGACCTGCGTCTGGTA
>JAJZRA010000027.1 GCA_021847485.1 bacterium
GCCTCGCTGAGCTTGTTGGCCTTGGCGTCGTCCCACGGCAGCGAGAGCAGGTCCCTGAGGTCCTTTACCGCCTCGGCCTCGGCGCGCAGGGCCTCCCCGTCGGGCGCGGCGGCGGCCAGCGTAAGCGCCTCGGCGTCGGCGAGGAAAGCGGCGGAAGCCTCCGGGTCGCCCAGGGCTATCTCGGCCCGGTAATCGGCCAGGCGCTGGGCCGGAGAGACCATGGCGGAGACCCCGCCGGCGCAGAACAGCAGCGCCGCGGCGGCGGCCAGGCCCAGGGTCTTGGCGCGGAGGGCGTTCATAGCGTCACGGCTTGCGCCGCGCCTCCAGCAGCTCCAGCAGGAAATCGTCCCAGCGGGAATCGGCGGCGAAGGCCAGCCTGGAGTAGTTGCCGGAACCGTAGGTCTGCTCCGGTATATAGATCGCCAGGCCGTGCGCCTTCGGCAGGTTCGGCGCGGCCGACCTTATCAGCAGATAGTCGGAGATATATTTCTTCACTACTTCCCCGGCTTCCTTTACCGCCCGGCTCTCGGGTCCGAGGGCGGCGTCCACGTTGGTCACGAAATCGTACAGGTCGCGGGATTCGCGCATATTGAAGCGCTGCGTGCCGTCCAGCACCGCCCGCGAGGCCGCGGCCTTCATGGCGGCGGGGTCGGCGCGGACGGCCTCCACCCAGGCGTCCAGCACGCCGGGCAGCGCGCCGGTCCTGGCGGCGCGCAGGGCGGAAAGCGTGACCCTGTTGGAAGCGTAGCGACGGCCGTAAGCGTCAACTATAAGCGTCCCCAGCTCCTCGGCGCCCATGCCGGGGGCGGCGGCCAGCGGCCCCAGGATCTTATCGTACGGGTAACCGTCGCCGGGGATGGTCTCCTCGGAACCGACCACCACGTCGGCGGCGTCGCGGAACTCGTAGGCCACGGCGGCCATCTGCATCAGGCAGGCGTCGGTGGCCAGCACGTCGATCTTATGCCCCAGCACGCCCTTTACCTGCAGCAGCGCGCGGCCGAGCTCGTCCACCTCCATGTGGTCGCCGGTCAGGTCGTCGAAGGAGATGCCCAGGCGCCCGGCGCCGTGGTTCCAGACCACGAGGGCCACTTTTTTGGCCGGGTACCGGCGCACCGCGCGCTGGACGAACCGTACCAGCGTGGCGGCGCTGCCCATGTCGGCGTTGGGCGAGGAGTAGAAGGAGCGGGAGGTGATGACGTTCGGGTCGGCGTCGCGCGTAACGTAGAGGGTATCGGACCCCTCCTGGAAGCGCAGGTCGCGCGAGCCGGGGTCCGAGATCATGCGGCTGTACTCCACGACCACGGCGACCTTGTCGGTGGAACCCACCTGCTCCATCGCGTTGATATTGTTGTCGGCGCAGCCCAGCAGGCCGAGGTCGTTGACCCCGTTGATGAAGACGAGGAACAGCCACTCGCGCGCGGCGGGGGCGGGAGCCGGGGCGACAGCGGGGGCGGGGACCGGCGCGGCCGGGGCGGCGGCAGGGACCGGGAGGCTTTTGTAGAGGCCGTCAAAAGAGCCCTCCTGGGCCATGGAGCCCAGGGAGGTCGCGGCAAGCAGCGCGATAGCCAGCAGCAGCGTTCTCTTCATGATCGTCATACCTGTACTAATTATATCCTTGCCCGCGGATTGACATTTATCAAAGGTCCTTTGACCTACGGCCTGGTAGGACATAAGGCCCACAGGAAGGGGTAAAGCATCGGCGGCGCCTATTATATTATAGGCGCCGCCGTTGACTTGTCAAGGCCCGCTGTCTATTTAAGGACTTCGGCCGCGAAGACTTTCGCCTCCTCCAGGAACCCCTGCCAGGCGTCCGGGGGCAGCTGCCGCTCGCCCTTGCAGAGCAGGACGAACCTGCCCGCTCCCTGCACGTAAAGGCCCTGGTTCCGCTCGAACCAGGCCGCCCGTTCCGGGGTGAAGAACATATGGATGGCGGCCTCGTCGGCGCCGGTCAGGCGGTACTTGTCGGAAAAGACGGGGAAGGCCGGCAGGTCTATATCCTTGAAGCCCACCAGCTCTCCGAGCTTGTAGAGCAGGTTCTCGGGGCGCAGGTCGAAGTCCGGCGCCGTCAGCCCGCCGCATTCAAAAAGGGCCACCGTGAAACTATGCGTGCTCTGGTTCTTGCCGGAGCCGGTGACGTAACTGTAGTCGAACAGCATCAGTTCGCCGGCCGGCACGCGGGTGCGGAGCAGGTTCTCGGCGGCGCGGCGGCGGCCGGACCTGAGCAGGGAGAGGCCGGTGCCCTCCAGGTAGGCGGCGTCGGGCCCCTCCGTAGAGAACTCCAGCCCCATCGAGGCGGCCAGCGCGGCCAGCGCCTGGCGGCGCCGCAGGCGCAGGTAGTAGGCCAGCGCCACGCCGCCGCCCACGACCAGGCTGACCAGCGCGAAGATGTCCACCGGCGTCAGCCCCGCCAGCAGGCGCTGCGGATCGAGGCCGCTCACGGGCGGTCCCCGCCGGCGTCCGAAGCGGCGCCCAGACCGGCGGCGGCGGCTTTCTCGTACACGGCGGCCGCGGCCTTGGCCTTGCCGACCTGGCCGACGGTGGCCTTCAGGTAGGCGCCGGGAGCTTCCAGCACCCCGGGCGCGGCCGGGGTGGACATGGCGACGGCCTGTCCCTCCGCCTTAGGCTGCGGCACGTTCTCCGGCTGGCGCTTCTTGCAGCCGCCGGCCGCGAAGGCCGCCAGAGCGGCGGCCAGGATCATATGCTTCATACCCCCTCCCCGCCGGTCAGAGACCGGCTATTCTTTCAGCTATCTGCACCGAATTAAGGGCGGCGCCCTTGTACAGATTGTCGGAAACTATCCAGAGCTGGAACTCGTCGGGCGCGGTGGCGGCCCGGCGCAGGCGGCCGGCGTAGACGATGCCGGTGCGCAGCCCGTGCTCGAGCGGCGTGGGATAGTCGGCCGGCCGCGCGAAAAATTTAAGGCCCGGGGTGCGGGCGAGTTCCCGCGCCACGGCGGCGGCGGAACAGGGCCGGGAGGTCCTGAACCAGACCGCGAGCGAATGCCCGCGCAGAACCGGCACGCGCACCGCGGTGCAGCTGATCTTCAGTTTCCCGTCGCTCCAGATCTTGCGCAGCTCGGCGGCCACCTTGTTCTCCTCGGAGGAGTTGCCGGCGGCGTCGAAGCCGCCCACCTGCGGGAAAACGTTGAAAGCTATAGGTTTGGGGAGCCGCCTGTCCTTCACCGCCGGAACGGCGCCTTTGCGGAGATAGCCGCGCAGCTCCTCTTCCAGCTGGGCCATCGCGCCTTTGCCGGCGCCGGAGACGGCCTGGTAGGAGGCCATCCGGAGCTCTTTCACGCCGAAGCGCTCCTTCACGCGGGCCAGCGCCACGGCGGCGCCGGTCAGCGTGCAGTTGGGGCCGGCTATGAGGCGGCGGGAGGGCTTGAGCTCCGCGCCGTTCACCTCCGGGATGACCAGCGGCACGCCCTTGGCGAGCCTGAAATAGGAAGAATCGTCCACGCACCAGACGCCGGCCGCGGCCAGGCGCGGCGCGAAGCGGGCGGCCACCTCGTCGGTGGAGACGAAGAAGACCAGGTCCGCCTTGCGGAGGGCGGCCAGCGAAGGGGCGGCGCACCGGAGCTTCTTTCCGCGGAAGGCCACCGAGGCCGCGCGGCGCCCGGAATTGAACGGGTACAGCTCCCCGACGGGGAAGCGCCTGCTCTCGAGCAGGCCCAGCAGTTCCCCCCCGACCATACCCGAAGCACCTACCACGGCGACGTTGAATTTTTTCATCTTTCCGACCTGCCGCTACTCCTGCGGCTGCTGCTGCGCCGGCATGGCCGGCACCGTTATCGGCATGGAATAGCCGGTGTTCTCCAGGCCGTCGGTGGCGGCGGCGCGCAGGTAGAACATGTCCTTCGAGATCTCGTCCCGGCCGAAGGTCCAGAAATAGGGCGCCTTGAACATATAGCGCGTGACCCGCTGCCAGTCGAACTTATCGTAGGAGATCTCCAGCCAGGCGGCGCGGATATCCTCGCCGATGGCCGTGAAGAAAACGTTGATGTCCTCGGGGCCGACCTCGGCCGAGAACCCCTTGATGAAGACCTTGTACTCGTTGGGCGGCACCAGTTTCACGGCCAGCGCCGGCTTGATGCCCGAGATGGGCGTCTCCAGCACGTCCTCGCCCGACGGGGGATTGCCCTTGATGGAGCGGTTCAGCCAGGCGTCGTCCGTGCCGCCGCCTATGGCCGCGGCCACGATGGGCGAGCTGGAGGCCGACGTGAAATACCTCGACGAGGACCACAGCGCGAGGTAGTTGTCCTTCTCCTTGGAGAGCCGCGAGAGCGGCACCTCGGTCCAGAACCAGCGGGAGGAATCCACGCCGTCCAGGTAGTCGTTCGGCAGCGGCTCGCGCGGCAGGTCGGCCGCGTCGACCAGAAAATAGGTGTGGTCGGCGTTGAAGGAGGGTTCCTGGTTGACGGCCATGTAGATCTTGCCCGGCACCGGGGAGGTGTCCCAGGACGCAGGCCAGGACATGATCTTGGCGCGGCCCAGCTTCGCCCCGAGGTAGGCCTTGGCGTAGTTGCCCGGCTTCACCGGCGGGAGCTTCACTATCCAGCAGTTGTTGTAGCCGACGTACCAGTCCGCGTCGAAACCGCCGTCGGCGTAGAGGTAGAACTTGCCGAGATTGTTCACGGCGGCCATGTATTCCGGCACCGGGGACTTGGCCGCGAAAGCGGGCGCTTTGTCCCCGTCCGCCGGGGCCTGGGCCCGGGCCGGCGCGGCGGCGGCCAGCAGTATTGAGAGCAGCAGATACCGCATCAGCACCTCGTGTTACTTCCTGATTATCTGTGTTACCCTGTCCAGATCGTCCAGCGAAAAATAATGCACGATTATTTTACCATTCTGCGGGCCCGGGCCGGGGCAGACCTCCACCTTGGTGCCGAGCGTCTTTTCCAGCGAGGACTCCAGCTCCGCCACCTCCGGCGTCCGGCGGGAACCGGCCCGCGGCGCCTTGTGCGCGCGGGGCTTCTGGGCGTGGAAGCCCTGGGCGAAGGCCTCGACGTCGCGCACCGAGAGCCCCTCGGCGACGATGCGCTGGTAGAACTCCCTCCGGCGGGCCGAGTCGGGGATGGAGAGCAGCGCGCGGGCGTGGCCCTCCTTGATGGCGCCGGCCTGGATGCCCTGGCGGATATCCTCGTCGAGCTCCAGCAGGCGCAGCGTGTTGGAGACGGCCACGCGGGACTTGTGCACCCGCTCGGCGATATCGGTCTGGGAGACGCCGAAATTGTCCATCAGCTGGCGGTAGGCCAGCGCGGTGTCGATGGCGTTGAGGTCCTCGCGCTGGATATTCTCGATCAGGGAGAGGCCCAGCTTCTGCTCGTCGTCGAGGTCCTTCTTGACGATGGCGTCTATCTCGGCGATGCCGGCCAGCTTGCTGGCGCGCAGGCGGCGCTCGCCGGCTATCAGCTCGAAATGATCGTCGCCCTGGTCCTTCCAGACCGAGATCGGCTGCAGCAGGCCGCGCTCCTTTATAGAGCGGGACAGCTCCTCCAGGGAGGCCTCGTCGAAGTTGCGGCGCGGCTGGTAGCGGTTGGGCCGGATCTTGGACACGGGGATCTTCTGGACCATGTCCCCGGAGATGTCGTTGTTCTGTACCTTGGTGATCAGCGAGTCTATTCCCCTGCCGAGAGCCTTTCTCATATTTTCTCCTTAAATTTTAAGCACTTTTTAATAAAACCGGGAGTGCGACAAGGACTAGCCGCCCATGTCATACTCAAGCTCAGCCTCTTCGTTGACGTAGAGATCGGAGTTCTTATGCGCGGAAACGTCCACGCCGCGCCTGGAGAGGAACTCCAGCGCCAGCTCCTTATAGGCCAGGGCGCCGCGGGAGCTGGGGTCGTAGACGAAAATTGGCTGGCCGAAGCTGGGAGCCTCGGCAAGGCGCACGTTACGGGGGATGACGGTCTTATAAAGCTTGTCGCCGTAATACTTGGAGATCTCCCCCTTCACCTGGTTGGCCAGGTTGATACGGGAGTCGTACATAGTGATGACGCCGCCGTCCACCTTAAGCCCCGGGTTGAGCGCCTGGCGGATCTTCTCCACCGTGTTCATGAAGTAGGCCAGGCCCTCCATGGCGTAATACTCGCACTGCACGGGGGTAATGACCGAATTAGAAGAGTTGAGAGCGTTGACCGTCAGCAGCCCGAGGGAAGGCGGGCAGTCTATAATTATGAATTTATACATATCCCTTATCTTGTCGAGGGACCGCTTCAGGACGGACTCGCGGGAGAACTCGCTGACCAGCTCTATCTCGGCGCCGGCCAGGTTGTGGCTGGTGGGAACGATGTCCAGCCAGTCCACGGAAGTCTGGTGGATGGCCGCCTCCACGGGGCAGCGGCCGCTGAGCACGTCGTAGATGTTCTTATTGTTCTTGGTGATGTCCACGCCGAGCCCCGACGTGGCGTTGCTCTGGGGGTCGAAGTCTATGATAAGCGTCTCATAGTCGAAGGCCGCCAGCGCCACCGCCAGGTTTATCGCGGTGGTGGTCTTACCCACGCCGCCTTTCTGATTAGCTATAGCCACGATCTCAGCCATAATGCTCCCTTTCCCGCTCACGATGTTTTCACGTGAAAACAACCCGTCCGAGAGATTATTCTATAGTTTTACCCGGTTCAAGTCAAGACAGGGAAGTTTTCACGTGAAACGCGCCAGACCGGCAAAAGAAAGCCCCCGCGCTCTTAACGCGGGGGCCGGGAACCGCTTCATGGTATTTTTAGGATACCATTGTTTTCACGTGAAACCTATTTCCCCTCCATCCTTTTGGAGGCCTCCTCGGCATCGATATCCCCCCTCTCCAGGTCGGAGAGTATCTTGGAGACTTTATCCCTCCCATAGCGGGAAGGAACGCGCCCACCCCACCAATGGCGGCCGAAGAGGGCGTCCCATACCGACATGAGCCCCGCCGCGACGATAATGATAGGCCAATCCCGGCTGAACTTGAAGGAAAGAGCGATATAGCCCAGATTGCTGGCCCATATCAGGCCGCCGACCGCCATTACCACCAGACCCCAGAAAAACTTCCTCATGCTGAAAGCCAACATACCGCCTCCTTATTCTATAAAGATCTCAACCTTGTCGCCGCCGTCCTGCACGTCCACTATCTTCATAGGCTCCTGGCTGTCTATCGCCTCCTGGATCTTGGCCAGGTCCACGTCGTAGCCCTTATCCGCCAGCTTCGCCTTGATCTTCCCCTCTATGAAAGGCGCCATGAACTTGGCCCAGCCCAACGGCACGTTCACGTTGACCTTGGGCTCGGCGGACCCCGCCTCATAGACGCGGATGCGCAGCAGGCGCCCCTTGCGCTCGGCCGGCTCCGGCTTCCCCAGGGCCTCGAGCAGTTCCATAGCCTCCGCCGAGGAGATCTTCTTCTCCTCGAGCAGCTTCAATATCCTCATTTTCTCTTCGTTCATAGCCCCTCCTCAATCCAGGCCCTTCAGCAGGCCTATCGCCTCTTGGGCGGTTATCTCCCCCCGCTCCAGCCTCTCCACGACTTCCAGCCGGCGGCGCTTGGCCTCGGCCTGCAGGCTGCCCAGCCCGAGTTTGTTCAACAGGGACTCCAGCCGGCCCTTGACGGTCGGATAGGAGATCCCGAGCTGGCGCTCCACTTCCTTAATATTACCGCGCGCCGCCAGGAAGACCCGCAGAAAATTATCCTCTTCCTGGGAAAGCGCGGCAAAGGCGGGAAGCTCGAAACTGCCTTTTATGCTGGTCTTGCAATCCGTGCAGCACAACTCGGTAACGACCACCTTGCCGCCGCAGGAAGGACATTTATTAGGAATATTCATAATATTAATTTCATCCTTAATATTTTCAATATATTGATTGCGTTATTCAAAGTATAACACAATACTTTAAAATTGTCAAGGGGGAAATAAACAATTCCTCAAAAAGAGGCAAAATTATCAAGAACCTGCTATCAGTTGAACGCGGAGGCTAATTTGGTCACTTCTTCCAGCACGCGCTTAACATAAGCGGTGCCGACATAGCCTTCGGCCAGGAAAGAGGCTTTAAGCCCGGTCTCGGAAAGGGAGAGGGCGGTAAAGCCCGCCTCGTCGGTAAAAACGTTCTCCCGGTCCCGAAGGGGGGGAAGGAGCCGGGCCGCCACGTCGGGGAAATTGGTCCGCACGTCGTAGAATTCCCAGTTCAGCAGCGGTGAGACGCGCTGCAGCCCCGAAAGGTTCACCAGCGTACCGAGCCCCTCGGGGCGGATCTCGAGCCTTACGCCGGAGGGATTCGCGCAGCGGCACAGCACGTCGAGCCGGAACCTGGCGCGGCTGCGCCTGTCGCCCTCGCCCTGCTCGACGTTAAAAAGGGTCTCGACGCCGTTCATTACGCCCTTGGAATCGTACTCGCCGTCCTCCGACGTTACGCCGGGCTCCGCGTCGGCGAACCCCAGCTGCCGGCCTATGGCCACGGCCTCCTCGCTCTGCATGTATTTCATCGTGAAATAGACGAGGGCCATCCCGATGACCAGCCCCGCGCCGGCGGCGGCGCCGTAATAGCGGACCTCGCCGGCGTCGAAGGCCCCCGCGGCGATCAGCACTCCCGTAAAGATGGCCCCGACGATAAGCAGGAAGCCCGCCCCCGCGAGGATCCCGCGCACGGTATTACGGCGGCGCACCGCGTCCCCGTAAACGAAAGAGGCCGCCACGAAGAACGCCACTCCGCCCGGGATCATGGCGAAGGTGCCCACGGTGCGCGGACTGACGCCGTTGGGCCCGTTGAAATAAAGCAGGACGCCGCCAAGGGAGACGGCGAAAGCGGCGACGTAGACCCAGGCCGGGACCTGGGCCGGCACGTCGACGGCCTTAGGCTCCGGCACGGCGTCCGGACGGGCGGGCCGCGGAGGGGGCGGGGGAGGGGGAGCCCCGGCCTCTTTCCCGTCGGGAATGAACACGCCCGCCACGAAAAAGACCATACCCAGCAGCATCAAGGCGGCGGCTATCCAGGAGAGCGTCAGCCCCTCCGCCCTGCGCGCCGCGCTGAAAAGCACGACGGAGGCCAGCATCAGCGGATAGCCCAGCTTCTTCACCGTCTTCATGTGGGAATTATACAATTTGCCGGCCGGGGATAAAAAAAAGGCCCGGCCTGAAGCCGGGCCCTTTCGCCGCCGGTGGCGGTCAGAAGTCCGTGCCGCCGCCGGAACCGTCGGGATCGGAGCCGCCGCCGGAATCCGAACCGCCGGAGCCGCAGCCGCCGTCGTCGTAAGTATCGTCCGGGCCGCCGTTGCCGCCGGAACCGCCGCCGGAACCGTCGTCCACGTCGTCGGGGCCGCTCGTCGAGGGCTTGGCCTTAACCGCCTTGACGGCGGAACCGTCCTGGGCGTACGCGCCGGAAGCGCCGGCATAGGCGAACGCGACGAAGAGCATTAAGAACGCGACAAAGATCTTCTTCATGGTTTTCTTGCCTCCCTGAAATTTGACCTAACTATTCTATCAAAACAGGCTCCCGCGCGCGAATGACATCGGTCAGGCTAAAGCGGAGTTTTTCGGCCTATTGCGCCTCAGGACCTAAGACACTTAACGCGTCAAGGGCGGCCGCGCGGCGCCGGGGAGCGTCAGTCCCAGCCTATGGAATCCATCTCATCGGAGGGCGCGGGGGGAACAGGCGCCGGTTTTTCAGCCCGCGGGGCGGCCGGCCGCTCAGACTCGGGGGGCTTTACCGCAGCGGCCCCAGTAACCGAAGGCCGCTCCAGCAGGCTTTCCAGGGCGGAAGCCGGCACGGCCCAGTTCCTGCCGAAGCGGATGGCGGCCAGCTGCCCCTTTTTGACCTTCTTAAAAACGGCTATCCGGCTAAGGCCGAGCAGGGCCGCAGCCTCAGGAACTGAATAGAATTCCCTCTCCACAGCAAAATGTTAACTTATGTTAACCTAAAATGCAATATCCCAGACCTAATCCAGCCTCCTTGGTATTAACTATAAATCACCAGAACACGCGACCAAAAAATAGTTAACTATTGTTAACCGCACAACTTTTAATCGATACCGGCCGACAAGGCCGGGGAGATCTCCCGGCCGGACCAAAAGCCGCGCTAAATTTATATACTATATATAAGGAATATGAAAATCCTCATCCTCGGGGGCACAAGCTTTTTCGGCAGAGAGACGGCCATACGCCTTCAGCAGGCCGGCAACGAGGTCACGGTATTCTCCCGCAGGGCCCCGGTGGACGGGCTGCCGCTGGACATCCGCCAGACCCGCGGCGACCGCACCGTGGAGATAGACCTGTCGCGCATGTCCGTGGAACCCTGGGACGTGGTCATCGACAACATCTGCTACAACGCCGAGGACGCGCTCAAGGCGGTCAACGTCTTCAACGGCCGCGTCGGGCTGTACCTTTTCACCTCTTCCGCCTCCATCTACTCCGTTCTGGAGGGCTCCTCCTCGCCGTTCCGGGAAACCCAGGCCGAGCTGCTGCCGCTCAAGGCGCAGCTCAAGGAGAAGTACGCCTACGGCCTGGGCAAATACGCCGCGGAAAAGGAATTCCTCAAGGCTTTTTCCGAACGCAAATTCCCCGCCGCCATCGTGCGCCCCCCGGTGGTGATAGGACCCAACGACCCAACGCTGCGCGCCTACTCCTACTGGCTGCGCCTCGCCGACGGCGGGCCGCTGTTCCTGCCCGGCTTCGCCTTCAGCAACCGCTTCGTCTTCTCCAAGGACATGGCCAGGTTCTTCGAGGCCGCGATCTATTCCGGGGAACCCTACGGCAAGGCCTACAACGCCGGCGACTCCGCCGCGCTTACCCTGGACGATTTCGTCAAAGTCTCGGCGAGGATCATGCACCGCGAACCGGACATCCTTTACCCGGACTATTCCTGGCTGAAGGAGAACGGCTTCGGCTTCGAGGCGACGCCGTTCACGATGGGCGGCGATTTCGTACTGGACGTCTCGAAGGCGGAAAAAGAACTGAACTGGGCGTCGACACCGGCCGCGAAGTGGCTTGAGGAGACGATAAACTGGTATCTTTTCAGCTATACCGGGCCGGCGCCCGCCAACTATTCGGCCCGCAAGGCGGAACTGGAGCTGGCCCGCAAATGGAAACTGAAGCTATGAAAAAGAACTGCGCCGCGCGCGCGAAGAAGATAAAGATATTCCTGATGGACGTAGACGGCGTCCTGACCGACGGCAAGATGTACTACCTGCCGGGGCGGGACGGCGGGCTGGTGGAGGTGAAATCCTTCCACGCGCTCGACGGGATAGGGCTGCGCCTGCTGAACCAGTTCGGCATCATCACCGGCGTGATCACCGGGCGCGAGTCGCCCGGCACCGAGGAGCGGGCGAAGGGCCTCGGCATGACCTACGCCTACCAGGGCTTCCTGTCCAAGGTGGACCCGCTGTAGCGCATCCTGGCCGACACCGGCCTGAAGCCGGAGAACGTGGCCTATATGGGCGACGACTGGACCGACATCCCGGTGCTCAAGCGGGCGGGCCTGGCCTGCGCGCCGGCCAACGCTCTGCCGGAGGTGAAGAAGGCGGCGCATTTCGTGGCGGCCAAGGACGGCGGCACCGGGGCGGTCCGCGAGGTCTGCGACCTGGTCCTCAAAAGCCAGGGCCGCTGGGGCACGGTAATGGATTACGTCGAGAGCGCGCACTGGCCCGAGATAAAGAAGGACCCGATGAAGATAGTGCGCTTCTCGCAGCTGGGGAGGGGGAAATGAAAGCTCTGTTCTTGGCCCTGCTGGCCTGCGGCCTGGCCGCGGGCCCCGCGGCCGCCTACGAGGAGGAGGGCCTGAGCGAGGCCGCCGTCTCCACCGACACCGCCCGCGGCGCCGACGAGGACGACGGCCAGGCGGACATCCAGCAGAGCGACGAGGACCTCCCCGAGTTCGTCACGGACTATATCCGCAAGGACGTGCAGCTGAAGGGCGCGTTCCTCTTCGAGGAGAAGGCCTCCGGCAAAGTGCTCAAGCTCGCGCTGGTCTCCGTGGCCCGCGCGCCGGCCGACGGGCCCGGCGGGGTCCGCAAGGTGGCCACCGTCTTCAAGGACGCCTCCGGCAGGAAGTACGACGTCGTCTTCCACCTTCAGAACGGCCCGTGGGGCGGGCTGGACATCTTCAAGATCGAGCTGAAGCCGGCCGGCAACGGCAAGCCGGCCAAGAACTAAGGAGTCATCATGGGACAATTCTGGGCTGCTTTCGGCGCGGGCGTGATGTCGTTCTTCTCCCCGTGCATCCTGCCGCTGCTGCCGGCCTACCTGTCGATGCTGTCGGGGTTCTCGGCGGCGGAGATCGTGAAGGGCGACGCCAGGGTGGTGACGCGCAAGGTGGTGTTCAACGCCCTCATCTTCATAGCCGGCTTCACGCTGGCCTTCTCGCTGATGGGCGCGGCCGCCTCCAGCATAGGGGACCTGCTGGCCACGCACAAGGACGCGCTGATGAAGGTCTTCGGCGCGGTGATGGTGCTGCTGGGCCTGCACATGACGGGGCTGTTCAACCTCAACGTCCTGAACTACGAGAAACGCTTCTCGATGCGGAACATCGCGCAGGGCCCCGCGGGGTCCTTCCTGATGGGCTTCGCCTTCGCGCTGGGCTGGTCGCCCTGCATAGGCCCCATCCTCGCCGTGATCCTGGGCATGGCCGCGGTGTCCGGCACGGCCGCCAGGGGCGTGGCGCTGCTGGTGGCGTATTCCGCCGGCATGGCCATCCCGCTGCTGATAGCCGCGCTGCTGACGGCGCGCTTCTTCGCGTTCATGGCGCGGTTCCGGACGGCGATGCGCTACGTGGAGGTGGCGGCCGGCGTGATCCTGGCGGCGGCCGGCGTGCTGCTGTTCATGGACAAGCTGATGATAGTAGGCTGACGCGTCCGCGCGAAGTGGGAAAGGCCGCCCTCCGGCGGCCTTTTCTTTATCGCGACACAAAACCGGCCATCCTCTGCCCGGGGGTTGGAAAAAGCCTCCGGAGGACCGAGCTTGCGTAAGCGCGAGGTCCGAGGTAGGCAGGCGCGGGCACGGTGTGAGGCCGGGCGAAGAGCGAAGCATAATCATGCTTCGCGTCCCGGCCGCAAGAGCTCAGGCAATTTTTTCAGCGAAAAATTGCCGAGCTGGGGTCGCGGAAAGCCGCTATGCGGCTTATCCGTGACCGCGACGCCGGTTTTTCCGGCCCCCGGGCCAGAGGATGGCCCTTGAAGCCTAGAATTTGCGGGAACCGGGTTTTACTACGGGGACGCCGGCCTTGCACAGCGGGCACTCGGCCGCGGGCAGCGCCGTCAGGGCCAGCTTCAGCAGGCTGGCGGTGGGAAAGGGAAAGGGCTTGCCGCCCGTGCGGTCTATCACGGACATGGCCCCGACGGTAGAGGCGCCGTGGCGCCGCACCACCTCGTCGGTCTCCAGCGTGGACTTGCCGGTGGTGAAGACGTCCTCCACCACTATCACCGCCGCGCCCCTGGCCAGCGTAAAGCCGCGGCGCAGCGTCATCACGTTGTTCTCGCGCTCGGTGAAGATGAACTCCACCCCGAAGGCCCGCGCCACCTCGTGGCCGATGATCAGGCCGCCCATCGCGGGCGAGACTATCACGTCGGGCTTGGGGCCTTTCCAGCCCGCCGCCAGCGCCGCGCCCATCCGCCCGGCCCGGGCCGGGTCTTTCAGCGCCAGGGCGCACTGCACGTAGTTGGGGCTGTGCAGCCCCGAGGACAGCAGGAAATGCCCGTCGAGAAAAGCCCCGCTCGACGCCAGGTAAGCCTTCAGCTCCTCTTCGTTCATTTGAGCCCCTTCAGCACCGCCGCGGCGGCCGCGGCCGGGTCCTCCGCCTCTATTATCGGGCGGCCCACCACTATGAAATCCGAACCCGCCGCGCGCGCCTCGGCGGGCGTCATCGCGCGCTTCTGGTCGTCGCCGGCGGCGGCCGGCCTGATGCCGGGCGTCACCAGCTGCAGCTTGGAACCGTGCAGGCCCTTCAGGATGCCCACCTCGCGCGGCGAGCAGACCACGCCGTCCGCGCCGTGCTCCAGGCCCAGCGCGGCGAGGACCTTCACGGTCTTGTCTATCCCGTAGCGGTAGCCGGAGCGGAACAGCCCGTACTCGTCGAAACTCGTCAGCACCGTGATGCCCCAGAGCTTGGGCCGCTTCTCCAGCCCGGCGCAGGCCTCGAACATCTCGGCGCCGCCCGACAGGTGCAGCGACACCGAATAGACGCCCATCGCGGCGGCCGCGCGCACGGCGCCTTTCACCGTGTTGGGGATGTCGTGGAACTTGAGGTCCAGGAAGACCTTGCCGCCGCGGCGGTGCACCATGTCCACGGCCGCCGGCCCCTCGGCGGTGAAGAGCACCGGGCCTATCTTGAAGTATTTGACCGTGCCCTCGAGCCGCTCCATCAGGGACTCGGCCGCCTTGAGCGTACGGGTATCCAGCGCGACTATCAGTTCGGTCTTGTGCATATCAGCGGGCCGGGCGCCAGCCGCGGCGCTCCAGGTGGCCCAGGATCTCCTTGACGAGGAACGGCCCCTCGTAGACGAGGCCCGAATAGACCTGCACGAGGTCGGCGCCGAGGTTCAGCTTCTCCAGCGCGGTCTCTCCGTCGAAGACGCCGCCGGAGCCGATGATCGGCACGCGGCCCTTGACCAGCTTCGCGGTGCGGGCCAGCACGCCGTTGGAGAGCTCGCGCAGCGGCTTGCCGCTCAGGCCGCCCTCGTAGGCGCGCCAGCGCTCCGCCACGGCCGAACGGCTGACGGTGGTGTTGGTGGCGATCAGGCCGAAACCCATCTCCACGGCCAGCGCGGCCGCGGCCTCCAGGTCCGCCTGCTCCAGGTCCGGCGCTATCTTGACGAAGAAGGGCTTGGCGCGCTTCTGCCCGGCGGCGTAGCTCATCATCGGCTCGACGAGCCGGCGCAGCCTGTCGCCCGAGTGCAGCGAGCGCAGCTGCAGCGTGTTGGGCGAGCTGATGTTCACGGCGAAATAGTCGCCGTACGGGTACATGACCTTGAGCGCCTCCAGATAGTTCTTCGGCGCGTTCTCGATGGAGCAGTCCGCGTTCTTGCCGACGCTGATGCCCACCGGGATCGGCAGCGGCAGCAGCCGCTCCAGCGAGCGCGCGGCCTGCCAGGCCCCGGCGTTGTTGAAGCCCATGCGGTTGATGATGGCGCGGCTCTCCCTGACGCGGAAGAGGCGCGGCTTGGGGTTGCCGGGCTGCGGACGCAGCGTCACGGTGCCCAGCTCGAGGAAGCCGAAGCCCAGCCCGGCCAGGAAGCGCGCGGCCTCGCAGTTCTTGTCGAAGCCGGCCGCCAGGCCCACCGGGTTGCGGAACCTGAGGCCGGCCACCGTCACCGGCAGGTCCTTGGCGCGGGCGGCCAGGGCCACCGCCGGCGTCAGCAGCGGCACGCGCTGCGCCGCGGCGGCCGCGCGGATGACGGCGTCGTGCACGAGCTCCGGGTTGAACCCGAAGAGGAGGCGGCGGATCAGCTTGCGGTAAAGGAATCCCATGGTGTAGGCCGGCTACAATTCTAGCAAATGGGCCCTAGCGCGCGGCGTGGACGACCCTGCCGCCCACGACGGTGAGGACCGGCCAGCCCGCCAGCCTGCGCCCGACGAACGGGGAGTTGGCGGACCGGGAAGCGAAAAGCGGCGGCACCGGGCGCGCGCGCCGCGGGTCCAGCACGGTCACGTCGGCGTCGCTGCCCGGCGCCAGCGAGCCCTTGCGCCGCAGGCCGAGCAGCCGGGCCGGGTTGCCGGAGAGCAGCGCCGCCAGCCGGGGCCGCGTGACCGCGCGCTTCAGCGCCAGCTCGGTCACGCAGAGCGGCGCGAGGGTCTCCAGCCCGACGACTCCGAACGGCGCGCGCCGGAAGCCGCCGGCCTTGAGGGCGGCGGCGTGCGGGGCGTGGTCGGTGGCTATGATGTCCAGCGTGCCGTCGGCCAATGCTTTCACCACGGCCAGGCGGTCCGCCTCGGAACGCAGCGGCGGCTTCATCTTGAAATTGGCGTCGTCCCGGCGGATATCGCGCTCGGAAAGGGCGAAATAGTGGGGGCAGGTCTCTCCGGTCACGGGCCAGCCCGCCCGCTTGGCCAGCCGCAGCGCCGCCAATGACGCGGCGAGGCTCAGGTGCTGCAGGTGCAGCGGGCCGGCCCCGGCGGCGGCGAGCGCGCCACGCAGCACCGCCAGCCATTCTGCCCTGTCCGGGATGGGCGGCAGGCCCAGCCGGGCGGCGGCGCGCGGGTGGCAGACGCCGCGGCCGGTCAGCGCGAAGTCCTCGGGATGGTCGAGCAGCGGCACGCCCAGGGCGGCGGCGCGGCGGATAAGCTCCGGCAGCAGGCGCGGCGGCAGGGCCGCGCCGTCGTCGGTGAAGGCGCGCGCGCCGGCGCGTTTGAGCGCCGCCAGCGGCGCCGGCGCCGCGCCCGCGCGCCCGGAGGTGGCCGCGGCCGAAAAATAGACGTTGACCGGCGCGGCGGCGGCCCTGGCGGCGTACCGGCGCAGCAGGGCCGGCGCGGCCATGGCCGGCGAGGTATTGGGCATCAGCAGGACCGAGGTCACCCCGCCGGCGGCGGCGGCCTCGGCGGCGGTGGCGATGGTCTCGGAACCTTCGGCGCCCGGCTCGCGGGCGTGCACGTGGACGTCTATGAAGCCGGGAAAGACCCACAGGCCGGCCGCGTCGAACACGGCGGCGCCGCGGGGCGGCGGGATGCGGGGAGAGAGACGGGCCACCCGGCCGCCTTCGAGCAGCAGGTCCAGTCTGGCCTCGCCCCGTACGGGGTCAACGGCCAGGCCGTTCTTTATCAGCAGGGCCGGCATCTTTAAAAAGCGGTGCGCGCGCGCCGGGCGGCGGCATGTCCGGCGCGGACTGCAGGGTCACGAGCTTCAGGCCGAACGCATCGGGAGTTTCGCGGTAAGCCAGCAGCTGCACCCCCGCGGCTATCAGCAGCCCCGCCCAGCCGGTAAGCAACCAGCGGCGGGGGTAAAAGAGGCCGGCGGCCTTCAGCGCTACGGCGAGCAGCAGCGTCGCGCCTGCCGCGGAGTGCCAGAACAGCACCTGGCGCCAGGCCGATTCGTTCACGCGCGAGGCCGTCGCGAAGTAGAGGACCCCGGAGAAAGCGAGGAAGGCGAGGAAAGCGGCCCGCCAGCCGCCGCCTTCGCGGCCGAGCAGCAGCTGGGTCAGGCGGGCCAGGCCGGCCGCGCCGAAGAGGCACGCGAAAGCGATGAAAATATGGAAGCCGCGGCGCGCCTCCAGCGCCAGGCGCAGCAGCGCGGGGTCCCAGCGCCCCGGCAGGGCCAGCATCAGCAGCGGCGTGGCAGCGGCGGCCGCCAGCAGCGCGGCGGGGCCCAGGTAGGCCCAGCGGGTGCCGGGCTTCTCGAGCTCAGCCGCCTCGGCGGCGCCGAGCAGCAGCAGGGCCGCGCCCTGCGCCGAATGGATCAGCGTCGAGGCGGCGGCGAAATAGGCGTAGTCCAGCGTCATCGGCGGCCGCCTTTCCTGCGGGCCGGGGCGCGCAGGTAGAAGTAAAGCCCGGCGAGCGAGCCGGCTATGAACAGCAGCCAGGCCGGGTGGGACAGCGCGCCTTCCTCCGCCCGGGCCGGGGCGGCCGGCGCCGCGCCGGGGACCGCGGCGGCGGGAACGGGGCTCTCGCGCACGGGGGAGGGAGCCTGGGGCCTGGCGTCGGGTTTCGTCTCCGCCGGGGCCTTGGTCTCTGCGGCGGCCTCCACGGCCTTTACCGCCTCCATGAAGGGCGACAGGCGGCGCCCCGCGTAGCAGGCGTCCGAGCTCTTGGCGCAGTCGGCCTTGGCGGGGGCCGCGGCGGCGCGAGCCGGACAGAGCAGCGGTAAAAGCAGCAGCGGTATAAGTAGCTTCATAATTCGTTGTAGGACGAGAATTCGGCGGCCGGGCGGCGCGGCCGGGCGGCGGGGGCCTCTTCGGGATAGCCCACGGCCAGCAGCACCTCTATCTTCCTGCCCGGGCCCAGGCCCAGCGCCTTCGCGCCGGCCTTCGCGTCGAACCAGCCTATCCAGCAGGTCCCCAGCCCCTGCTCGGCCGCGGCCAGGACGAAATGCTCGGCCGCTATGCCTATGTCTATCAACCGGAAATTGGTGTCCCTGATCTGGTTGCCCAGCCACGCGCTGAGCTTGCCGGTCTCCGAGACCACGAGGGCCAGCGCGGGCGCCTTGGCCGCGAAGCTTGTCGCCGAGTACACCCCGCTGAACGCGGCGGCGCAGAACCTCTCCCGGAGCGCCGGATCGTCGAGCACGAGGAACCGGTACGGCTGCGCGTTGCAGGCCGACGGCGCCAGCCGCGCGGCCTCGAGGCAGACGGCGAGCTTCTCCCGTTCCACGGGAACGGGCTTATACCTGCGGATGCTGCGGCGGGCAGCGGCCAGGGCTAGGAAAGCGGACTCCGGCATAGGCATATTTTATAATATAGACGTAGAGTTTAGGACGGCGACGGAGAACATCATGAACGACTGGAAGGACGGCGTGAACTTCGCGGTAACGGTCTGCGACCGCGAGGGCAGGATACTGGAAATGAACGCCAAGTCGCGCGCGACCTTCGCGAAGAGCGGCGGCGGCGACCTGGTGGGCAAGAGCCTGTTGGACTGCCACCCCGAGCCCGCGCGGAGCAAGCTCAAGGACATGCTCGCCCGGCCGCGCACCAACGCCTACACCATAGAGAAGAACGGCGTTAAGAAACTCATCTACCAGACCCCGTGGACCCGCGACGGCCAGCCCGCCGGCCTCGTCGAGCTCTCCCTCGAGCTCCCCGCCGAGCTACCCCACTTCGTCCGCAAACCCTGAATCTAGAACGCCTCTCAATGACGGCACCTGACCCCGACGTGGCAACATTCTGCACGCCGACGCCGCTTACATTTTAGATTGAAGGTTTATCTCCGGGAATAATTGCCAGTTTTTATTCATAGGATAATTTTGCATGAAAGTAACTGTTGCGTTATTGACTTACGGAGAAAATGCCCATTATAATTGAATTAAGCCGCCTAATTCATAAGACGTCCTTCCTGAATGTCCTCAACGAACAACAAAAAGAAAATATTGATCATTGACGATGATCGCGTCTGGGGAAGGGTTCTTTCCGAATTCCTTAAGCTGAACAGCTACTCTGCCATCTACACCACGCAGGGGGCCACAGCGCTGGACGCCGTAAAAACTTATAGGCCGGACTGCATCCTCCTGGACTTCCACCTAAAGGACATGGAGGCCGATGCGGTATGCGAAAAGATCCGCAGCGATCCGAATACAAAAAGTTCCCCCATAATAATCGTAAGCGCCGACCCCAATGAAGAAATAACCTCCTACCAAAAATGCATGGCGGACAATTTCATACTCAAGGGCACGAATCTGAACCTTATTACAGCCGCCATCGAGAGCCTCTTGCGCAGGCTAAGGCTGGACGAAGCCATCATTGAACAAGGCGATTTGCGCCTGGAGAGCAAAACCCACCTGCTCTACCGGAATTCCAAACCACTTTTTCACCTCTCCACGGAACAATTCCGTCTTTTTTTCTTGCTTCTTCAAAATGCGAACACTTTCGTCAGCGAGGCGGAAATATCCCGGCACTTATATCCGCACGATCAAGATACGGAATTTTCCGACGCGATAAAAATGCTGGTTTACCGTCTGCGGGTCAAGTTGGGACCGCAATTGGGACGGCGCATAAAGAACAAACGCAATCTGGGCTGGATTTACGTACAGCCCAACAACCGCAGAAAAAAATAGTTTTACCGCCGTTTCACTTCGCAATTTCATCCAAAAGTAACGCTCCCGTTATTGACTGACCCCGACGGCGGGGCTAAAATTATAAATTAGGAACTTGATTGCCGATCATCAGGGGGAATCCGTGAAAAAGATCTTATTAACCGCCGCGGCAGCCGGCCTGCTTTGCGGTTGCGCGCCCGCGGATAGAGAGATCAAGGCGGCCGTGACAAAAAATCTCTCGCAGGGAGTACCCGCCTCGCTGGTCGGGGGCGGGCCGTTCGACACTGGGTCTAACGCGGTTATTCAGGAGATAAAAGTTCTGGCCATAGGCGCAGCGCAAGACGGAGTTTCCGGAAAAGTCTACCCGGTAAAGGTTCATCTTCGCGGGACCTGCACCATTACCTCTCTGGCGTTCCGCGGAAAAAAGAACTTTGAAGGCGACCGGGAATTTATACTTGCAAAAGACGCATATGGAAACTGGATAGCCGCGTCCACCACGCTTTGGTAAAGCTCACCGGGTGGCGCACGCTTTCCGGGAAACAAAGGAGAAAAAAGATGAGTCAAAATGCAAAGTTAGCCGCTGCTATATCCATGCTGTTGTGCTTCGCCGGGACAGCATCCGCTCAGTTCGATAAAGGGTCTTCGGAAGCCGGACTCGTGGTCGGCGGGGCCATACCCACGACCAAAAGCGACCTGACCGACCTCGGAGGTAAGAACGAAACGGCAGTAAAGACCGGGGTCGCCGTAGGGGGCAGATATCTTTATCACACCAGCCCCGAATGGGCGTTCGGCGGCGAGGCTTCTTATGCCGCTTTCGGAGACAAGAAGCATGACATCGGCGGCATAATAGAAATAACTGAAAGCGCCGCCGCGCTGGATGTGCAGGGCATAGCCAAGTACACTTTCGCCGCCGATAAGAAAAGCCGGCCCTATCTCATCGGAGGCGTCGGCTACGGGAGCGTGAAACAAAAGAACACCACCAAACCGATAAACGGCACGAGCTGGGCCGACACATTAACAACGGAATCCAGGACGAATTACGATGAGACTATCGGCGCCCTGGCCGTCTCATTGGGGGCCGGTTTCGAGCACTTCTTTAACGATACGACCATCCTTACGATAGAAGGCCGCTGGAAGCATTTCGGCACAAACAAGAATATAACCGACGACACCCTTGGAATAACCTGGGACATCAACAGCACCAACGCGGTCCTCATCACCGCGGGGCTTAGCTGGAAGTTCGGAAAATAAAAGGGTCTGGCCGCGCGGAGGGAAGGCCGCCGCTTACAGCCTGGTTCCGGCAGCGGCGGCTTCCCATTGAGCTGATGAAATGCCCGGCCAGATTATACAGGAAAGAGCCTGGCATTGGAAGCGGTTAAAAGACCGCAGGAACAGGAGCATGACTACGCTGAAGTCTGCCCCATAGCGCCGTTTATCCAGCAGACAGACAAGATGCAAAAGGAGCACCACGATGAAATCGGTCCTTCTGGTATCTTTAATGGTATTGGGATGTGCCGGCTGCGCTACGCCGACAATGATAAAAGGCGACGCGGCTTTCGGGTCGGCCCCGATATCGCGTTTACATATTAATACCACTTGGGATAATGCTTCAGGCAAGAAACTAAATCCGAGGGCACAGGCTGTGCTGAACTACGGGTTAAAACTGGCCGACATCTGTAACGCTGACCCCGGGATCGGTTCCATGTTCGGCGGCAGTGTTACTTACGCGGATGAGAACGGCAGTAAAACCAAAGGATTTGATTTCGGAGCCGATAGGCAGACCTGGCTCAGCAAGCAGTTTAAGGACCAATTGCAAGTTAATTGTTGCCGCGGCGCGACACCGGACAGAGATATGGGGATTGGAAATATTGAAACAAAATACGACAGCCAAGGAAAAGCGATTTACCCCTATTGGCTATGCGATAAGAGCAATAAAATAAACGAAGAGACACTTGTACTCCAGCCCAAACTAACACGTCTTGATGAAAAAGGTCTGGAGATAACAATGGATGTATACCTCGGCGCCGAGAAACGCCTGTTGGGTTCCGTAAGTTGTTCCGTAGAGGAGCCGACAAAGCCGGAATGCATAGACGCGCCCGTGCCGGACGCCACGCTTTATACCACGGAAAAAGATTACACTACAGGAGCGACGATTCATCCGTTAATCTGCGACCTGCACTACAGGGCCACCTGCATAAAGAAAGTCATACAGAAAATAGCGGCGGACTTCAATCGCTGATACGGCGATCCGCAGGGATGCATCTTTCACGCGTTTGTGTGTGGACATTAATATTCCCCACGCTGGCCGGTTGCGCCAGCGTGGGAGTTAATTCCTCTGCCCACATGGACACCTTGCATTCTCTAATGAGGTCCGGAGATTTTAAAGCGCTGACCGCGAAGATAGAACAGGCTAAAGAACGGGAATACGGGAAACATAATGCAGTACTTTATTATCTGGACCTCGGCATGGCGCAACATGAGGCCGGCGAATATGCCGCCAGCGACCACAGCTTTGATTCGGCACAGAATCAGATGGAGGAACTCTATACAAAAAGCGTGTCTCGCCACGCCTCGCGCGTGATAGTAGATGACACAACCGTTGATTATCCCGGAATGCCGTATGAACGGGCCCTGAGTTATGTTTTCAGATCGTTGAATTATATTTATAGCGGTGATTGGGGGGAAGCTTTGGTCGACATACGCAGGGCCAACCAGTTCCTGGAAGAGTTCGGCGCACACCGACGCCACCAGAAATACAAGGATGACGCATTCGTGGAGTATCTTGGCAGCCTGCTTTACGAAGATTTCGGTGAAGGGGACGACGCCAGGATTTCACTGGAGGCAGCTGCCAGAGCTTACGAGCGCTACAAAGCCACCTATGGCGTAGTTTTTCCGGATTTCAAGCTTGATCCCCAAAAAACGTCAACGTATGGCGAGGTTGTTTTTTTGCATTATAACGGCATCGGCCCGCATAAAGTCAAAGAAAAGCTCAGCGCCGACAGACAAACGCTTAACTCCGCCTTCGACGGGGACGAAGTGGACGAGCGCCTGGCCATGGTGTTGGAGAATATGCAGCCCGGGGACAGAGTTACCGTTGCATATCCCAAATGCCTCACTAAGGCGCCGCGCATAACTTCTTCGGAGATAAACGCGGATGGAGCATCGGTTCAGACCCTGCAGGTGGAAAACATTAACGCTATAGCCGAGGGCGAACTCGAGAACGACATGCCTTCAATAATAAAACGGGGCCTGAAACGTTACAAGTTAAAATCCTGGGTGGCTTTTCTCAGTTCCGGTTCGAGAAACCGTGGCGGAGTAGATCTCTCCGCCAATGAGCTCGCGGACACCCGCGGCTGGAATACGCTGCCGGGTGAAATACGTATGGCACGAATACAACTTCCTCCCGGCAAACATCGAATAATCGCGGTATTCCGCGACGCTTCCGGCAAGGCCGTCGACCGGCACGATTTCGGGGAGGTAGCTGTATCACATGGGCATCGCGCCTACCTGCATTATTCCACACTCGAGTGAATCCCCTGCATGCATAAAATATTTTTTTATACCTTAGCAGTCACGCTGACGACGCCCCTATACGCACAAAACCCCCGGCCGGAACTTCTGGCGACGGAAGCGCCGCGGGCGCCGGCCGCTGAAGATAATGCGCTGACTAACGATCAGGTCGCCGCCCTGGCCAAAGCGGGAGCCAGCGACGCTACGCTGGTCTCCCTTATCGGGCAGTCAAAGACGCGCTTTGACACAAGCCTGGAGGCGCTTATGGCCCTCCACGAGGAAGGCGTCAGCAACGCCGTAATAAACGCCATAAAAAAACGTGCGGCACAGCAGGCCGCGCCGGAGCGCACGGAGTCTAAACCTGTCACCTATGAGGACGTCATATCCTTATCCAAGGCCGGTTTAAGCGACGCCGCCATAATAACGGCCATTGAGAGATCGTCCTCAGGTTTCGATCTGGACGCCCAGCGCCTGTTGCGGTTGAAAAGTTCCGGCGTAAGCAATTCCGTGATAGAAGCGATGCAAAGGAACGACAGCCAGAAGACAGCCGCCGGTCAAACCGCGGCCCCAACCCTCCCGCATAAGGTTTCGGTTGAAACCTCCACCGGGAAACCGACGTCTGGCGAGGGAAGCCGCATCGTGCGCCTGGGCATAGGCTACTCCGGGGGCCCGTACAAATCCAGGACAAAAGAGTTCACCAAAGACATGGCCTGGGAGAAGGCCAGCCTTGCGGCGGGCGAATCGTTCAGAGGGGAAACCGGCCAGACCGGCGTCGAAGGAACGCTCTATCTCTTCGGCGAGACAGCGACGAGACCGGATTGGAAACTCGGCCTCTCCCTTGGCCTCGGCCTGGCAGAACATTCCTGGTACGAAGTAAGTCTTTTAGAATCCGATGCCTCAGGGAGCGTCTCCACCACGGGGAAATTCGAGAATATCACCGGGATATTCCCCGCGGAAATTTACTTTAAATATTCCCCGGAGAACAAAAAGGGCTCCCTCTTCTTAGGCATGGGGGCCGATTATCTGCGGACGAATACGAGCATAACCGCCTCCTGCTCCGCTTCCGGCGACTATTCCTGCAGTGTTTCTAATTTCTCTCCGTTCCAGGCTTCCGGCGCGGCCATACACGCCGCCGCAGGCGGGGAATATTTTATAAGCCCAAAGATTTCACTTGGGCTGAACCTCAAATATCTGTTCGGGGGAAAGGTGCGCGACCTGCGCGGAACCGTGGACGGCGTTAAATCCCGCCTTATAATGGTGAAAGACCCCTCTAACGGGCTTGAATACATAGACACCAAGGCGGTTTCACAGGGACTCGGCGCAAACGAGCGCCTGTTCGAATATGATTACTCCGGCCCAAGACTGAACGCCTTTGTAAAATACTATTTCGGAGGCCGGCCTTGAAAAGACTGCGCCCATTGTTCATCACTTTACTTCTACCGGGCGTTGCCGCCGCGCAGATCGCGGACATCGGCTGGACGACCAGCCCGCTGCCCTACGGCCGCGTATTAAAACACACCAGCCTGCACCTGGACGCGCTTCAGCTCTCGCTGCCGGTGGAGGACGAAACCAACTACATCGGGCTGGACAGCTGGGGCGACAACCCGGCCGGGCTTACGACCAACGTACGCCCCGCCCTTAAATTCCTTTGGGGCTCTTCCGCATATGGGCCGCACCCGGACTTATCCCGAGAACTTAGCGGCTTATATTTTTCACATTCAAGCGAAAGCGTCGCGATAGAAGTCGAGGGGCTGCGCGACGCCTTTCTCTATTCCCAGCCGGACGAGTCGGAAGATTTGAGCGGCTCCGCGGCCTTTGGCGTTAAAACCGACAATTTGCTTTTCGGGGCGTTATGGACCGGAACCAGTTATGAAAACAACTATTGGTCCTACAACTCCAAAGAGACATCGGGCCGGACTCTTCTCGGCGTAGGAACCATATTAAATTTTTCAAACAGTTCCCTTACCCTAGGCCTGGATGGAGGCATGAATAAAAGCAGGCGCCTCTACGATGATGATTCACACTTCAACTTGTCCGGCCCGGAATACGGCTTACAGGCCATACTTAAATTCGAAGGCGGAGCTTTAGGCCTTAAAGCGCACGGAGGCGAAATGGGCAACGAAACTGTTTATTCCTATGGCAGATATAAATACGACTATTCCTACAGGACCGGCGCGGTAAGGTTTTTTAAACGTTTCGACAGCGTTCCTTTTAATTTGGGGGCCGAATGGGAGTCTACCCGGCAAATAAACAAAACCAGATACGACTCCGTTTATTGGCCCAGCTCGGAAGACAAGACAGATTTCACGTACTCGGTCAAAGCGGCAGGCCTTGCCTGGAGGCTGGAGCCCGGCCTGCTCTGTTTTGAGGCGCGTGAGAGGCTCGACGATCTGGATTATTACGGAACCTGGACGGATTCCGGCCGTTACCGCACTTTCACTACGGCTTTTGAATACCCCGTTTTACGGCATGTCGGGATAATTCTTTCTTATTTGCGCGGGACCAGCTCGTGGACCTACACCAACTCCTCCAATCCTTCATATAACTACTCCGATTCCGCCTCGCTATATTCCCTGGGTGGCGGCCTGACCATCAAGCCGTCGGAAGCTCTCGATCTGGCCGCCAGCTACAAATACATTTACACCGAGGGAACCATAGTCAATTCCCTGAAACTACAGACCAATTTTTACTTTTAACGTACGGAGTCCTCGGCTTAAAGGACGCCGGAGCGCTGGAAGCGGCGGGCGATGTCCGCCGCGGAGAGGTGGAACAGCGTCGGGCGGCCGTGGGGGCAGTGGTGGCCGTCCTTCGCCTTCTTGAGGTCTTCCATCAGCCGCAGGGCTTCCTGCGGCTTCACGAAATCGTGGGCCTTCACGGACTTCTTGCAGGCCATCGTCGCTACGATGTCCCGCTTCATGTCCTCGGCCGCCTTCTGCGGCTCGCCCAGCACCTCGGCCAGGTAGCCCAGGAACTCGGCGAAGGCCGGCTGCGTGAAATAGAACAGCGCCGGCGCCGCGCGCAGCAGCGCCACGGCCGGGCCGCGCTGGTCCAGCTCGAAGCCGGCCGTCTTCATCCAGTCGCGCCACTTCAGCACCGTCTCCATCTGCGAGCGGGAAAGCTCCGCTTCGAGCGGCACCAGCAGCGGCTGCACCTTTATCGCGCCCCTGGAGAACTCGTCGAGGTACTTCTCGAAGAGCACCCGCTCCTGCGCCGCGTGCTGGTCCACGACCAGCAGGCCGCGCTCGCATTCGAACAGCAGGTAGCTCCTGGCCAGCTGGCCCAGATAGACCAGGTCCTGCCCGCGCCAGTCGGCCGGGGCCGCGGCGGCGGGTTCGGCCGCCGGGGAGAGCGCGTCGAAGAGCCCGGCGGTCTCGGCCGCGGCGGAAGCCGCCTGCGCCGCCGGGGCCGCCGCGGGGGCGGGTGCCGCCTCGCGGTAGGCCGGCACGTCGGGGGCGGAGAACCGGCTGCCGCCGTCCTGCGCCCGCATCTCGACCGAGGCAGTCTGCTTCTTCAGCAGCTCCTCGTAGACGGTGTTGGAGATATGCTTGAAGATCTCGCTC
>JAJZRA010000102.1 GCA_021847485.1 bacterium
GTTCAAGAAGGCCGTGGCGGCTTTCCGCTCCGGCGACTACCGCGGCGGCGCCCGCGCCATGCGCGGGCTGGGCTTCGGGCTCACCCCCTCGGGCGACGATTTCATCAGCGGTATGCTGGCCGGCCTCAACTACGCCGCGCTGAACCTCGGCGTGGACGCCTCGGTCCGGGTGGAGCTGCTCTACTTCAGCGCCGTCGGCCGCAACCTGATCTCCAACAGCTTTCTCGAGGCCTCCTACGAGGGGCGCGTGAACGCCAAGACGCTGCGGCTGCTGAAGGCGCTCTCCGCCGCCGGGGGCAGGGGGCTCAGGGGCGCGCTGTCCGCCGCGCTGGACAGCGGGCACACCTCGGGAGCCGATTTCTGCGCGGGGCTCGCCTTCGCGCTGCTGGAAGCTTTATCCTGGAAGGAGAAACTATGATCAAGACCGTAATCAAGAAGGGCGCCTACTTCGACTCAGTCTCGCTGATGCAGGTCGCAAGGAAGCTGGGCGCCGTGCCCGGCGTGCTGGATTCCGCCGTGGTGATGGCCACCAGGGAGAACAAGGGCATCATCAAGGCCTCCGGCCTGCTGACCCCCGAGGTCCAGGCGGCCGGCGACACCGATCTCGCCATAGCCGTCAGCGCCGAGACCCCGGCCGCGGCCGAGGCGGCGCTGAAGGCCGCCGACGACCTGCTCAACAAGAAACCCGCCTCCTCCGCCGGGACCTCCGACCGCAAGGCCGCGGGCCTGGACGACGCGCTCAGGAGCCTGGACGGGGCCAACCTGGCGGTCATCTCGGTCGCCGGGCGCTACGCCGGCGCCCTCGCCGCGGACTGCCTCGAGAAGGGCCTCAACGTCATGCTGTTCTCCGACAACGTGCCGGTCGAGACCGAGGTGGAGCTGAAGAAGGCCGCCCTCGCCAAGGGGCTGCTGGTCATGGGGCCCGACTGCGGGACCGCGATCATCAACGGCGCGCCGATCGCCTTCGCCAATTCCGTCCGCCGCGGCAACATCGGCATCGTCGCCGCTTCCGGCACCGGCCTGCAGGAGGTGACCACGCTGATCTCCAACGAGGGCGCGGGCATCTCGCAGGCCGTCGGCACCGGCGGCCGCGACGTCAAGCTGGAGGTGGGCGCGCTGACGTTCGTGCAGGCGCTGAAGATGCTGGCCGCCGATCCCGGCACCGGGGTGCTGCTGATGGTCTCCAAGCCCCCCCACCCCGCCATCCTGAAGAAGATCATGGCCGAGGTGAAGCGCATCCGCAAGCCGGTGGTGGCCGTCTTCCTGGGCGGCGAGATAAAGGAGAAGGTGAAGGACAATTTCTATCCCGCGAAGACGCTGGAAGAGGCCGCGTACAAGGCCGTCTGCCTCAGCAAAGGCTGGGAGGTGGGCAAGGCCAAGCAGATGATCTACGACATGAACCTGAAGGCCGCCGAGCTGGCCCGCCGGGAGGCCGCCCGCAAGAAGAAGAGCCGCTGTCTGCGCGGCCTGTTCTCCGGCGGGACGTTCGTCAGCGAGGCCCAGGTCATCCTGCCCGAGCTGGTGGGCGAGGTCCTCTCCAACGCCCCCCTCGACAAGCGCCTCAAACTGAAGGACTCGATGCGGCTCTCCGGGCATTCCGTCATCGACCTCGGCGAGGACGAGTTCACCGTCGGGCGGCCTCACCCGATGATAGACTTCTCGCTGCGCAACAAGATGATCGTCTCCGAGGCCTCGAAGCCGGAGGTCTCGGTGCTGCTGCTGGACCTGGTGCTCGGCTACGGGGCCAACCTGAAGCCGCTCGACGACATCATGCCGTCGATCGTGGAGGCCTTCATCCAGAACAAGGAGCTCTCGATAGTCGCCTCGGTGACCGGCACCGAGACCGACCCGCAGGCGCGCTTCAAGGTCGTAAAGGCCCTGGAAGCCGCCGGCGTGCTGGTGATGCCGTCCAACGCCGGGGCCTGCAGGCTGGCCGGCGAGATAATACGCCTTTCCGCCAGGAGATAAGACCATGAAACTCTTCGAGACCGAGCTTAAAGTCGTCAATATAGGCCTTGAGTCCTTCCGCCAGGGCCTCAACGATTCCGGGGTGAAGAACGTGCAGGCCCAGTTCAGGCCGCCCCTCGTCTCCGACGCGAAACTGTTCGCCAGGGCGGCCAGGCACGCCGCGCGCATCGAGAAAGCCAACCTCAAGGCGCTGGGCAGGGTGCTGGCCGCCAAGCCCTCCCTCGTCGGCATGGGGACCGCCCTCGACGTGATACCCGGCATGCGCAAGGACCTGATCCTGCACGCCGGCCCCCCCGTCGCCTGGGACCGGATGTGCGGCCCGATGCGCGGCGGCATCATGGCCGCGCTGATGTACGAGGGCCTGGCGAAGGACCCGAAGAGCGCCGAGAAGCTGGCCGCCTCGGGCCGCATCAAGTACGCGCCCTGCCACGAGCACGGCGCCGTGGGCCCGATGGCCGGCATCATTTCGGCCTCCATGCCCGTCTTCATCGTGAAGAACGAGGAGCACGGCAACCTGGCCTACGCCACGCAGAACGAGGGGCTGGGCAAGGTGCTGCGCTACGGGGCCTACGGCCCGGAGGTCATCGAGCGCCTGAAGTGGATGGAGAAGACCCTCTACCCCGTCCTTAAGGCCGCCATCGCGCACCTCGGCAAGATAGACCTGAAGGCGATAACCGCGCAGGCGCTCCATATGGGCGACGAGGTCCACAACCGCAACCGCGCCGGCACGTCGCTGTTCTACCGCGCGATCGCGCCCGCGGTCATCCGGACCTGCAAGGATACGGCCGCCGCCGCCAAGTGCCTGGACTTCATCAACGGCAACGACCATTTCTTCCTGAACCTCTCGATGGCGCTGTCCAAGGCCTCGCTCGACGCCGGCCGCGGAGTTAAGGATTCCTCCCTCGTCGTCGTGATGGCCCGCAACGGCACCGAGTTCGGGGTCCAGCTCTCCGGCACCGGCGGCAAATGGTTCACCGGCCCGGCGCCCGTGCCGGACGCGCTGTACTTCCCCGGCTACTCCAAGGCCGACGCCAACCCCGACATCGGCGACTCGGCGATAACCGAGACCAACGGCCTCGGCGGCTTCGCGATAGCGGCGGCGCCGGCCATAGTGCAGTTCGTCGGCGGCAGCGCGACGGACGCGGTCGGCTACACGCTGGCGATGTACGGGATAACGGCCGGCGAGAGCGGCATCTACCGCATCCCGTACCTGAACTTCCGCGGCACGCCCACGGGCATCGACGTCCTGAAGGTGGCGAGGACCGGCATCCTGCCGTTCATCGACACGGGCGTCGCCCACAAGGACCCGGGCGTGGGCCAGGTGGGCGCCGGCGTGCTGAGCGCCCCGCCCGAGCCTTTCGCCCGCGCGTTCGAGCACTTCGCCCGGGGGCTGCGCTAGGGATGGCTTCCGACGGGGCGCTGGAGGCCTTCTTCAGGGACGAGGAATACGAGGGCGAGCGCAAGATCTCCGTCCTGCGCAACCTGGCGCTGGTCCTGCTCTACCTGAACGAGCTGTTCGACTTCCACGTCCTCGGCGCCGTAGACGCCGGCTTCCACCGTTCCGTCACGCTGCTCACCGTCGGTTACGGCGCCGCGGCCGCCGCCTTCTGGCTGCTGGTCCGGCGCGGCGTCTACCGGCGCTGGTTCAAGTACGCGGCGATGCTCTCCGACGCGCTGTTCCTGACGCTGGTGCTCGCCGTGGCCGACGGGCCGTCCAGCCCGCTCGTCCCCCTCTACTACCTGCTGATAGCCGTCTCGGCCCTGCGCTACAACCGCAAGGCGGTCCTCGCCGCGGCCGTCTACTCCGCCGCGGCCTTCCTCGGGCTGCAGTTCCACGCGCTGGCGGCGCGCCCCGCCGTGGCCGCCGCCCCGGCGGCGGCGGTGCTGCAGGTCATCTGCCTGCTGCTGATGGGCCTCGCGGCCGGCTACGTCGTGCACCAGCTGCGCGGCCTGGTCTCGCGCTTCGCGGCGGCCAAGGCCCGGCAGGAGAAGACCGAGGGGGCGCTGTCGCGCTACGTCTCGCGCCAGGTGGCGGAGCAGATAATGCAGAAGGACGGCCTGCCGGTCCTCGAGGGCATCCGGCGCGACGCCGTCGTGCTGATGTGCGACATCCGGGGCTTCACCCCGATGGCCGAAAAGATGGACCCGGTCGAGCTGATGACGCTGCTGAACAGCTATTTCGCGGCGATGATAGACGTGGTCTTCAAGTACGAGGGCACGCTCGACAAGTTCATCGGCGACGAGATCATGGTGGTCTTCGGCGCGCCGCTGCCGCAGGCGGACATGGCGGAGCGCGCCGTGCGCTGCGGGCTGGAGATGCAGAAGGCCCTCGCGGCCTTCAACGCCTCGCAGCGGGCCGCCGGCGGCCCGGAGCTCGGCGCCGGCGTCTCCGTCAACTGCGGGCAGGTCGTGGCCGGCAGCGTCGGCTCCGAGGCCCGCATGGAGTATACCGTGCTGGGCGACGTGGTCAACCTGACCCAGCGCATGCAGTCGAAGGCCGGCGCGGGCAAGGTCATCGTCTCAGAGGCCGTCCGCGCCCGCGTCCCCGGCGGCGCCTTCTCCTTCTCCCCTCTCGAGCCCTTCACCGTGAAGGGCCGCGCCGAGGCGGTCCTGGCCTACGAGGCCGCGCCGGCGGCCTCCTGAAAGCCGGGCGCCGGCTTTTTCCCCTTGTAATCCCCGGCGCCGAATTGCTATTATAAATATAGAAGGTGGCTGTCGTACAGGCCGCTTTTTTT
>JAJZRA010000028.1 GCA_021847485.1 bacterium
GTACGAAGGCGGCCGACAGCGCGGTGGTGCACCTGGCCGGCGACACGATGACCGGGGCGCTGACGATGAACAACGTCAATCTTAACCTGACCGGCGCCTCGGGCAAGATCGTGAGCCAGTCTTCCATCACCACGAGCGGCGGCTTCTTCGGCGACGGCTCGGGGCTGACGGGCGTGACGGCTTCCGCCATCCCGGCTTCGGCCGTGACCGCGGGTTCGCTGGGCGCCAGCGTTATAGCCTCGTCTGTCGCCGTGAACGGCGTGTATGCGGACGCCATAGCCAACCTGGCGGTGACGGACGCCAAGATCAACGACGTGGCGGGTTCCAAGATCACCGGCGCGGGCACCATCGCGACCAATCTCATCGCGGCCGGCGCGCTGGGCCCCAATGTGATAGCCTCGTCTGTCGCCGTGAACGGGGTCTATACCGACTCGATCAAGGACGCTGCGGTGACGGACGCGAAGATCAACGACGTGGCGGGTTCCAAGATCACCGGCGCGGGCACCATCGCGACCAATCTCATCGCGGCCGGCGCGCTGGGCCCCAATGTGATAGCCTCGTCTGTCGCCGTGAACGGGGTCTACACGGACGCCATAGCCGACCTGGCGGTGACGGACGCGAAGATCAACGACGTGGCCGGTTCCAAGATCACCGGCGCGGGCACCATCGCGACGGATCTCATCGCGGCCGGCGCGCTGGGCCCCAATGTGATAGCCTCGTCTGTCGCCGTGAACGGGGTCTACACGGACGCCATAGCCGACCTGGCGGTTACCGACGCCAAGATAAGCGCCGTTTCGTCCTCCAAGCTCAGCGGCGCCATCCCTCAGGCGGTGACAGTCTTCGCCAGCTCCAATTGCGACGGGATCACCCCGGCGGCGGAAGGTCAGTTCTGTTACGATACCACGCTGCATATGCTGAGCGTCTCTACCAGCACCGCGATAGGCGGTTACGCGGCGATAGCGACGGGCGCGCTGACGACCTGGTAATAACGTATGAACTATAGAAGGAGCTGGTTCCCCCTGGTAGCCGCGGCGGCCTTTATGGCCGCCACGGCGGGCCGCGCCCGCGCGCTGACCGGTTATCCGGAGACCAGCGCCGTCACGGGCGGCCTGGCGGTCTCCAGCTCCACCTCGAAGATCATGGAATCCGTGATCGGCGAGATCTCCGGAGTCCAGATAACGGCGGGGGGGAAGAAGGTGCTCTCCGGCCATTCCTCCACCAGCCACAGCCCCGGCGTGCCGTACGACCTCGCGGCCACCACGCAGCCGGTGGGCGAGGGGCAGGTGCAGGTCGGCTTCACCAGCGTCGGCAGCGACGGCTTCCGCGGCCAGGCCGCGGCCGTAGTGGTCAAGATCGCGACTTTCCCGGTGAACTATTCCAACTACGAGAGCATCCTTTCCTCCTATACGCTGCCGGGCCTGACCACCGGCACCATAGATATAAGCACGTTCTCCCACCTGGTGCCCGGGCCGCAGTACTACACCGCCCTGCGCGTGCGCGACGGCGCCGGCATTTACGGGCGCATCTCTTCCACCGCGGCCTTCTATACCACGGCCATCGCCCCGGACCCGGTCACCACGCTGACCATCCAGTCCTCGACCTCCGGCGCGCTGACCTTCGCCTGGAACATGACCGGCGACGACGGCTCCACCGGCGCTTTCAGCCCCGGCTATATCCGGGTGGACTATTCCACCGACCCGGCCCACGCTTTTTCCAGCTCCACCTACATGGCGCAGATCTCCACCAGCGCCGCGGCCGGCCTGGCCGAGTACTACTGGCTCTCCGGGCTGCCCGGCAACGCGACCTACTACGCCGCGGTCTACCTCGGCGACGACGTGACCGTCTACGGCGGGCTCGGTAATATCGCCGAGCTGGTGACCATGGCCTACCCGCCGACCCAGGCCGGCTTCTCCGACCTGAGCAGCGACGGCTTCACCGTCAACTATACCGCCTACAACTCGGCTTCCACGCAGTACTTCATCCAGGTCTCCAGCTACGCGGACTTCTCCGCGGCGCACGACTCCGGCTGGATAGCCGCCTCCTCGGCGGCGTTCAGCGGGCTGGACAGCAATACCCTCTACTACGCGCGCGGCAAGTCCCGCAACGGCTCCGGCGTGGAGACCGCCTACTCGGACCTCGGCAGCCTGGCGCTGACGCTCAACCTGGCGCGCCCGGCGGCCCCGGTCGTGTCCGGCGCCCTCTCGGCCGCGGGCTTCACCATCTCGTGGACCCCCGTCCTCTACGACGTGGCCGGCGGCACCACCAGCCTGAAGCGCTACGAGGTCTACAGCAGTACGGCCGTCAACGGCACGCCGGCCCTCGTGGCCTCGCCGTCCAGCGCGACGTTCAGCTATACCGAGGCGGCCTCGGAGACGCGCTGGTACTACGTCAGGGCCGTGGACCGCTTCAACCTCAAGAGCGACCCGTCGGCCTGGCTCAGCAATTCCGGCGAGCAGGCCCGCGTCGTGGCCGACGACGGCCGCGCCGTGGCGGACATGCCGCCCGCCCTGGAGAGCCAGCTCGGCGCCGCCGGCCTCTCGCCGCGCCTGGCCCGCCAGACGCAGTACGAGAGCGGCCTGACCTTCGCGGCCTATAAGCTCTACTTCCTGACCTCCTCCGGCGAGGAACGCGTCGGCCTGGACTTCCCGTCGGACGTCACGCTGACCATCCCGCTCTCCCGCGCCGGCGCGGTCTCGATCAGCGCCGTCTCCCCGCAGGCCTCCTACTCGGCCTACGACTACGCCGTCTACTACTTCAACGGCGTGGAGGACGTGCGCATCGGCGGCACCGTGGACCCGGCCAGCGGCACCATCACCGTGCTGACAGCCAAGACCGGCGTCTTCAAGGTCAAGCAGGTGATCAGGCCGCAGTCGTTCCGGATCACGCAGACCGTGCCGCGCAAGATCTTCACGCCCAACGGCGACGGCGTCTGGGACGAGTTCAATATCATCTACGAGAACCCGGAGGGCCTCGAGATCACCGACGCCAAGGTGTACGACCTCTCCGGCGCCGCGGTGGCCAACCTCCGCCCCGGCAGCTACAACTCCGAGGCCTCGCTGGCCTGGGACGGCCGCAAGGACGGCGGCAAGGCGCCGGCCGGCATCTATATCTACCAGTTCAAGGCCGGGGACAAGTATTACAACGGCACGATGGTGCTGGCCCGGTAAGCGGCCGTGTGCCGGCCGGCATAATTAGGTAATATTTATGAAACAGGCGGAAGGTAGAATTGTTACTGTGGCAAAAGCGCTTCTGGTGCTGCTTTCCGCTATGTCCGTTATGAGCACGAACGGCTACGCTTTATTCAATGATGCCGCCTGCGGGGCGAGGGGTACCGCCATGGGCGGCGCCTTCGCCGCCGTTCCCGGCGGTTCAGAGGCGATGTGCTCCAACCCGGCCACGCTGCTGGAGACCCGCTCCCCCGAACTTACCGCCGTCTACGGCCGCCTCTATTCCGGGCTCAGCGACGACTCCAAGATCGGCCAGGGCTATTTCGGCTTCGCCGGGCCCCTCCGCCGCTACCTGCAGGGCGCGGCCGGCGTTTCCTGGAACGATACCCGTCTCAGCGAGGCCTATTCGGAGACCTCTTTCTCGGTGAGCTACGCCACCGCCGTCTACCGCGGCGTCGCCGGCGGCCTGACGCTCAAGTACCTCAGGCGCGGTTATGTTTCCGACGCCTACACCGCCGTGGACCCCGTCTTCGGCTCCGGCTACTCCAAGTCCGCCCTCGGCGCCGACCTCGGCTTCTTCTGGCGCCCGGCCCCGGCCTACGGCCTCGGCTTCGCGCTCAAGAACCTCAACCGCCCCGACCTGGGCCTGGATTCCGCCGACCGCCTGCCCGTGGAGGCCCGCGTAGGCTTCTCCTACCTGATGCGCACCAGCCTGCTCGATTTCGACGCCTCCTTCGCCGGCTCCGACTACACGCTGTCCGCCGGCGCCGAGTACTCCTTCCAGCGCAGCTACGCGCTGCGCATGGGCCTGGCCGCCGGCAACGATTCCCGGCGCAATATCAGCATGGGCCTCGGCGCCCGGTTCGGCCTGGCCGAGTTCGACTATTCCTTCGTCCTGCCGATAGGCGGGATCTCCGGGACTATGGGTTCCCACAGGCTCGCGTTCTCCTTCCGGTTCGGGCCCGAGGCCGACGCGCTGTCCGCCTCCGAGGCCGCCGCCGCGCTGGAGCTGCGCCGCGCCCGGGAGAAGGCCGCCGCCCAGGAAGAACAGATCAAGACGCTGCAGCTGAAGCTGGAGGCCGCCCCGGCGGCCGCGCCGGCCGCCGCACCGGAGGCCAAGCCCGAGCCCACCGCCGCCGAGGTGCAGAAACAGATAGAGCAGCTTAAGTCCGAGCTGGAGAAGTCGCGCGCCGAGATAGAGGCCGCGAAGACCAGGCCGGCCGCCAGGCCCGCCGTGCAGGCCGCCCCTAAGCCCGCGGCCAAGCCGGCCGCCAGGCCCGCCGCCGGCCGCCGCACCTACGCCGTCAGGGAGGGGGACACGCTCGAGAGCATAGCGGCCTCCGTCTACGGCGACCCGGACCGCTGGCCCGAGATCTACCGCGCCAACCAGGGCGCCGTCGGCCGCGGCGGCGAAGTGAAGCCCGGCCAGGTGCTGGTGCTGCCTTAAAAGCTTTAGAGGCGCGGCCGCGGCCGCGATAAAGAATATGAACGAGAAATTCGACGAATCCTCCCTTAACGAGCAGGCGATCAACGACGTCGAGACCGCCCGCCTCGCGCTGCGCTGGGCGCTCGACAAGATCCGCTCGCTGCACGAGGAGGACCTGAAGACCCGCCAGAACCTGCAGGAGAAATCCAGCCAGGTCACTTTCCTCGAGAACCAGCTCAAAGGCAAGAACTCGGAGATCGAGCGCTCCGCCCGCGTGCACGAGGAGGAGATGAAGTCCCGGCAGGATTCGCTCGAATACCAGTTCCGCTCCCGCCTCGAGCGCCTGACCGAGCGCGAGAAGGAGCTGGAGGACAAGATCTCCAAGAGCGAGGAGGTCCTCAAGCAGAAAGAGATCCGTCTGCAGGAGGACTACCAGAAGAAGTCCGAGGAGCTGCGCGGCCGCTGGGCGCAGGTGGAGGGGGAGCTCTGGCAGCTTAGGCAGGAACAGCTCGCCAAGCAGCAGGAGTTCGAGCGCGTCTACGGCAGCCGCCTCGAGGCCGAGAAGAAGCGCCTGGCCGAAGAGCTGGCCTCGCAGAAGGCCTCTATCGAGCAGACCTACCAGAACAAGGTGGAGGAACTCGAGAAGCGCGAGCGCGTGACCGGCGAGGAGCTGCGCAAGCAGGAGGCCGTGCTGAAGTGGGCCAAGGACAGCTGGCAGAAAGAGGCCGACGAGCGCGACCGGGCCCTCAAGCAGAAGGAGCTCGAGATCGACAAGAAGATCCTGGAGAAGAACCAGGAGATAGACGATCATAAGGTGAAGGTCTCGCTGCTCGAGAAGCAGCTCGCGGAGTTCCCCGAGGCGATAAAACGCCGCGACGACGATCTTTCCCGCTACAAGGACGCCATCTCCAGCCTCGAGGGCGTCATCCGCACGCTCGAGGCCGAGAAGAAGAACCAGTCCGCCGACTACGAGTCCCGCCTCGCGCGCCTGAACGACGCCGTCGAGGCCGAGAAGACCCGCTTCAAAGAGATGGAGGTGGAGATCCCCAAGCGCCTCAAGATCGCCGTCGAGCACGAGCGCAACCGCTTCGCCGAGAAGCTGCAGGAAGCCGAGCGCAACTATCGCGAGGACATGGGCAAGCGCCAGGACGAGATAGATTACCTGCAGCGCAACCTGCGCACCTTCGAGGAGACCATCAAGACCCTGCAGGGCGAGCGCGACGTCTTCGCCCACAAGGTGGAGCAGATGCAGACGCAGTACAACGTCAAGCTGGAGGAGTTCTCCTTCCGCGAGAAGCAGCTGCGGTCCGAGTACGACGTGCGCCTGAAGGTGGAACTGGAGAAGAACACCTCCGCGCTGCGCTCCGAGATAGAGACCGCCGGCCGCATTTACGAGGACAGCCTGAAGCTGAAGGTCGAAGAGATCTCCCACCTGCGCCGCGAGCTGGAGGAGGCCGCCAAGGACAGGACCGCGGCCAGGGAACAGATCGCCGCGCTGCGCCGCGAGCTGGAAGTTTCCGAGGAACGTTACGAGGCCGAGACCGACGCGCTGCGCGCCAAGCTCAAGGCCGAAGCCGACCACCGCCTGGCCGAGGAGGCCATGCAGTGGGAGAAGCGCCTCTCCGCCGAGAAGCAGCGCTTCGCCTCCGAACTGGAGGGCCGCGGGCTGGAGTTCACCACCGAGCTCGGCCGCAAGGACGAGGAACTCAACGAGCTGCGCCTGCTGCTGCAGAAGACCGGGGAGGAGATGAAGCTCGTCCGCCAGAAGGCCGCCGACGAGCTGAAGGCCGCCGTGGCCGAGGAACGCGCCCGCGGCGGGGCCGAACTGGCCGACAAGCTGGCCGCGATGGCCGACACCGTGCGCCTGCGCGAGGAGAAGATAGCCGAACTGACGCGCCTGATGGAAAGTTCCAAGGTGGAGCGCGAGGAACTGCTGCTGCACGAACGCGAGAGGCTGCAGCGCATGTACGCGGAGAAGGAAAAGGCCATGGACGAGGAGCTGGCCGCCAGGGAAGAGGAATCCCTGCGGACCAGGGAGCAGCTTTCCAGGGTCACCGCCGAGCGCGACTCGGCGCAGAAGATGCGCCAGGAACAGGAGGACTCCTACCGGAAAACCCTGGAGGACCTGCGCCTCCGTGTCGCCGAAGCCGTTTCCCGGCTGGAGCATGTGCAGAGGATATCGGAGGAGCGGCAGGCCATGGTCGCGGCCCTGCAGACGGAACTGGCCCAGGAAAAGAGACGCGCCGAGGAGCAGAACTCCGCGCTGTCCGCAAAATACGCCGCCAGGGACAAGGATTTCCGCGACCTGCGCGCGGAATACTCCGACTATAAGATCGCGTTCGAAGCCGAGGTCCGGGAGAACGATAAGAAATACAACGGGGCGATGCAGAAGCTGCGCGCCTCGGAGGAGCAGCGCGTCCAGCTGGACAAGCAGCTCGAGCAGTTAAAGCGCGAAAGCGAGTTCTGGCGCCTGGAAATAGCCCGCAAGGAAGAGGAGATCTCGGACGCCAAGAACGCGATGCGCAAGGACCAGGAGGCCGAGCGCAAAGAGCTCCGGCTCGCGCAGGACAAAGCCGCGCAGGACGCCGTGCAGCGCGAGAAGGAGCTGGCCCGCGAGGTCGGCGTCCTCAAGGACGCGCTCGGCGCCCAGGAAGCCGCGTTCTCGCAGCTGAAAGCCCGCTACGAGGCCTTGCAGAAGGGCGAGGAGCGCCTTAAGAAGTACCTCGAAGAGGAACGCACTCTCCACGCTCTCGCCGAGAACAAGGCCGCCGAAGCCGCCGCCGAGGCCGCCAGGCGCTCCGAAGAGGCCGAGAAGACCCGCCTGCTGGTCGAGCAGCTAAAAGAAAAGATGAAGCTATGGAAGACCAAGTAAGTCACCTCGACGAGCTCGAAGGTCTGAATTCGGACCTGGAAGGCTTCCTCTCCGACCTGAAAGGCCGGGAGGAATCCTACGCTTCGAGGATAGAGCAGCTGGAGGCCGGGCTGGAGGCCGCCAAGGCCCGGGAGACGGAGCTGACGCTGGCCGTCGCCGACGTAAAAGCGGCCCTTTCCTCCGAGACGGCCAAGTCGGCCTCGCTCTCCTCCGAGCGCGACGCCCTTTCCGGCCGGCTGGAGTCGCTGGTACGCGAGCTCGAGGCCGCCAAGGCCCAGACCGAGGCCGCCTCGGCCAGGCTGGCTTCGCAGGAGTCCGCGCTTTCCCGGGCGCTGCAGGAGGCCAAGAACTCGCTGATAGCCGAGATCTCCAAGTCCGCCGACCTCTCTTCCGAGCGCGATTCCCTGGCGGCCAAACTGGAGTCCGTCTCCCGCATGCTCGACGAGGAGAAAGCCCGCTCCGCCGAGAAGGACCTTTTCATAAACAGCTCGCGTTCCGCCATAAAGGACAAGGACGCGGAATCCGAGCGGATCTGGCGCGCGATGGAGGAGCTCAAGGGCGAGCTGGCGGAGGAACGCGCGGCCGTCAAGGACCGCGAGGGGCGGATAGGGAGGCTCCAGAAGCAGCAGGAAACCCTGGAGCAGAAGCTTGCCCAGGCCGCCCGCGACGCGGCCCGTTCCGAGGAGGGCTTCCTCCTTAAGATAGACCTGGTAAAAAAGGAGCTGCGCGCCCAGGCCGACAGGACCGCGGAACTGGAGCGCAGCCTGGCCGCCGCCGGCGCCAGGCTCGACGAGGCCCTCGAGGACGTCGCCCACAAGGAGCGCCTGCTGGCCGAGGCCAGGGCCGCCGTGGCCGCCAAGGAAGAACTTTTGAAGTCCGCCGGACAGAAGATCCGGGAACTGGCCGCCGAAGCCGAGGCTTTCCGTTCCGGCAGGGGCAAAGGCAGCGAGGAGCTCGCCGCTTCGCTCTCCGAGCGGGTGGAGGAGCTGGAGGCCGAGCTGGAGAAGCGCGGCGCCGAGAGCCTGGACAAGTACCGCAGGTCCCAGGCCGCGCTCAGCGACGCCCAGGCCGCCCTGCGCAAGAAAGAGGAGGAGAACGCCGCGCTGCGCGCTCGGGAGACCTCCCTGCTGAAGGATATAGAGGAAGCCGAGGGGAAGTGGAAGCTTTCCGAAGTGCAGCTGCATAACCAGGTCGCGCGCCTCAGGTCCGCCGAGAACGAGGCCGAGATCACGGCCGGCCGCCTCAAGACGCTGGAAGCCGAGCGCGACAAGTTCCGCGCCGCCGCAGTAAAGGCGGAGGCGGCGGCCGCGGCGCTGGCCGAGCAGGAGTCCAAGGCCAGGGACGGCGAGGCCGCCTCGCTGATGGCCGCGCTCGAGGAGCAGGCCTCGAAGTACCGCGAGCTGCTGCGCAAGTACGACGACCTGGTGCTGGTCAACGAGGCCGCGGCCGCGGAGCGGGCCGAGGCCGAGGCCGAAGCCGGCTCGCTGCGCGCCCGGCTGGAGGCTTTCGAGGCCGGCGCCGCCGGCTCCACCGAGGCCGAGCGCGAGCGCAGCGCCAAACTTTTCGACAAGGTCCGGGCCGCCGAGGCCGAGATCAAGCGGCTGGGCTTCCAGCTGGAAGAGGAACGCTCCGCCCGGTCCGCCGCCGAGGCCGAGGCCGACGGCCTCAAGTCGAGGCTGGAGACCGTGGAGGCTGGCAGCGCGGGCGCCGGCAAGGCCGAGCGCGAGCGCAGCGCCAAACTCTTCGACAAGGTGCGCGAAGCGGAGGCCGAGATCAAGAAGCTGGCCTTTACGCTCGAGGAGGCCCGCTCCGCCGAGGCCGCGGCCAGATCCGAGGCCGCGGGCCTGGCCGCCAGGCTGAAGACCGCCGAGGCCGACGCCGCGGGCGCCGCGGAGGCCGAGAAGGAGCGCTACGCGAAGCTTTCCGAGAAGATGCACAACGCCGACGCCATGCTCAAGAAGAAGGAGTTCGAGCTGGAGGAGGCCCGCGCCGCCCTTTCCGGGGTGGAGGAGGAGTGCGAACTGCTGCGCCGGAGCCGGGTGGCCCTGGGGCAGAAATACTCGGCCGAGATCCAGGCCGAGAACGAGCTGGTCCGCCAGGCGCAGGCCCGCGTGGTCGAGCGCGACGGCGTCATCTCCCGGCTGGTCGCCGACGAGGACAGGCTGAATTCCGAGGCCGAGGCGCTGCGCAAGGAGAAGGAGGCGCTGGTGGCGATGGTGCGCCGCAAGGCCGCGCCGGCCAACGCCGAGAAGCTTTCCGAGGCCGAGCGGCGCCTCGCCGAGAAGGAGTCCCGGCTGATGGACCTCCGCCTGGAGCTGGAACGCACCAAGGCCGAGAAAACGGAACTGGAGAGCCGCGAGAGCCAGCTGCGCGAGGAGATGCGCGCGAAGCCCTACCGCGCGATGCTGCGCGAGGCCGAGGATAAGCTGCTGATCAAGGAGAAGATGCTCGCCGAGCTGAACTCCCGCATGAAGAAGCTGAGCGGGGACTTCGACGAGCTGAAGCGCCGCGGCCGCGGTTACGGCGCCCCTGGCTATACGCCGGACTTCGAGGAGCTGGTCGCCGGCGTCGCCCACCAGATCGCCAATTCCATCAGCATCATCCGCAGCCACGCCGAGTTCTGCGCGGAATCGCCGGAAGCGGACGGCGCCAAGGAGTCGCTCTCCGTCATCGTCCGCAACATCGTGGCGCTGCAGAAGAAGATCGATACCATAATGAACTTCTCCCGGCCCGTGATCCCGCAGCGCTCTCCGGAAAAGCTGGAGGCCGTCGTCTCGGAGACCATAGGCGCCCTCCGCGCTGCCGGCAGGCTGGGCAAGGCCTCCGCCGCGGTCGAGGCGCCCGGGGACCTGCCCTCGATCAGCGTCGACCGCGTGCGCCTGGCCGGCGCCATAGAGCAGCTGCTGCTCAACGCCGCCGAGGCCATGCCGGGCGGGGGGGAGATAGCCGTCCGGATCTCGTCCTCCAAAGGAAGGCAGCGCATCGAGATAAAGGACGCGGGCGAAGGGATAGAGCGCAAGAACCTGGGCGCGCTCTTCCACCCGTTCTTCACCACCCGCCCCGGCAAGATGGGGCTGGGCCTGACCCTGGCGCGCAACGTCGCCAGGGCGCACGGCGGCACGCTGGAACTGACCGGCGAGCCCGGCCGCGGCGCGAGGGCGGTGCTGGAGCTGCCGGAGAGCTGAACCATTTATGTCACGCATCCTTATCGTCGACGACGAGCCCGACATGCGCCTGGCGGTGCGCAACGTTCTGAAGCTGCGCGGCTACGACGTGGCCGAGGCCGGCGACGGGCCGTCCGCGCTGGAGATGGTCCGCGCCGAAAGGCCGGACCTGGTGCTGCTGGACATGCGCCTGCCCGGGATGGACGGCATCGAAGTGCTCGAGGGGCTCAAGCATATCGACGAGTCGATCCCCGTGGTCATGATCACCGGTTACGGGCACATCCAGTCGGCGGTGGACGTGATGAAACTGGGCGCCAGCGAATATCTGCAGAAACCGTTCGAGAACGCGCAGTTGGTGGACACCGTCAGGAAGTTCGTCCAGGGCGCGGCGCCGCAGAAGCGCAGCTATGCCGTGCCCAGGCGGGAGCCGGTGGTGGCGCCCGCGGATAACGTTCCGCCGCCGCCTGCGCCGAAGCCCGCCGCGGTCCCGGCGCGGAAGGTCTCGGCGGGACGCCGCCCGCTCTTCGCCGCGGCCGCGCTGCTGCTGCTGTTGGCCGCAGGGGCTTTCTACCTGAGGGGGAAGGCCGAGCGCGATTCCTATTACCGCGAGTACCCGGGCGCGGCCCCCAACATCTCGGCCATGTTCTGGCGCGGCGATGAACTGTTCGCCGGGGATTGGCTTTCCAGCGCGGTCTACGTCTATTCTCCCGGACAGCAGGGGCTCAAACTGGAGCGCACCTATCAGCTGGACAAGACCCATATCAGCGGGCTGGCCGCCGCCGGCGATACCCTCTACGTCGCGGATTCCTGGCGCAAGGTGATAGAGGCAAGGAAACTGGCGCCCGGCCTGCCGCTGTTGCGCGCCTACCCTATGCCGGGCAAGGTCTCGGCGCTATTTTACGACGGGGAATATCTCTGGACCTGCGACGGGGACGGCAACGTGGTGCTGCGCCGGACCGACTCGGAACTGACGCCGGCCGCCTCGTTCAAGCTGCCCGAGAAACCGGACCAGCTTTTCCGGGGGCGCGACTACCTGTGGGCGGCCGTCTCCTCCAGCGGCCTGATCTACCGGCATAAGCTGGACGATACGCTCACCCTCGACGGCGTCTACGCGCTGAAGGACATGCGCGCCGGGTATCCGCTCTCCGCCTTCGTCTGGAGGGACGGCCGGATCTGGCTGGCGCGGGACGGGCTGGCCGTGCTGACCGAGGCCGGCCCCGGGGAACTGCAGGAACAGGATTAGTCGGGGGGGGCTCCCCGGCGAAAGAAAAAACCCGCGGGACGCGGGTTTTTTTCTGCCGCGGAGGCCGCGGGCGTTCGGGGGCCAGGCTGTTGCCGGAGAGGAGTGCGGCCTGTGCGCGGCGCGGAGGGGCGCCTCTTACCGTCCGAGTATAAATTGCGCCCGGCGCGATTCGAACGCGCGGCCACCCGCTTAAAAGGCGGATGCTCTACCACTGAGCTACGGGCGCGAAAAAGACGACGGCATTAATTATACAAAAAAAACCGCCCCCCTGCCTGCGGCGGGGGGGCGGGATGGACGGGGTTCCCGCTTACTGCAGGAGCTCGTCGCAGTTGGAGCCGCCGCCGGGGCAGGCCGCGACCTGGACCTGCGGGCGGTCCGGGACGTTGACGTTCATCGAGTAGTTGCCGTAGCGGGCCGCGACGCTGGAGCTGTTGGTCTGGCGGGTGACGGTCAGCACGTAGCAGGGGCCGCTGGCGCAGGTGCCGGCCGAAGCGGCGGCGCTGAAGAACTTGGTGCTGATGGAGCCGGCGCTCATGCCGGGGTAGGAGATGTCGAGCTGGGTGAAATCCTGGGTATAGGTGCCGCCGCGGGCGAGGTAGCGCTCCTCGGCCGACTTGACGGACGAGATCAGGGACATCGCTTCGGCTACGCGGGACTTCTCGACGACCTTGAAGTACTGCGGAATGGCTATCGAGGCCAGGATACCTATGATGAGAACGACGACCAGCAGCTCTATCAGCGTGAAACCTTTCCTGTTCATTTTCATTATGTGTCTCTCTCCTTCCTTAAAAGAAAATGGCTGCGACTCCCCTTTATACTTTCCGACATTATACAAAATAGCGGCTCAGGTGCAAGTCTTTTTTTGCCGCTGGGCATACGGGCCTGCGCACGGAGCAAGGCTCCGGCTCGGCCGCCCTGCGGGTAATTTTTGCCTAACGGCAAAAATTAGCCTGAAAGCCGCTTGCGCGGCTTCCCGCCCGCACAGCGGGCGCCCTTCGGGAGGCATACGCCCCGTCGGGCCGGGCGCGCATTGCGCTGGGCCCGACGCCCGCTGCGCGGGTGAGCCTGCGGGTTTTGCCATGACGGTCATAGCCATGGGATATTGTCGCAGGCTCAGGGCTTGGGCTATCCTGGCGCTGCGCGCCTCCTCGCGGAGCTCGGACCGGCCGCGCCGGGGATACGCCCCGGCCTGCGCACGGAGCAAGGCTCCGGCTCGGCCGCCCTGCGGGTAATTTTTGCCTAACGGCAAAAATTAGGGCTATAATATAGCCCGGATGGCTCGCAGGCGATATAAGGTCCGGGTACGCATGAAGGTCCGCAACCAGCTGTTGCGGCGCGGCGGAGCCGTCGCCGGTATAGCGCTGGGCCTTCTGCTCGCCGCCTGGTCCTTCGGGACCGCCCTGAAGGCTTCCCGCGGTTTCCTGGCCGGCCGCCTGCTGTCGTTCAAGCCGGCGGCGTTCGAGGTCGATTGTCCCGCGCCGGCCGCCGCGGCCCACGCCCGGGAGCTGCTCTCCGGCGTCCTGAATTCGCCCCTCACCTCTTCCAAATGCCGCGCCCTCGCCGAGGAGCTGCGCCGCCGGCACCCCGGCCTGGCCTACGTGAAGGTGGGCCGCAATTTCGTTACCGGCAAGGCCAGCCTTACCGCCCGGCCGGAAGCGGTGGTCGCCCCCGTCCTGCTCAACGGGACCACGGCCTACCTGGGCGCGACGGGGCGCTTCATCCCCGAGGACCTTTCCGGCGGCGCCGAGGCCGGCCTGGCAGCGGAGGTCACCGGCCCCGCGGCCGACGCCCCAGGGCTCGCCTCCTTCCTCGGCGAACTGAAGCCGCTGCTGCCGCTGTTCTACTCCCGGCCCGTCAAGCTGGACTGCCCCGCCCGCGACTGGGCCTGCAGGCTGAGCCTGGCCGACGGCACCACGGTGCTCTGGGGCGGATTTGAATTCACGCGCTTAAAAATATTAAGATTGAACGAAGTCGTCCGCGACGCGGCGCTCAGGAAGCGCGCCCCGTTCCGCGTGGACATGCGGTATTTCCGGGAAGGCAAGATCTTCGTCTCCTCCGCCGGGCCTGCGGCCCGCTAGGGCGCGGCTCCTCCCGGGACGGACAATCTTTTCCGCTTACTTCTGGAGCTTTCATATGGGAAAATCTGAGATCATCGCCGGGCTTGATATGGGGTCCAGCCGGGTCACCTGCGTCATCGCCGAGCGCGACGACGAGCACAACAAGATCCGCGTGCTGGCCGGCGCCACCGCCCCGTGCAAGGGCCTCAAGGGCGGCGTAGTCGTCAACATCGAGGAGACCGCCAGGGCCATCGAACACGTGATGGACGCGGCCGAGAGCAAGGCCAACGAGGTCGTCGGCGAGGTGTATCTCGGCGTGCGCGGTTCCCATATCCAGGCTTTCGACAATAAGGGCGGCTACAACATCGCCCGCACCGACAAGGAGATCACCAGCGAGGACGTCGCCAACGTGATCGAGAACGCCAAGACCGTGCCGCTCTCGTCCGACCGCGAGATCCTGCACGTGATCCCTCAGGGCTTTTCGCTCGACCGCCAGCGCGGCGTGCCGAACCCGATCGGCATGGAAGGTTCCCTGCTCGAGGTGGGCGTGCATATCGTCACCGCTTCCAGCCCCATCATCAACAATCTGATGAAGTCGGTCTCGAAGGCCGGCTTCCGCGTGGTGGACACCATCTACACGCTGCTCGCCGTCGGCGAGCTCGTGGTCTCGGAAGAGGAGCGGGACCTCGGCTGCCTGCTGGTGGACGCCGGCGGCCAGACGACCTCGCTCGGCATCTATTCCGAAGGCAGCATCCATTTCTCGCGCGAGATCGCCGTCGGCGGCGACCACATCACCCGCGACATCGCCTACGGCCTCGGCACGACGATGTCCGCGGCGCAGGAGATCAAGGAGAAGTACGGCGCGGTCTTCTCCAACATGCTCGAGGACGACAAGCTCATCAACATCACCAAGCTCGACGCCCGCACGAAGAAGGAGGTCCGGCCGCGCGAGCTGCTGGACTTCATCCAGCCGCGGGCCGAGGAGATCTTCGAGAAGATCAACCAGGCCGTGCAGGGCTCCAACTACGCCGAACTGCCCGGCGGGGCCATCCTGACCGGCGGCGCCGCCCTGCTGAAGGGCATGCCCGAGGCCGCCGAACAGCTGCTCGACCTCAGCCAGGCCCGCCTCGGCCTGCCGGCGCAGGAGATCCTGCAGTGCCCCGAGGAGTTCATGACGCAGCCTTTCCTGGGCGCCGTTTCGCTGGTCTGCTACCCGCACCTGAAGACCTGGAACACCGACGTTCCCGGTCCCGCGCGCGGCGGTTCGGTGGAGAAGAAGGTCTGGCGCTGGCTCAAGGACCTCTTCTAAGGCGCTGAAATGTCCGATACCAGGATACGCTACAACAACGATTTCCAGGACCGCGAGGCGGTCATCAAGGTCATCGGCGTGGGGGGGGGCGGCGGCAACGCCGTCAACCGCATGGTCGAGGCCGACATCCGGCTCGTAGAGTTCGTCGCGATCAACACCGACGCGCAGGACCTGCGCCGCAGCAAGGCGCCGAACCGCATCCAGATCGGCGAGGGCCTGACCAAGGGGCTCGGAGTGGGCGGCGACCCGGCCAAGGGCAAGGACGCCGCCATCGAATCGGCCGAGCTGGTCAAGGAGGCCGTCTCCGACGCCGACCTGCTGTTCATCACGGCCGGCATGGGCGGCGGCACCGGCACCGGCGCCGCGCCGGTGGTCGCGCAGACCGCCAAGGAAAGCAATCCCAACGCGCTGGTCATAGGCGTGGTGACGCGGCCGTTCGGTTTCGAGGGCAAGACCCGGGCCGACCAGGCGCAGGCCGGCATCCACGAGATGCGCAAGAACGCCGACTGCCTGCTCGTCATCCCCAACGACCGCATCCTTTCCGTGGTCGGCCGCGACACGTCCAGCGAGGACGCCTACCGCAAGGCCGACGACGTCCTGCGCCAGGCCATCCAGGGCATCTCCGACGTCATCACCCGGGCCGGCGCTATCAACGTGGACTTCCAGGACGTCAAGAAGATCATGACCAAGTCGGGCGAGGCGCTGATCGGCATCGGCCGCGCGTCCGGCCCCGACCGGCACATCGAGGCCGCCAAGGAGGCGGTGCACTCGCCCATGCTCGAGAGCGCCGTCATCGACGGGGCCAAGGGTATCCTGGTCAATTTCACCAGCTCCCGGGACATCCGCATCGTCGAGGTCGACGAGGCGATGGAGTACATCATCAAGCACGCCAACCCGGACGTTTTCATCAAGTACGGCCAGGCCTTCGACGAGACGCTGGGGGACGAGCTGAAGATCACCGTGATCGCTACCGGGTTCCCGTCGCGCCGCGGCGAGCTGGCCGGCGACCTGGCGCGCCTGCGCGGCATGGGCCGCAACCGCCCGCGCCGCCTGGAGGACGATTTCCTGCCGGAGGCCCCGGCCTCCGCCGACCGGCGCGAGGAGGACCTGGACAAGCCGGCCTACCTGCGCCGGCAGAGCGGCTCGCGGCGCCTGAAATAGCCTCCGGACCGGAAGAAATATGGCGATAAACCTCAACCTCCTGCTGAAGGTCATGGTGCAGAACAAGGCTTCTGACACCCACATCCGCGGCGACTCGCAGGTCTTCCTGCGCATCAACGGCGTCATCACGCCGATCAACGCCTCCAACATGACGCAGAAGGAAGTGGAGGACATGGTCTTCCCGCTGATGACCGCCCGCCACAAGGCCATCTTCGCCGAGAAGCACGAGGTCGACTTCTCCATGGACGGCGGCGAGCTCGGCCGCTTCCGCTTCAACGTCTTCCTGCACAAGGGCAAGATAGGCGTGGCCATCCGCCACATCCCGCTCAGGATCCCGACCTTCGAGGAGCTGCGCCTGCCCGCGGACCCTCTCAAGAAACTGCTGCAGAACGAGCGCGGCCTGATCCTGGTCACCGGCATCACCGGCTCCGGCAAGACCTCGACGCTCGCCGCGATGATCGAGCACCTGAACCAGACCTGGGACGCCCACATAATCACGGTGGAGGACCCGATAGAGTTCTCCTTCACCGAGAAGAAGTGCATCATCAGCCAGCGCGAGCTCGGCGCCGACACGACCACTTTCGTGGACGCGCTGCGCGCCGCGATGCGCCAGGACCCGGACGTGATCCTCGTCGGCGAGATGCGCGACCTGGAGACCACGCAGGCGGCCATCACCGCCGCCGAGACGGGCCACCTCGTGTTCGCCACGCTGCACACGATGAACGCCGTGCAGACGATCTCGCGCATCATCGACCTGTACCCGCCGCACCAGCAGGCGCAGGTCCGGCTGCAGCTCTCGGAAAGCCTCCGGGGCATCATCTCGCAGCGCCTGCTGCCGTGCTCCAAGGGCGGCCGCCTGCCGGCCGTCGAGATCATGACCGCGACGCCGCACGTCAAGAAGATGATCGCCGAGAATACCATCGACGCCGTCGCCCAGGCCATCGCGAAGGGCGGGTTCTACGGCATGCAGACCTTCAACCAGTCGCTCGTCAAGATGCACAAGGACGGCCTCGCCAAGCTCGAGGACATCCTGCAGGCCGCGTCCAACCCGGACGACGTGCTGCTGGCGATCAAGGGCATAGAGCAGGAGATAGACACCAAGCACTGAGCGCCGCGCGGCGCCGGTATCTACGCAGGGCAACAGAGGTGAGATATGTTCGCTGAAGGCTATATCGGGATAGCGGGTATAATCGGGGTGGGCAAGTCCACGTTGACGATGGAACTGGCCAAGGCGCTCAACTTCGAGCCGGTGCTCGAGGAGGTCGGCGGCAACCCGTACCTGGAACATTTCTACAAGGACATGAAGCAGTACGGCACCATCATGCAGGTGTGGCTGCTCAACCACCGCTTCCGCCAGCACCGCGAGTTCGTCAGCCGCATCAGCCTCGGCAAGATCCGCGGCGTCGTGCAGGACCGCACGATCTGGGAGGACACGATCTTCGCGCGGATGCTCAACCGCCACCCGGACAAGATCATCTCCGACATGGATTACAACACCTACCTGGACCTCTTCGACAACATGGTCCTGCGCGAGCTGGTGTTCCCGCAGCTGATGATCTTCCTCGACTGCCGCGTCGAGACCTCGATAGCGCGCATCAAGGCGCGCGGCCGCAACATGGAGAAGGCCATCGACCCGCTCTACCTGAAGAGCCTGCAGGAGAACTACTACGAGTTCATCGAGGAGATGGAGGACGCCGGCGTGCGCATCCTGCGCCTGAACTGGGAGAATTACCAGCCCATCAGCGAGGTCGCGCGGCTGGTGCACGAGTATTCGCTGAAGCCGTCCCACTTCACCAAGTGGGTGCGCCCGCTCAGGAAGCTCGGCGTCGACAACGAGGCCAACCTGCCGAAGAAGACGGCGCTGGTCAGGTAATGCGGCCCAACGGCATCGTAATCGCCATCGACGGCCCCGCCGGGGTGGGCAAGTCCACCGTCGGCAAGCTGGTGGCCTCGCGCCTCGGCTACCGTTTCATCAGCACCGGCAAGATGTACCGCGCCCTGGCGTGGAAGGCGCTCGAGACCGGCCTTTCCCTGGAGGACGACGGGAAGCTGGTCGCCCTGGCGCGTTCGCTGGCGTGGGCTTTCCCCAGAAGCTCCGGCCCGGAGGCCGACGTCTCCCTCGACGGGCGCGTCCTGGCGCTGGAGCTTTCCGAGGAGCGCGTCAGCCGCGCGTCCTCCGCCATAGCCAAGCTTCCCGGAGTGCGCCTTTTCATGAAGGACATGCAGCGCCGGGCCGGCCTCGACGGCGGCGTGGTGATGGAGGGGCGAGACATCGGCACCAACGTCTTTCCGGACGCGGAGCTGAAGGTCTACCTGGACGCCTCGCCCGAGGCCCGCGCCAGGCGCCGGGTCGGCCAGCTGGAGGCGCAGGGCATGCCGGCCGATTACGCCGAGATACTGGATTTCATCATCAAGCGCGACGCGCAGGATTCCGGCCGCGAGAACAACCCGCTCAGGCGGGCCGACGACGCCCATTACCTGGACTCCACCGCGATGCCTCGCGAAAAGGTCGTGGACGCGATCGTGGCCCTCTTCGGGGCCTCCGGGAAGTAGATGCCGGCCGAACCCCACAAGGAAAGACCCTTCCTCCTGCTGCTGATCTACGCCTCGCTCCGGGCGTTCTTCCGCCTGTTCAACTCCATCGAGGTGCGCGGCCTGGAGAACATCCCCGCGGAAGGCCCGCTGATAGTGGCCTGCAACCACCTTTCCAACGCCGACCCGCCGGCGCTGCTCCCGCAGCTCGCCAGGGTCCGGCTGCCCAACATCATCGCCAAGAAGGAGCTGTTCTCGCTCTGGCCTTTCGGCCATTTCCTCGACGCCTGGGGCGCCATCCCGGTGGACCGGGCCCGGGAAGGGGGGGACCTGGGGGCGCTGCGCGGCTGCCTGACGGCGCTGCGCCGCGACGGCTGCCTGGTGATCTTCCCGGAAGGGACCCGCGCGAAGGGCCGCAAGCTCAAGCCCAAGCCGGGCGTGGCGCTGATGGCGCACAAGTCGGGCGCGCCGGTGCTCTGCGCCCGGATTTTCAACAGCGAAAACTTCTCCAAATTAGGTAAAATAACTATTAAGTTCGGCGGTCTGCGGCGCTTCGAGCCGCCCGCCGACGGCGACCTCAAGGCCGCCTACGCCCGGTTTTCAGACGACGTCATGGCGGACATCTTTTCACTGACAGAGGAGCGGTAGCCACATGGAAACCAAAGAGACCCCTAACCCCGAGAGCCAGAACGACGAGAAGAAGCCCGCGCCGCAGGGCGGCGAGGAAGAACTGTCGATGGCCGACCTCCTGAAAGCGGAGGCCGAGGTCTCGGAGAAGGTCTACTCCCGCGACGTGGTGACGGTAAAGGTGGTGCAGGTCACCCCCGAGCTGGTCCTCGTCGACATAGGCGAAAAGAAGGAAGGCGCCATCCCGCTGGCCGAGTTCCAGGACGAGAAGAAGCCCGAGCCCGGGGACGAGGTGCAGGCCGTGCTCGAGAAGAAGGGGGGCGAGGGCCGCTACACGATGCTCTCTCACCGCCGCGCCCGCGAGCGCGCCGCCTGGGAGCTCGTCAAGAAGCTTTTCGAGGCCAAGGAACGCGTGAAGGGCAAGGTCTCCGAGCTCGTCAAGGGCGGCTATATCGTCGACATCTCGGGCCTGCGCGCCTTCATGCCGCTGTCGCTGTCCGAACTCGGCGGGGCCCACAAGCACTACCTCCCCGTCAACGCCAAGATCAAGTTCTACGTGGCCGATCTCAACGAGAAGGACCGCAAGGTCGTGGTCTCCCGCCGCCAGGTGCTCGAGGAGGACGAGAAGCAGCGCCGCGGCGAGGTGCTGGAGGAGGTCGCCCCGGGCCGCGTGGTCCGCGGCGTGGTCTCCAAGATCACCCCCGAAGGCCTGCTCGTCCGCTTCCAGGGTATCGAGGGCCAGGTGCGGCTGGAGGACCTCTCGTGGCGCAATCCCGAGGAGGCCCTCAAGACCTACAAGCGCGGCCAGCGCGTGAAGTGCAAGATCCTCGCCGTCGACAAGGAGAAGGAGCGCATGCTCTTCGGGCTCAAGCAGCTGATGCCCAACCCCGTGGACATGCTCAAGCGCCGCTTCGCCCGGTTCTCCCGGGTGAAGGCTAAGGTCGTCTCCGTGGCGGCCGAGGGCGCTCTCGTCAAGATCGGCGAGCACACCGAAGGCTTCATCGTCCCCGAGAACTACGGCGCCGAGGGCGCCCCGAAGGAAGGGCAGGAGCTCAACGCGGTCGTGGTCAGCATCGACTCAACCACTTTCCGGCTCGGCCTCTCCGTCAGGAAGTCCGAGGAACAGGAAGACCGCAAGCGCATGGCGCAGTACCTCAAAGGTTCCCCGTCCCTGACCCTCGGGCAGATCCTGCTCGAGAACTCGGAGGACGAAGGTGAGCTATGAGACCCGCGCCCACGTATTGAAGGGCGCGGTCAGGAAGCTGTTGCATTCGTACGGAGCGTCGCTTGGCATGTTCCTGCTCCTCATGCTGGCGGCGCTTTACGTTTTTACGGGGCGCCCCTCCGGCGCGCCCGATTTCCCCAGGAGCCCCTCCGAATTCATGCAGGCCGCCAAGGCCGAACGCCGCCTCGGCGAGCTGAGCGAACGCCTGGCCGCCGAGCCCGACGATATGAAGGCGCTGGCGGAGGCCGGCCGCCTGAAGTACCAGCTCGGCCCCGACCATTACGTCGAGGCGATAGCCGACCTGGAGCGCGCGCGCTCGCTGGGCCTGGCGGACGCCAGGACCTTCTACTACCTGGGCAACATGTACCAGGCGGTCGGGCTCTACGATTTCGCCGCGCAGGAGTACCGCAAGTTCCTCAATAATTATCCCGACGACGCCGAGGCCCGCATGCTGCTGGCCAAGCTCAGCTACGGCGCCGGGGATTACGCCGGGGCGGTGCGGGAGTACGAAACGCTGGCGAAGGCCTCGCCTTCCGACCCGGTGCTGCTGGAGAACCTGGCGCTGTCGCGCTGGAAGAACAAGCAGGACTATTCGGCCGCCCTTTCCGGGATGCGCGCGCTGGGCCCGCAGGGGGCTTTCCTGGCCGACTACGCCGAGGGCCGCATCAAGTACGACCAGAAGGACTACCCGGGCGCGGCGCAGCTGCTGGGCCGGGCCGCGGCCGCCGCCGACGGCGCCGGCGCCTTCGCCGACGAGGCGAACCTCTTCTGGACGGCCGCCGATTCCGCCTACAGGAACAAGGACGCCGAGGCCGCCTACGGGCTGGTCCAGCGGCTCCTGAAGGTCTCCCCGGACCACGCCGAGGGCCGCAGCCTGCTGGCCCGGCTGGAGAAGGCGAGGGCGGCCGCCGCGAAGGCCGCCGCCAAAGCCGCCTCCGGGCGCAAGAAATAAGCGCCGGGGGGCGCGTTCACCGATGCCTATCCCAGCCCGTCTCCTGCAAGCCGCCGCGGCCCTGCTGCTGGCCGCCGCGCCGGCCGCCGCGCTGGAGGAGAACAAGGTCATCATCAGGGACCCGGACTGGAAGATCTACTCCACCGAGCATTTCGACATCCATTACTATTCCGACTCCGCGCCGTGGGTCCCCTACGCTTCCGGCGTGCTGGAGGCCGCCTACCTGCGCGAGGGACAGGACCTCAACCCGGCGATGTCCAAGCGCGTGCCGTTCTTCCTCTACGCCTCCATCAACGACATGGAGCAGACCAACGTCGCCGACGTCTCCGACGGCATCGGCGGCCTTACCGAGCCGTACAAGGACCGCTTCATGGTCTGGTCCGACGGCTCCAAAGGCTGGCTGAAGGACGTGATGGAGCACGAGTTCGCGCACGAGGTGCAGTTCAGCGTGCTGATAGACGGCTTCTGGAAATCAGCGCGCATCCTCAAGACGTTCATCTACCCGCTGTGGATGATAGAGGGCATCGCCGAGTACGAGACCGGCCTGGAGGACTACGCGATAGAGCGGATGTACGTGCGGGACGCCGCCCTCTCCGGCGGGCTGATCCCGCTCTCCCGGCTCAACCAGTTCGGCCACCTGAAACCGCACCAGGTCACGCTGGCCTACAAGACCGGCGCGCAGGCCATCCGCTTCCTGGCCTCCCAGTACGGGCCGGACAAGCCCCGCAAGATGCTGGAGCTTTTCCGGACGCGCTACGACGCCGGCTCGGTGCTGCTGCCGCTGATCGGGACCGACCTGCAGGGCTTCGAGCGCAAGTTCGCCGAGTACACCGAGCTGACCTACCTGGCCGAGCAGAAGGAAAAGGGCCTGCAGGAACCCGGCCGTTTCGGGCCGGCCGTCACTTCCGGCACGCAGGGGATCCCGGAGTTCAACGTCAGCCCGGCCGTTTCTCCCGACGGGGGGAAGGTCGCCTATATCACCACGCGCGAAGGCCACCCGCCGCAGGTGCGCGTGCGGGACCTGGCCACCGGCCGCGAGAAGGAACTGACCGGCTACGCCGCCGGGGCGGAGAACATCCCGTACGCGCGCTTTACCAAGCCGCTGCGCAGCCTGAGCTGGTCCCCCGACGGGAGGTACCTGGTCTTCAGCGGCCAGAAGAACCACCGCGAGTACCTTTACCTCTATTCTCCCGCGGACGGACGCGTGGTCAGGACCGGCGTGGAAGGCCTAGAGGAAGCCCGCCAGCCGGTCTTCTCTCCCGACGGCTCCAGGGTGGCCTTTATAGGCATGCGCGGCGGCTTTAACGACGTCTACGAGGCCCCGGTGAGCCTGCTGGAGCGCGGGGGCGAGCTGCCTTTCTCCGCGGCCGCCAGGCTCACCTCGAGCCCGCAGGACGAGTCCTCGCCGGCCTATTCGCCGGACGGGGCTTCCATGGCCTGGTCCTGCGAGGTGGACGGTTCCAGCGGCCCGGTCCGGGCCCTCTGCCTGGCGCCGCGCGGCGGCGCGCCGCGCGAGATCAGGCCCGTGGACGGCAGCGTCTACGACCCGGTCTTTTCCGGGGACGGCTCTACGCTCTATTTCATCTCCGACGCGGGCTACGACTTCGACCTGTATTCCTACGACCTGGCCTCGGGCGAGGTCTTCCGGCAGACGCGCACGATGGGCGGCGTCTTTACCCCCGCCGTCGGCGCCGGGAAAGTCTGGTTCTCGGCCTTCCGGCGCGGCAGCATGCAGCTCCACGCCGGGCGCCCCGAGGACTTCCTCTACGAGCGGACCGGCGCGCCGGCGCCAGGGCGGGGGGAGTTCGAGGTGAAGCCGGCCAGCGGCACCGTGAACCCCTATAAGTTCAAGGCCTCCACCGACCTGTTCTTCCCCGCCTTCCTCTTCTCCTCGCCGGGCGGCCTCTTCTGGATGAACTACTGGCAGGCTTCGGACATGCTCGGCAACCACAACCTGAGCATGTTCCTGAACTACAACTCCGGTTCCGACTACCTGAGCCTGCAGACCAACTATTCCTACGCCCGCTGGCGCATGCCGCTCTACCTGCAGACCACGGCGCTGACCTACAAGGGGGCCGTGGACGACAACGACCTGGAGTACGACAAGCGCTACCTGCGCCACGCCGTCGGCACGGCCTGGCCTTTCGACCGGTATAACCGGGTGCAGACCTTCGCTATCTACAAGAACGAGACCAACGATTATACCGACATCGTCTACAAGGAGCGCCTGCGGACGCGGGCGCTGCAGACCTCCTACGTGCGCGACACCGTGGACGGGCTCTACCTGGCGGCGGTGCGCGGCTCCCGCACCGAGCTGACCTGGACCAAGGCGGCGGAGGTCTCGGGCGGCAACCTCAAGTACGACGCCTACGTCCTGCAGTACCTGAAGTATTTCCCGCTGTCCAAGCGCTCGGCGTTCGTCAATAATTTCACGGCGGGCCGCAGCACCGGCCGCGACAAGCGCCTGTTCGAATACGGCGGGCTGGGCGGCGTGCGCGGCTACTCCCGCTCTTCGGACCGCTACGACAAGCCGGGCTTCTTCCTGGACAACGCCGAGCTGCGCGTGCCGCTCTTCAAGGACCTGAACTACTACATGTGGTACATGTTCCCCGATTTCTATTTCAAGGCGGTCTACTTCAAGCTCTTCGTGGATTCCGCCTACGGCTGGGACGCGGCCTCGGAGCTCAGGGACTTCAGCGGCTCGGACATCCGCAGCTCGGTCGGCGCCGGCATCAACGTGCACACCTTCATCCTGCAGGCTTTCCAGATGGTGCTGAGCTTCGACTACGCGGTGCGCACCTCCGACGGAGGGAAGATCTTCTATTTTTACCTGGGGCCGCTGTTCTGAACCCTTTTGACGGGCAGGGAGGAATAATATAGAATGCAGGTTATGAGAACGACCAAAAATACGCTTTTTACCGCGGCGCTGCTGCTGGCCGCCGCGCTGCCGGTCTGCGCGCAGACCGCGCCGAAGACGGCCAAGCCCGCGGTCAGGAAGGCTCCGGCTTCCGCAGTTAAAAAGGCCCCGGCGGCCAAGCCCGCCGCCAAACCAGCCGCCAAGCCGGCGGCCAAGCCCGCCGCCGCCCCTTCCAAGGCCACGGCTGCGCCCGCGGCCAAGCCCGCCGCCGCGCAAGGCGCCGCCGCCGCGCCCAAGACGCCTTACGACGAGGCGCTGGACAAGCTTTCCTCCAAGGACCCGGCCGTGCGCAGGCAGGGCGCCGATTTCCTGGCGCGTTCCCGCGACCGCAAGGCTGCGCCCTACCTCGTAAAGGCCCTTTCCGACGAGGCTCCCGGAGTGCGCGCCTCCGCCGTGGACGGCCTCTGCCAGATGGCCTACCGCGAAGCCGTCCCCAAGATAACCGAGCTGCTGGGCCAGGACAAGGACCCGCTGGTCCGCCAGCAGGCCGCCAGCTCGCTGGCTTACATGGGCGACCAGGCCGCCGGCCCGGCGCTGATGAAGGCGCTCAAGGACGATTCCCAGGCCGTGCGCTACGCCGCCGCCAACACCCTGGGCGCCCTGCACTACGCGCCCGCGGAGGACGCCCTCGCGGCTTTGCTGGCGGACGCCTCCATGCGCCGCGTCGCCATTTCAGCTCTCGGCCAGCTGCAGTCCAAGAAGGCCGTCGGGGATATAGAAAAAGCCCTTACGGATCCGGATAAATATACCCGCCTTGAGGCCGTTCGCGCCCTGGGTTCCATCGGGGACCAGTCCGCGGCCCCGCAGCTGGAGAAGCGCCTGGACAGTTCCGAGGACCCGTACGTAAGGATAGAGGCCGCCCTGGCCCTGGCCAAGCTCGGCCGGAAAGACGGCCTTATCACCGCTTACGAATTCGTCAAGTCGCCGGACCTCACGCTTAAGAACCAGGCGCTGGAGGTCATCGGCGCGGTCGGGGACAAGCGCAGCCTGCAGTTCATAGACGAGCTCTACGCCGCCGAGAAGGACCCGATGACGAAGAATATGCTGGACTTCACGCGCCAGCGCCTGCTGGCCCGGCAGAAAGCGGGCCAGCGGTAGTCCATGGCCCGCAAGCGCAGGAGCGGCGGGGAAAAGTCTCCCGGACCTTCCCGGGAAAGTCTCCCGCCGCGCTCCGTCCTTACGGAAGAGGGCGGGGGTGGGGAAAAAAAACCGGTTAAGGCCTGGTTTGCCTGGCTTTCCGCCGCGGCGCTTATAATTTCAGGCTATTATTCCCTAACTAAAGCGGACCCCTGGGGCAGAAACCCATGGGCGGTAGCCGCTCCGGCCTG
>JAJZRA010000103.1 GCA_021847485.1 bacterium
CCACAAACCTGCACAGCGACGCCGACGACCTCGAGAAAGGCCTGGATAAACCCGGGGAGATCACCCCGGTGACCGGCGCGGTGGCGCGGCTCTGGCTGACGCCGGCGCTGGCGCGGCGCGGGGCCTACGCCCTGTACGCGGCGGGCTCGCTGCTGGGCCTGCTGCTCCTGCGCTGGGCGGGGCCGGACCTGCTCTGGATAGGCGCGGCCGGCGTGGCCGTGGGCGTTCTCTACTCAGTCCTCAAGTACCGCGCGCTCGGCGACCTGGCGGTCTTCGTCAATTTCGGCCTGCTGGCCACGGCCGGCGCCTGGACCGTGCAGACCGGCTCTTTCTCCATGGTGCCGGCCGCCTGGTCGGTGCCGGCGGGGCTGGTGGTGGTGGCCATCCTGCACGCCAATAACTGGCGGGACATAGCCTCCGACAGGGCCGGCGGCATCCGCACCATGGCCGGCCTGCTCGGCGACGGGGGCTCCATGCTCTATTACTGCCTGCTCGTCTGCGTGCCGTTCGTCTACACCCTCGCCGGGGTGGCGCTGTCGCGCCGCGGCCTGGCCGGCCCGGCCATGCCGTGGACGCTGCTGGCCGTCTGGCTGGCCTTCCCGCTGGCGCTGTCGCGCATGCGCCGCGCCGCCCGCCGGCGCGCGCCGGCGGCTCCGCTGGATTTCGTCACCCTCGACGGCGGCACCGCCCAGCTCAACATGGCCTTCGGCCTGCTGTCGGTGGCAGGCCTGCTGCTGGGCCGGGCCCTGGGCGCCTGATGCCGGCCCCCTGGCTGGGCGCGCTGGCCGCCCTCCTCTTCGTGCCGCTCTTCCTGGCGCAGGGCCGGGGCGGCGGCCCGGACTTCTGGTGGTGGCTCTCCTTCAACATCGTCCTCGGCACCGCGGCCGGCGCCTGGCGGAACCGCGCCTTCTTCGAAAGGCTGAGGTCGGACCTCTCCGGCGGGACCGCGCGCAAGCTGGGAATAGGGCTGCTGTCGGCCGTGTTCCTGTATTTCTTCTTCGCCGCGGGCAACGGGATCTCGCGCCTGCTCTTCAGTTGGGCCGGCGGCGGCATCGACGGGGTCTACGCGTTCAAGGGCGGGGCTTCAGGGCTCAGGATAGGCCTGCTGATGGTGCTGGTCATCGGGCCGGGAGAAGAGCTGCTGTGGCGGGCGCTGCTGCAGGACGGGCTCTCGGCCAGGTACGGACGCCTGCGCGGTTTCCTGCTGGCGACGGCGCTCTATACCGGCGTGCACCTGTTCAGCTTCAACCCGATGCTGATAGCCGCCGCCGCCGTCTGCGGCGCCTTCTGGGGCCTGCTGTACCTGCGCTTCCGCTCGCCGCTGCTGAACATCGTCAGCCACACCCTCTGGGACATCGGGGTCTTCCTGCTGTTCCCCTTTTCCTCGTAAGCCGCAAAACAAAAAGCCCGGCGCCGTAAAGGCCGCCGGGCTTTCAAGTTCCCTGTCGCTCAGTTGAACGAGAAGGAGGCCGGGCTCTCCGGTTCCGTGTCGACCACGGAAAGCACGCGGACGGTATCGTTCTCCCTGACGTCGTCGGAGTCGACCGAGACCGGCACGGTGTTGCCGTCGTCGTCGGTCAGCTGCACCTGGAGCAGGTAGGTCCCCTCGGCGAGCGGCCTGCCGCCGGGCATGGCGTCCCACTTCACGGAATAGCGCTTGTTGAAGAGGCTCTCCTCGGGCGCGGGAGGAGGCGGTGGGTTGTCTCCGGAATTAGTGTTAAAGCTCGGGCGGGGCTTGTCCAGGCCGATATCGCCGGCCAGTACGGTCATAGCCTCGCCGCCCTTAGGGGTCAGCGTGACCGAGTAGCGCACGTGGCGGGTGCGGTTCTCGAGGGCGGTGAAAGCTATCTCCACTTTATGCCCGGGCGTCACCACGTTGGGATAGACGGCAAGGTCCTTCACGAGCGGCGGCAGGAGCCTGGAAGCGGACTCCACCACGGCCGCGGTGTAGCCGGCGGCCATGCCGAGCTGCCTGGCGGCTATCTCCTGCGCGCTGAGGCTGCGGCCGGACTTAAGATTCTGATCCGCGGACTGCAGGAAGGTGTCGCCGTTGCCGCCGTAAGTACCGGCGGGCCCGAGCGTGGCGTCCTGGATACGGGCCGCGCCGGGCGCCTGGTCCCAGAAGGGCAGGCCGGTCACCGGGCTGACCCACTCGTCCAGGTGGCTCCTGGTCTCGTCCTGGAGCGCCTGATAATATTCGTAGGGGGCCCTGTCGGCCGCCACCTGCGGGATCGCGCCGAAATCGGTATGCTTGCCGGTGTACTTCTCGACGCCGTCCGGGGGCAGGTGCAGCACGATGCTGTGCGGGATATGCGCGGCGTGGGCGGGCACGGCCTGGTCCTGGGTAAGGTGGCACATGCGCCCCAGGTTCAGGTAGGCGTGGTCTATAAGGAGTTTAGTATAGTTGGGGAGCACGCCTCCCTTGAGGGTGCCGCGGCCGTCGCCGCCGTCCCACCAGTCCTTCAGGCGGCCGCCGCCGTTGTGGATGCCTTCGTGGCCGGCCTCGGAGGTGGAGCCGTTCTTTATCTGGCGGCCGTGGTAGTCCGTGTCGGGGTACCGGGACTTGTCCACCAGGGTAAGGGCCTTGGCGGCTATCTTGGTGTGGGTGGAGGCGCCGAGTATACCGAGCGACCCCCAGGAGAAAGCGTTGGTAGAGAAAGCGAGCAGCGCGGCGGGCACCAGGAGCGGAAGTTTTTTCTGCATTCAGGTCTCCTTATAAACTTCCCTTAAATTTTAGTTTTTACCGCGTTCCTCCAAATAGAAGCGAAAGGCCCAGGCGCGCGGAGTTTTTGGGCCTACGGGCGCGGGGGTCCAAAGGGCGCGGCCCGGCGGCGGCAATTTTGTAAGATAATACCCGGGAAAAGGAGCGACTCTATGGCGATATCGGCGACTGCATCCTCGGATCTCCGCACGGCCAGCGGCAGCGGCGGCGGCTACGGCTTCGCGCTGACGGCCCTCACCTCGCTGTTCTTCATGTGGGGCTTCATCACCTGCCTCAACGACATCCTGATACCGCACCTCAAGGCGGTCTTCACGCTGAACTACGCCCAGTCGATGCTGATCCAGTTCTGCTTCTTCGCGGCCTACTTCATCATGTCGCTGCCGGCGGGCTCCATAATAGAGAGGATAGGCTATAAGCGCGGCATCATCACCGGGCTGGCGGTGGCGGGCGCCGGGTGCCTGCTCTTCTATCCGGCCGCGGCGCTGCGCTCGTACCCGCTGTTCCTGGGGGCGTTCTTCGTGCTGGCCAGCGGCATCACGCTGCTGCAGGTGGCGGCCAACCCCTACGTGACCATCCTGGGCGCGCCGCAGACCGCCGCCAGCCGCCTCAACCTGACGCAGGCCTTCAACTCCCTCGGCACCACCATCGCGCCCTACCTCGGCTCCGTCTTCATCCTCTCCGTGGCCGTAAAGTCGGCGGCCGACATGGCCGCGCTCCCGCCGGCGGACCTGACGGCCTACCAGGCGGCGGAAGCGGCGTCGGTGCAGCTGCCCTACCTGGGCCTGGCCGCGGCGCTGTTCGTCATAGCCGCCGTCTTCGCCGTGCTGAAGCTGCCGGCCATCGAGGCCGGCACCGCCGACCCGGAGACCGGCAAAGAGGAGTACGACCCCGGCACGGCCTGGGGCCACCGCCACCTGAAGCTGGGCGCGCTGGGCATCTTCCTCTACGTCGGCGCCGAGGTGGCCATCGGCAGTTTCCTGGTGATCTACCTGGGCCAGCCTTTCGTGGCCGGGCTGCCCGAGGCGGCGGCCGCCAAATACGTCTCGTTCTACTGGGGCGGGGCCATGGTGGGGCGCTTCCTGGGCTCAGGGATCCAGCGCAGGATCAGCCCCGGCGCGCTGCTGGCCTTCAACGCTTTCGCGGCGGCCCTGCTGGTAGGCGCCACGATGCTGACGTCGGGCGGCGTCGCGATGTGGTCGATCCTGCTGATCGGCCTGTTCAATTCGATAATGTTCCCGACCATCTTCTCGCTGGGCATAGCCGGGCTGGGCAGGCACACCGGCAAAGGCTCCGGCGCGCTGTGCATGGCCATAGTGGGCGGCGCGGTGATCCCCGTGCTGCAGGGCCTGCTCGCAGACAGGATCGGCATCCACCACGCTTTCATCCTGCCGCTGCTCTGCTACCTGTACATAGCCTATTACGGCCTGGCGGGGCATAAGCCCCTGCTGGCCGCCGAACCGCGCTGACCGGGAATTAAAGGAAAGCCGAAGAGACCGCGGCGACGTCCGCCAGCGGGTCGTCCACCGCCGTCACGCGGATGCCGTCGCCGGCCTTGGAAGGCAGGAAGGAAAGCCTGTCGCCGAAAGCCTTGCGCCAGCGGCCTATGACGCCGGGCTCCACCTTGGCTCCGGGCAGGAAGAAGACCTCCAGGTCGGAATCCTTCTGCGTGACCGAGCGCACCGAGCGCCGGGCGAGCAGCTTCTTCAAACGGATGATCTCGATGAGGTTCTTTAGCGGCGCCGGGGCCGGCCCCGAGATATCCTCGAACCCCTTCATCACGGCGGCGAGCTCCGCCTCCCTGGCGTTCAGCAGCTTCTTGTAGAAGTTCAGCCGCTCCATATCGTCGCCTACGTAATCCTCGGGAATGAAGGCCGGCACGAGCACGTCCATCCTGGGCTCGGGCAGCTCGGCCGCGCCGGCGCGGCC
>JAJZRA010000029.1 GCA_021847485.1 bacterium
AGCGGCGCGTCCCAGGGCAGGCCGCAGCGCGCGGCGGCGGCCTTCAGCAGCTTCTCGTTATGCAGGCCGCAGACGAAATGGCGCAGCGGCCGGCCCTTAAAGGCCTCGGCGCGTTCCGTCATCAGGCCGTAGAACTTTTCCGGCTTCAGGTCCGGGAACAGGTCCGCCTCCACGGAGAGCTCGCCGGCACCCAGCGCGTCGGAGGCGGCGCGGCTGAGGTCGAGCACTGCCGGGCCGGAGACGCCGTAGTCCGTGAAGAGGAGCTCCCCGCGGCTGTCGGCGAGCGGGGTCCCGTCCCGCGTCAGGGTCAGCGCCGCCTCGGTCCTGACCCCGTCGAGCTCCTTCAGGAAGGGCTCGGGGGACTTGAGCGGCACTATCACCGGGCGAGGCGCCGAGACCGTGTGCCCGGCCGCCCGCAGCAGGTCGTAGCCGCCGGAGGAGCCGCCTATCTGCGGATAACAGGGGCCGCCCGCCGCCAGCACGGCGCGCCGGGCGCGGAAGACCGTCTTCTCCCCCCGCGCGCCTTTCTTCTCCCATTGCGGCGGCACGCGGCAGGCCTCCACGGCCAGACCGTCGCCGGAGCGGGTCATCGCGGTGACTTCCGTGAGCGTGCGGAGCTGCCCGCCGCGGAAGGCGAGTTCGTTGACGAGGGCGTTCACGACGTCCTGCGCCTTCATCGAGCGCGGGAACAGCCGGCCCTTCTCGTCGGAAGTCCAAAGGAGGCCCAGGCCCGCGAAGAAGGCCGGCACCTCTTTCGGCGGCAGCGACGCGAAGACCTTCTTCAGGAAGGAGGCCGCGGGAGGGTGGTAGCGCGCGGGCGTGACCTTCGCGTTGGAGAAGTTGCACTTGCCCGCCCCGGTCGAGAGGATCTTGCGGCCCGGCACGTGGTTCTTCTCGAGCACCAGCACCGAGGCGCCGGCCCTGGCGGCCTCCACGGCCGCGGCCAGACCGGAGGCCCCGGCCCCCGCCACTATCACGTCGTAGCTGTTTTCCATAAAAAGAACGCCCGGCTGCCCGGGCGTTCTCTCCTTTGCGGGCGCGCCTTAGACCCTGCCGGCCGAGCCGAGGACGTTGGCGTTCTTGTCCATGTACATCTTGATCAGCTCCTCGCGGGCCGGGCCCAGGTACTTGCGCGGGTCGAACTCGGCCGGCTTCTCGGCGAAGACCTTGCGCACCACGGCGGTCATCACGAGGCGGCCGTCGGAGTCGATGTTGATCTTGCAGACGGCGGACTTGGCGGCCTTCCTGAGCTGCTCGGCCGGCACGCCGACGGCGTTCTCCATCTTGCCGCCGTACCTGTTGATCATGTCGATGTACTCGGTGAGGACCGAGGAGGCGCCGTGCAGCACGATCGGGAAGCCGGGGATGCGCTTCTCGCACTCCCCGAGGATGTCGAAGCGCAGCGGCGGCACGCTCTCGCCGGGCTTCACCTTGAACTTGTAGGCGCCGTGGCTGGTGCCGATGGAGATGGCCAGCGAGTCGACGCCGGTCTTCTTGACGAAGTCCTCCACCTGCGCCGGGTCGGTGTAGTGCGAGTGCTCGCTCTGCACCTCGTCCTCGATGCCGGCCAGCACGCCGAGCTCGCCCTCGACTGTGACGTCGTGGGCGTGCGCGTACTCCACCACCTGCTTCGTGAGCTTTATGTTGTCCTCGTAGCTCTTGCTCGAGCCGTCGATCATCACGGAGGAGAAGCCGGAGTCGATGCAGCTCTTGCAGAGCTCGAAGGTGTCGCCGTGGTCGAGATGCAGCGCCACCGGCACCGGGCCCTCCTTCATCTCCTTGATCATCTCCATCGCGCCGCGGCCCATCCACCGGAGCAGCGTGGAGTTGGCGTAGTCGCGGGCGCCCTTCGAGATCTGCAGGATCACCGGGGAGCGGGAGCGCACGCAGGCGGTCAGGATGGCCTGCAGCTGCTCCATGTTGTTGAAATTGTAGGCCGGGACGGCGTAGCCGCCCTTCATCGCGTTCTTGAACATCTCGCGGGTGTTCACGAAACCGAGCTCTTTATAGGATACGGGCATGTTGACCTCCGGTAGAATTGCCTGCGGAACTATTATATTAATTACGGGCGCGCAGGCAAAGGCTGCAAATCCTCCTCGTAATTTGATAAAATATAAGGACACCATCGGGGCAACGGAGGGAACATGCAGCCACAGGAAAAACCTTATCTCACCGGCAGGACGTTCTTGTTCAGCATCCACAAGGGCGAGGACCTGCTGCAGGCCGTCCAGTATTTCTGCCACCACCACCAGGTGCGCTGCGGCCTGATCAACGCCATAGGCGCAGTGGAGAAGGCGGTCTTCAGCGTCTACGACCAGAAGGCCAAGAAATACAACAAGATCACGCTCGACAAGGAGCTCGAGATCCTGTCCCTGTGCGGCAACGTCAGCCTCTTCGACGACAAGCCGATGGTGCACGCGCACATCTCGCTTTCCGACTCCGAGGGCAAGGCCTTCGGCGGCCACCTCGTGGCCGGCACCAAGGTCTTCAGCGCCGAGGTGTTCGTCCAGGAGCTGACCGGAGACGTCAAGGTGCGCAAGCTGGAGAAGGCCACGCAGCTGCCGCTCTGGGCCAACCCGGTCTGCCTGAAGTAGAATGGCGGCGAAGCCGGAGAACGCTGGCAACGATGGGGGCGCGAAAGCGCCTCCATCTTCGTTCCGGGCCGGCTTCGTGCCGATCACCGGCCTGCCGAACGCCGGCAAGTCCACGCTGATGAACGCGCTGTGCGGCGCGCGGCTGTCGATCATCTCCGAGAAGCCGCAGACCACACGCAACAACATCCTCGGCATACTGAACGGCCCGGGCTTCCAGGCCGTCTTCGTGGACACGCCGGGCTTCCTGAAGGCCCGCAACCTCTTCGAGCGCAGCATGGAAGGCGCCATCCGGCGCGCGGCCAGGGAGGAAGGCGACCTCTGCATCCTGATCGCCGAGCCGGGCCTCCCCCCCGCCGACAAGGTCCCGCTGTTCGAGCCGCTGAAGACCGTGCGCTGCCCGCTCTTCCTGGTCGTCAACAAGCTGGACAGGGAGACCTCCCCCGACAGGGCGAAAGCGGCGGCGGACTTTTATTCCGGGCTGCTGCCGGTCACCCAGGTCTTCCTGATCTCCGCCCTGAACGGCGGGGGCCTGAAGGAGCTGAAGGCGGCGATAAAGGCGGCGCTGCCGGAGCATCCCCCCTACTACCCGACGGACCAGGTCACCGACCGCTGGGAGCGCTTCTACGCCGCTGAAATAATCCGCGAGCAGGTCTTCAAGCTGTACGGGCAGGAAGTGCCCTACTCCTGCGCGGTCGAGATAGAGGTGTTCAGGGAGGAGCCGGGGCGCGACGACCAGGTGCTGGCGGCCGTCCACGTGGCGCGTCCGGGCCAGAAGCCGATCATCATCGGCAAGGGCGGCTCCGCGATAAAGCGGCTGCGCGAGGCCTCCGAAAAGGCCCTGAAGGCTTTCCTGGGCCGCCCCGTGGAACTGCACCTCACCGTCAAGGTCACGCCCGGCTGGCAGGACAACCCCGTTTTCCTCCGCGAGATCGGCTTCTATGACAAGAAGTAACGCCGAGGCCGTCTTCCTCTACTCTTTCGCCTGTTACATGGGGGTTTCGCTGCTGGCCACGGTGCTGCTGCTGCTGGTCTCGCTGGCCGGGATGAAGCTCGCCTTCGCGGCGGCGCTGTTCGCCTTCGGCCCGCGCGAGGTCTACTGGATAAAGCCGCTGCTCTACGACGCGGTGGGCTTCGCCCTGGCCTCGGCGGGCACGGCGCTGCTTCAGTACTACCTCGCCAGCCTGCTGGCCCTCTCCGGGCTGGACCGCCGCCTGCTGGCGGCCGCGGTCCTCACGGCGTCGGTCTTCTCCGGCCTCTTCTTCTGGCGCGGCGCCCTTTACTCGGCCCTGGGGAGCTACGCTTTCTCGGGCTTCACCGTCACGCTCTCCGCCCTGCTGGGCGGCTGCGCGGGGCTGCTGCAGCGCCCCGGCGAGAACCCGTGGCCCTTCACGACCGCGGCCCTGTTCAGGAAATTCTAGGACCAGATCCCCGGCACTTTCGCGCCGCAGGGACAGCGCCCCCCGCCGTCCAGCAGGACGGACCTCACCGAGAACCCTTCCCTCTTCACTACCGCCTTCCCGCAGGCCGGGCAGAACGTGTCCTGCCCCGCGCCCCCGGGCACGTTGCCGCAATAGGCGTAGCGCAGGCCGCGCCGCAGCGCTATCTCCCTGGCGCGGTAGAGGGTCTCCGGCGGGGTGGGTTCCCCGTCCGCCATCAGGTGGTCCGGGTGGAAGGCGGTCAGGTGCCACGGGACGTCAGGGGAAAGCCCGGCGAGGAAGTCCGCCATGGCGTGCAGCTCGGCGTCGGAATCGTTGAATCCCGGGACCACCAGCGTGACCACTTCCAGCCAGAAGCCGGCGGCGCGGATGAGCCGGATGCCGTCCAGGACCTTCGCCAGCCGGCCCCCGCAGACCCTGGAGTATTTCGCGTCGTCGAAGGATTTCAGGTCCACCTTCCAGAGGTCGAGGACCGGCTTCAGGAACGCGGCGCACTCCGGCGTGGCGTAGCCGTTGGAGACGAAGCCGGTGCGCAGGCCGCGCTTCTTCGCCTCGGCGAAGACGGCCGCGCCCCATTCGGCGGTGATCAGCGGCTCGTTATAGGTGGAGATCACGGCCCTGGCCCCGGCGGCGGCGGCTTCGGCGGCGAGGCGGCCGGCGGAGACCTTCCCGGGGACCAGCCGCGCGGCGGACTTGACGCCGGCGATCTCCCAGTTCTGGCAGAAATCGCAGCGGAAGTTGCAGCCGAACATGCCGAAGGAGAGCGTGCGCGCGCCGGGCAGTACGTGGAAGAACGGCTTCTTCTCTATCGGGTCCGGGGCCGCGCCGGAGACGTAGCCCCACGGGGCCATCAGCCGGCCGCCGGAATTGAACCTGACGCCGCAGACGCCGGAGGCGCCTTCGGCGACGGAGCAGCGGTGCGCGCAGGCCAGGCAGCGGACCTTCCCCCCGGGCAGGGGTTCGCTGAGGGCGGCCGGGGCCGCGAGCTCTGGCAGGAAGGGCATCAACGGCCGTGCAGGCTCGGCTTCGGCGCCTTTACCCTGAGCGCCGAAGGGAGCACGGAGAACCGGATTTTGCCGCTGTCGGAATAGAAATCTTCGCCGTCGAGATGGTACCAGGCGCCGCCGCCGCAGTCCAGCTCTATCAGGCGGCCCTTGTACGCGGAATAGAAGGAAACGTTCCTGTCGAGATGCCCGCTGAAAAGGGACGGCAGCGCGGCCAGCAGGCGCGGCAGCGGGGCCTTGCGGATGGAGACCAGGTCCAGCAGGCCGTCGTCGATGTAGGCGCCCGGCGCGACCCTGGCCCCCCCGCCGTACTGCACGCCGTTGAGCACGGCGTTGATCATGGCCGTCAGCTCCAGGCGGCGGCCGTCCACGGCGGCCACGACGGGTCGCGGCTCGTAGGACAGCACGCGGCGGGCCGCGTGCCAGACGTAGGGCAGGATGCCGCGCCGGCGGCTCATGGAGTTGAAATCGTGCGCGACCTCGGCGTCCAGGCCGACGCCGGCCGCGCAGAAGAAAGGCTTGCCGTCGGCGAGGCCCGCGTCCACGAGGCGGGTCTCCCAGGCGAGCAGGCCCTCGAGGGCGGTCTCGAAGTCGAGCGGGATATAGAGGTTGCGGGCGAGACCGTTGCCCGAGCCGCACGGCAGTATGCCGAGCGCCGCCTGCTTGCCCAGCAGCGGCCCGGCCGTCTCGCGGATGGTCCCGTCGCCGCCGGCGGCCACTACGGTGGAGAAGCCGGCCTGCACGGCCCTGGCGGCCAGTTCCGTGGCGTGGCCGCGGCTCCTGGTATGTTCGGCCTCGTACGTGATGCGGCGGCCGGAGAAGAACCGGGCGACGCGTTCCTTCACGTCGAGCTTGCCGCGGCCGGCGTTGGGGTTTATTATGAAGAAGTAGGACATGCGCCCGTCACTCCACGGCGCTGAGGCCGGTGGCCCACGCGGCCTTCTGGCCGGTGGGGGCCAGGGAGACGAGGCGGTTGCCGGAATCGGCGCGGCCCGCGCCGCAGAGGAAGCGGACCCGGTAGACGTAGCCTATGCGCAGGTCCGGCTTGTCGCCCAGCAGGCCGCCGTCGTCGTCGGCGTAGAGATAGTCGACGCTCTTGTCGGGAGCGGTATAGACGAAGTTAAGCCGCCAGCCGCGCTGGGAGCGCTTGGCCGTTATCATCTGCAGCTCCACTTCCAGCGTCTTGCCGGCGTACTCGTCAGGGTGGGCGAAGAAATCGTCCTGGTCCCCTTTTATCACCTCGGGGGCCGCGGCCTCCTCCTTCGGGGCGGGTTCCGCCTCCAGGACGGCCTCGGCCTGCGGCTTGGAGGAAGCCGCCGGTTTAGGCGCGGGTCGGTCCGATCCGGCGGCGGGCTCCTCCTCCGGCTCCTCGGGGGTGACCGTGGCCTCTATCTGCGGCCGCGGCGGCTGGTCCTCGTCCTCGGGCTTATAGGCCGGCTCGGTCTGGAGCTGGCCGGAGGAGGAGGCGTACTCGGGCTGGTAGGAACGCCGGTAGTCCTTGGCCTTGGCGGGGAAGAGGCGGTCTTTCAGGATGAAGCCGATCAGGGCGCCCAGCAGGAAGAACAGCACGGTGTTGATGACCCGCAGGCGGAAGAAATTCATAGGGCAATTCTATAATATTTGGCCGGAATATTGTATATTGGCGGTAGGAGGGTACGAACATGAGGACCATTTTTCTTTTCCTGGCGCTGGCGCTGGGCGCGCTGCCGGCGGCGGCGGACCAGGCCGGCTGCGTTTACGACCTGGGCGGCGACGTGCAGGTGCGCAGGGCCGGCGCCGCCGACTGGGGGCCGGCCCGCAAGGGCCTGCCGGTCGGCGAGGGCGACGGGCTGCGCACCGGTCCGGGCGCCTGGTGCGACCTGCTCTTCAAGGACGGCACCTACGTAAAGCTGGACGCCGATTCCGAGACGGCGGCAGAAACGCTCAAGGCCTCGGCCGAGGGCCGGGTTTTCTCGTTCTCGTTCCTGAAGGGCAAGGCCCTGTGGCTGGCCGCCAGACTGAAGGCGAAGGCCGGCGGCGCGCTCTCCGTCCGCACGCCTTCCGCCGTCTGCGCGGTGCGCGGCACGGCCTTCGCGGTGGCGGTCTCTACCGGCGGCGCCACCACGGTGGGCCTTTTCGAAGGGAAAGTGGCCGTCTCCAGCTCCGGCGCGGAGAAGGAACTGCTGCCGGGCAGCGAGGCGGTCTCCGCCGCCCCGGGCGAGGTGCTGGTGCAGGCCCGGCTTTCCCGGCTGATGAAAGCGGAGGAGCGCCGCTACGCCCGGGTAAAGGGCCGAGTGGAGGCACTGCGCAAGAGGATGGCGGAGCGGGAAGGTTTCATAGACGACTACATCGCGCGCCAGCAGAAGGCGCTCTCGGACTTCGAGAAGCGGCGGGCCGGCAGGCTAGGCAAGCGCTGACCAGGGGGCCCGTAAAAGAAGAGAAGGCCGGCTGGGGGCAGCCGGCCTTCTCTTTTATCCCCTGTCTCCGCGGCTACTGCAGCTCCGCGTCCAGGTCGTAGGACGAAGTGCGGTTGATCTTGACCGGCATCCTGCCGTTCTTCATCAGCAGCTGGGACAGGTCGGCCGCGCCGCCCTTGTGCATCGCGACGTCCATCACGGCGACGGAGCCTTCGTAACTGCGCACCCACGAGGCCCTGACGGCCGGGATATTGCGCAGCAGTTTGGAGAATTCGCTCAGTTCGTTCATGCTGCCGACGTTGGAGAGGTTGAGCCTGACGATGGACCTCTCGCGCAGCGCCTTGAGCACTTTGTCCTTGAGCAGGTCGGCGGCCTTCTTGGCCGCGTTGATCAGGGAGGCGCGCGCCGCGGCGGCATCGTTGAGGTCTATTCCCCCCGCCGTGTCCTGCTCCGAGGCCAGCGTCTCGCCGGAGCCGGTCTTGACGGCCGAGACCGACACCCCGGCCCGGTAGGAGACGAAGCCGCCCAGGCCTTCCTTCGTGTTGAAGGAGGTCTGCGCGTCGCCCTTGACCAGGATATCGGCCTTGTCCTTCTCCCCGGTAAGGAACCCCGCGTCGGTGAAGCGGCTCTTGAGCTCGAGCGCCGCGTAATCGGTCCGCTGGGGTTTGCCGTCCACGCTTTCGGCGATGTCGAAGCCTATCACCGGGTTGCCCAGCTTCTGCGGCTCGCTCTCGAGGGCGCGCAGCTTGGCGGAGATGTCCTCCTTGCGGACATGGGCCCGGATGCGGACCTTGTAGAAGTCGCCGTCGCGCCATTCCTTAAGGGTCTCGTACTTCTCCACGTAACCCTCGGTCTGCGAGGTGATATTCTCGTCTATCAGGACGGACTTGGAGACCAGGGCGTCCTGCGAGACGTAGACCCCGACGACCAGGGCGAGCGCGTTGCGCAGCGAGTCGTGCAGGGCGGTCTTCTTGGCGCCTTCCACGTCCCCGTTGACGATGGGCGCGGACCCTTCGGCCTCGACGACCTCGGTCTCGTAGGCGGGGTTGAGCGCGCTCCGGCGGGAGCCGGAACAGCCGGCGGCGGCCAGCAGGGCCGCCGCCATCAGCAGTCTGGAAAGGCGCTTCATGCCTTCGTGGACGGGCTTATTCGGCCAGCTTTATGCCGGCGTCCTTCAGCGCTTTCTTGGGCAGGCGCAGGATGACCACGCAGCCGTCGTCGGCGGTCCACTCGGTGCGGACCACCTGGGCCCCCTTGATGACGGCGTCGATCTTGGTGGCCAGGACGGAGTCGGTCTCGATGGCCTTCTCGACGGTGATGCCGCCCTCGAGGTTGACGCCCTTGACGAACGAGAGCATATTGTACTGCCCGTTGACGATGGCGGCGTTGCGCGAGGTGGCCATGCGCTGGGTCTTGTTCTCGAGGGTCTGGTCGGCGGCGCCGATGCCGCGGGCGAAGATGTAGTTCTTCGTGACGCCTTCCTCCACCCACTCCCGCTCTATCTCGCCGGAGCTGGAAACGGTGCCCTTGTCCGGGGACGAGGAGCAGCCGGCCGCGAGTACGGCGACGGCGGCCGCGAAAAGTAGTTTCTTCATCTGAATGCCTCCTTATAACCCTATGACCAGATTCTATAAACAAAATCCGGCGGTGTCAATTTGACTTTAAATACGCGGGCCCCGGGAACGGCCGCCGCGGCCGCTCAATAGATCCAGAAGAAGTCGGAATCCTTCTTCTTCTCCCCGGCCGGCTCCGCCTCCCGGGCCGGCTTGCGCGCGGGCTTGGAGGCCTTCCGGGCCGGGGCCGCCTTCGGCGCCTCCGGCTCGCGGAACTTCATCTTCCTGCGGTATTCCTTGATAGTGACGCCGCTGAACTTGTAGGAGAAGGAGACCTGGCTGGCGTTGTAGACCTCGCTGCCCAGGCCCATGGCCACGTCCAGCGCCATGTCCCCGTAGTGCACGCCGATGCCCGTGGTGAAGCCGCGGTTGTCCTCCCCTCCCCGGTAGCCGAGGCGGAGGTTGAAGACCTGCTCGAAATGGTACTCCAGGCCGAAGCGCAGGCTCTTGAGGGCCTCGGCGGTGTAGATGTCCGCCTCGGCGGCCAGCAGCAGCGACTGGTCCATCACGGTGGGCCGCTGGTAGGAGAGGCCCAGGCGCGCTATGGTGGGCAGGCGGGTCACCTCGCTGCCGTACTTGAGGCCCCCGCCCAGGTTGGCGAGGGACGCCCCGAAGGAGAGCCCGAGGTTGGGCTCCATGACGAGCCAGCCGGCGTCCACCGCGAACGTGGAGGGCGGCTGCTTGTCCTCCAGCAGGACGGAGCGGATGTATTTGACGTTCATGCCCAGGTACTGCTCTATCCTCGCGTTGTAGCCCTCGAGGTTGACGTCGCCCGCGTAGACCTTCTCGCCGTAGCCGAACGTCAGCGCCAGGTCCTTCTGCGCGTCGTAGGACTTGGACAGGACGGAGCCGTCCGGCATGATCAGTTTGTAGGGCAGCGTGCCGGCGCTGGCCATCATCAGCGACACCCCCGCCGCGGGCTTCTGCAGGCCGGCCATCCCGAGGAAAGGCAGCGGCATCCCGAACGAGAAATGCTGCAGCGAGGAATCGTCGAAGCCGGCGAGGTGCATCGCCGACGCCTCGGGGATGTAGAGCTGTCCGAGGCCGGCCGGGTTGTAGTCGAGGGAGTAGATATCGTCGGCCACGGCGGCGAAAGCGCCGCCCATGCCGGCCGCGCGCGGACTCATGTCGGTCTTGAGCACCTGCATGCCGGTGGAGCCGGGGCCGCCGGCGAGCGCGGCGGCCGGGAGCAGCGCGGCGAGCGCGGCGAGGACGAGCCTGAGGAGCGGGGCGTTAAGACGGTCCGTCATAGCGCTACCTCACCACCCCGATCTTGACTATCTTGTCGAGACCGGGCCCTTTGATCTTCACGAAATAGATGCCGCTGGCGGCCTTGCCGCCGGTGGAATTGGTCCCGTCCCACTCCAGCGTGCCTTTGCCGGCCGGGACCGGGCCGCTGTAGACGGTGCGCACCAGCGCGCCGGCCTGCGTGTAGACCTTCACCGAAAGGTTCCCGGCGGAGGTGACGGCGTACTTTATTATCGCCGAGCCGGAGCCGCCGGTGATGATGTTGTTGTAGGCCGTGGCCTCGGCGGCGGAGGCCGACAGGTGGACCGCGTTGGAGACGCCCAGCGAGACCAGGTTGCCGAGGTGGTTGCGCCCGAAGATCTCCAGGTAGACGGTGCCCGCCGCCGGGTAGCGCGCGGCGAAGCCGGGCTGCAGCTGGACCTTGCGCGAGAAGACCGGGTTGCCGAAGACGTCGGCGCTGTAGACGGTGTCGCCGGCGACGTCCTTGAGGTAGGAACCGGTAAGGTTGGTGCGGGTCAGGTCCAGCGGGTCGAAGTTGTGGTCGCGCAGCCGCGCGTATTCGTAGACCACCTCGGCGCCGGTCAGCGTGGAAGAGGAGGGCGAGACGACCATCGGGAACTTCGTATAGGGCACGTCGAAGGAGATCTGGTCGTTGTCCACCACGGCCGCCGAGATGCGGGCCGCCGCGCTGCCGGCCGGGCTGCGCGAGAGCCCGAGCGTGTAACTGGAGGCGGAGCTGGTCTCCGAATTGCCGTAGTACTGGTTGAGGCCGGCCGAGACCACGAGGTAGTAGCGCCCTGCCGCCGGCACATTATAGCTGAGCGTGACCGACGGCGACTGGGTCAGGCACTCGCCGGAGTCGGGGCAGACCACGTCCTCGATCGGGTAATCCACGTGCGGCATGGCTATCGCCTCTGTGCCGTCGGCGTTCAGCGCTATGTTGCGGTCCGCGTCGAAGAGCAGCATGGCGTAGTTCTGGTAATAGCCGTCCTGCGCGGCCGCCGGCAGCGAGAGCGCGGCGGTAAAGAGGCCGGCCGACAGCGGCAGGGAATAGTAGTCCACGTCGCCAAGCGGGTAGACCGTGGCCGAGACGGAGGAGGCGTTGGCGAGCTCGGTGGCGCATTCGGGGCCGTTGTTGTTGTCGCACAGGGGCGAAGTGCCGCTGGTCTCGTAGGCGTCGCCGCCCGCCGCGGCCCCTATGCCGTGGTCGGCGAAAGCGTTGGCGATGCCGCCCTGCACGGCGGCGTCGCAGCTGCCGGCCCAGGTCTGGTTGAAGCTGGCGCAGGCGGCGGTCATCGCGTCGCGGAAGTTGGCGAAGTTGTCCGGGAAATAGAACAGGGCCGCGTAGGTAAGCACGTCCGAGCGGCGGCGGCCCGCGAAAGCCCCCGAGGAGAAGGTGCCGATGTCGCGCGTCCCCCCGGGCCGCAGCGAGTAGAGGGCCTGCGAAAGGAACATGCTGTCGTCGTGCACTTCGCCGGCCCAGCAGGTATAGGGGCTCTGCGCGCAGGCCGGGTAGTCGGCCGTGCTGAGCTGCCTGGTGCCGCTGATGCTGCGGGCGCTGCCTTCGCCGGAGCCTATGAAGTTGCCGAGGGTGTTGATGGTGGAGCACCCCGTGCAGCTCTCGTCCCAGAAGGAGGCCATCGAGAAATAGTCCGCGAGCGCCTCGCTGACGGCGCCGAACTCCCCGAAATTGACGATGGGGTAGATCCGGTTGACCACGAGGTGGATGTATTCGTGGCGCACGATGGTGCCGTCCAGCGCGAAAGAGCGGTAACTTCCATTCCAGTACGGCCCGTCGCCCAGCATGATATTGTCGTTCTCCAGGTCGTAGAAGGCGTTGAGCATGCCCCCCTCGGTCCCGATCATGTCTGCGTCGCCGTGGGCATGGGCCATGACCGCCACCCGACGCGACAGGTCCGCCGGGAGCTTGCTCGACAGCGGGTCGATGTTGATGGCGTCGAAATAGCGGTGGACCTTGTTGAGGTGGTAGAAAGCGTTAGCCTCGGAGATGGCGTCCGAATTCCCGAGCGAGGTGTCCAGGGTGACGTTGGTCTGCCCCGGCCCCCAGAGGACGGAGCCGGTGGCGTTGTTGGTGGAGTTATAGCCCGCCGGCAGCAGCAGCACGCGGGTCTGGTCCATCACGAAGCCGTTGTAGGTGCCGGAGGCGTCGGTCTTAAGCCTGACCGTAAAGGAAGGGTTTTCCACGGCGGCGCCGTAGAAGGCGTTGCGCCTGATGCCGGTATAAGCGCCCACGGTAGGAGCCCCGGGCAGGCCGCCGCTGACGACGTACATCTGGTCCCCGTCGTTGAGCGAGCCGTAGATATCCATCTCGCCGGCCTGGAACGAGGTGAAATGCGGCTCGGCCTTGGCGAAGGCCAGCCCCCGGCCGCTCCAGGTGTCGGTCAGCGTCACCGGGTAGGAATAGTCCTGGGAGTTGGCGTAGGGATGGGGGCTCTGCAGCGGGGTGGAGGCCGTCTCCCAGGTGCCGCCGGCGTTGTCCCAGTGGGCGCTCTCCCCCCTGAAGTTGGTCACGGCGAAAAAAGGGCCCTTGAGCGAGGAGAAGGCCTTGCCCGAAGTGTTGGTGCAGTAATCGCCGGAAGCGTCGGTCACGGTGCTGCTGGAATAGCCGGCCACCCAGACGTACTGGTCCTGCAGAGGGGCGTTGACCGGCGGGTCCCATTGGAACTCATACATGCTGTCGCTGGCCGGATTGGTCGGGATAGGCGAGATGGCGTAGACCACGCCGGAGGAGGTGCCGTGGGTGGCCCAGGCGCAGGCGCGGCGCAGGTCGTCGTACCTGAACAGCACCTTGCCGTCGGCGGCGTCCACATAGTAGACCCAGAGGCCTTTGCCGCGGCCGCGCACCTTCCAGGCCAGGCGCCGGGTCCCGGTGGCCGGGTCCGGGTAGAGCACCAGCTCGGTCTTAGAGACCGCCAGGCGCGCGCCCAGGTCCGCGTCAGCCGCCGCCACGGCCGCGTCGGCGGTCACGGCGGGCGCGGGGTAGGCGGGGAGGTCCGGTTCGAACTTGCCCTGGTAGCCGGAAACGGAACCGTCCGCGTCCACGTGCACCCTGGCGTAGGCGAACTCGACAGGCAGCCCGTCCTTGTACTGCTGGTACTGCAGGTGGGTGACGCCCATGAATTCCTTCTTGTTCACCAGGCGCAGCGAGAGCGGGTCGACCTTCAGCAGGTCGGCGTTGTCGGCGAAGAAAGCGGCCGCGGCCTGCTCCGGCGTGCCGGGATAGCGGGCCGTGCGCCCGCCCGTCAGTGCCTCGGGCAGGGCCGTCGCCGGGCTGAAGCGGACTTTCCAGCCTTTGCCGTTCTTATTAAGGAATCTGCGGTAGGCCTGGCGCTCCGCGAAGGACGGGCCTTTGCGCGCCTTGCGCAGGGAGTCGGCCAGCGGCGAGAACTGCCGCGGGGCGGCGCAGAGGGGCGCGGTCCACGCGGCCAGCAGGAGCGCGGCGAGCAAAGCGGGAAGTCTATGCTTGATAATGTTCATTTCTTTGAGAACCTTTTAAGCACCTGCAGGGCGGCCGCCAGCTTGACCTGGCCCGAGGGGTCGTCGAGGGCGGCGGACAGCAGCGGCCGGGCGTCGTCGTCGGTCAGCGCGGCGGCGGCGTCCAGGGCCTCCAGTTTGATGTCCGGGCTCGCCGCGGACAGGGCAGAGCGGATCACAGCCAGGTCCGGCAGTTCCCCGTTCAGGATCAGGCCTTTCTGGGCGGTGATCCTGAGGCGGATATCGGAGGTGGCGGCCGCGAGGGCGGCCAGCTTGGCCTTGGCGCGGCCGTCCCGGATGCGGGCCAGCACGGCCACAGCCTTATACTTGATCGTAGGGTTCTCGTCGTCGGCCAGCTTGAGCAGGTCGTCGAGGGCGTCCTTGGCCGCGGGGCTGCACTTCAGCGCGTCCAGCGCGCCCATCCGGACGCGGACCGACTTTTCGGAGGCCAGCAGCTCCCTGAGCGGACCCGCGGAGGAAGGCGAGCAGATCTTGGCCAGCGCCGTGACGGCCTCGTAACGGATCCCCTCGTCCCCGGAGGCCAGCGCGTCGGTGAACTGCGGCAGCTCCTCGTCGTAGCCTATCGAGGCGAGCTCCCTCGAGGCGGCGTCGCGCACGGTGCCGTAGTTGTCGTTCTTCAGCTTGAACAGCACGTCCGCGGCGTCCTTCCCCTTCATCTCGGTCAGGGCCTCCATGGCCTTCTCACGGATCTTGTTCTGCGATATGATCTTGAGCTCCACCAGCGGCGTATTAGTGACGGGGACCGGGCCCTGCGCGGGAATATCGTTGATCAGCGCGTAAAGCGTCCGCACGCCGGCGGGGCTGCCCAGTTCCCACAGGGCGCGGGCGGCGGCGATGCGGACGTACTTGTCCTTATCGCGCAGCATGACCTTCAGCATGGGCACGGCGGAAGCGTTGCCGGCGGAGCCGAGCACGGCCGCCGCCTGCGCCCGCACCTCGGGGTCCGGGCTCTTTACGTCCGCCGCCACGAGCTGCAGGGCCTTCTTCCCCAGCTCGGCGCGCGAAGGCGCCTGCGCGGCGCAGGGCACGGAAGAGAGGAGCATTATCGCTGCGACAAGCTTTACCGCCATGTTTAAATTCTATCTTACCGGTATTTACGTTCTGGTTAAGTTTTGGTTACGAAAACGTTACGGGGAACGGCCCGCTCAGGCGGCCCGCGCCGCGCGCGTGCCCCCTGCAGGACTCGGCCACGGCTCTGCGCCGAGCCGCCGCTCGGCTCCGGCCGCGGCCCCGGCTCCCCGCTGCGGCCTGGTGGCCTCGCGGGTCCGCCTTTCGAGTCCTGACGCGGGCCATCATTATGGCCCGCTCAGGCGGCCCGCGCCGCGCGCGTGCCCCCTGCAGGACTCGAACCTGCAACCTTCTGCTTCGAAGGCAGTTGCTCTATCCAGTTGAGCTAAAGGGGCATCCGCGGCGCCCGCCCGGCTCCTGTGCGCCGGGGCGGGTTGAGAAACTGCGCATATTATTATAGAATTTATTTCGCCGCGGGCATAATCGCGGCCGGTTTTCCCGAAAATCCAAGAGCGGCAAGGAGTTCACCATGGGCGGACATTCTCACTGGGCTGGCATAAAGCACAAGAAAGCGATCACCGACGCCAAAAGAGGCAAGGTCTGGACCAAGATCATCAAGGAGATCTCCATAGCCGCCCGCACCGGCGGCGGCAAGGTGGAGGATAATCCCCGCCTGCGCAAGGCCGTCGAGGACGCGAAGGCCGCCAACATGCCGCTCGACAACGTCAAGCGCGCCATCATGCGCGGCACAGGCCAGGAACCCGGCGTCACCTACGAGGAGATAACTTACGAGGGCTACGGCCCGGGCGGCATCGCCGTCATCATCAACGTCACCACCGACAGCAAGAACCGCGCCGCCAGCGAGATCCGCAAGATCCTCGACAACCACGGCGGCAACATGGGTTCGGCCGGCTGCGTGGGCTGGATGTTCGAGCAGAAGGGCTACATCTCCGTCGCCAAGGACGGCGCCGACGAGGACGAACTTATGAACCTGGCCCTGGAGATCGGGGCCGAGGACTTCCGCTCCCCCGAGGGAGCCGAGTTCGAGATCATCACCGCCCCGCAGGATTTCGACGCGGTCAAGGCCAAGCTCGAGGAGAAGAAGATAGCTCTCGCCACCGCCGAGGTGACGATGCTCCCGAAGAACGAGGTCAACGTCGGCGAGGACAAGGCGCGCCAGGTGCTGGACCTCATGGAGGAGCTGGAGGACCACGACGACGTGCAGAAGGTCTACTCCAATTTCAACATCCCCGACGCCATAATGGCCAAGCTGGAGAAATAAGCCCCGGGATGAGGATACTAGGGATAGACCCGGGGCTGGACAGGACCGGCTGGGCCGTGCTGCGGAAGGACGGCCCGGCGCCCCCGGCCCTCGCCGCCGCCGGCCTCATCCACACGCCCAAGAACACCCCCCTCGAAAAGCGCCTGACCGCCATCTACGACGCGTTCTGCGCGCTGATCCGCGAGCACCGGCCCGAGGAGGCCGCGATAGAGGAGGTCTTCTTCTCCAAGCGCGCCGACACCCAGGCCAACACCACGCACGCCCGCGGGGTGATCCTGCTGGCCTGCGACAAGAATTCCCTGCCGATCAGCGCCTACAACCCCCGCGTCATCAAGAAGACCGTCTCCGGCAGCGGCACCGCCGAGAAGCGGCAGATGCAGCGGGTGGTCCAGATAACGCTCAACCTCGCCTCCGTTCCCGAGCCCGACGACGTGGCCGACGCGATGGCCGCCGGTCTCTGCCACCTGCGCCTGGCGCCGTTCGCCAGGGCCGTGGCCGCCGCGAAGGCGGTGCGCCCGTGATCGCCTGGCTGCGCGGCACCGTGGTGGCCAAAGGCGCCGAGAGCGCCGTCATCGAGACCGCCGGCGTCGGCTACGAGGTGTTCCTGTGCGAGCCCTCGCTGGAGGCCCTCGGCCCCGAAGGCGCCCTCGCCGAGGTCTTCATCGCGGAATCCATCAGCATGTACGGCGGCACCGCTCTCTACGGCTTCCGCAGCCGCGAAGAGAAGCTGCTCTTCGACCTGCTGCGCGACGCCGTCCCGAACACCGGGGCCAAGAAGGCCCTGGATTACCTCGGCAAGGCCGTCCGCTCCCTGCCCGACTTCACGGCCGCCGTCGCGGCCCGGGACCCCAAGCCGCTCACCGCGATCTTCGGCTTCACGGCCAAGACGGCCGAAAAGCTGATAGCCGCCCTCAAGGACAAGCTCCCGGCCAGCGGTCTGGCCGCGCCTTCCGGCCCCCTCTCCGGGGCCGCCGCCGGCTATTCTCAGGCCATGAGCGCCCTCACCGCCCTCGGCTTCCGGGCCGGAGAGGCCCGCGCCGCCCTAGAGGAAGCGGCCGCCGAGGCCGGCCCGCGCGCGGGCGCCGAGGCCATAATCCGCCTGGCCCTGAAGCGCCTCTCCCCCAAATAACATGCCCGACAAGGACGACATCCTTTCCGCGCGCCCCGCGCCCGACGAGACCGGCAGGCTGGAATCGGCCCTGCGTCCCAACTCGCTCGACGAGTTCGTGGGCCAGCAGCGCCTCAAGGACAACTTGAAGGTCTTCATCCAGGCGGCGCGCGCCCGCCGCGAGCCGCTGGACCACTGCCTGTTCTATTCCCCCCCGGGCCTCGGCAAAACCACGCTTTCCCACATCCTCGCCCGCGAGATGGGCGTCAACATAAAGGTCACCTCCGGCCCGGTGCTATCCAAGCCCGGCGACCTCGCCGCGATGCTCACCACCGAGCTGGCCGAGGGCGACATCCTCTTTATCGACGAGATCCACCGCCTGAACGCGGCCGTCGAGGAGGCCCTCTACCCGGTGATGGAGGATTTCCTGTTCTTCATCAACACCGGCCAGGGACCCGGCGCCACCACGCTCAAGCTCGCCGTGCCGCGCTTCACGCTGGTCGGCGCCACCACGAGGAGCGGCCTGCTGACCGGCCCGCTGCGGGACCGTTTCGGCATCGTCTTCAACCTCGGCTTCTACGACGAACCGGAGATCGCGGCCATCCTGGCCCGCTCGGCCAGGATACTGGGCAGCCGGGCCGAGGCGCCGGCGCTGGAACTGATAGCGCGCCGCTCGCGCGGCACGCCGCGCATCGCCAACCGCCTGCTCCGGCGCGTGCGCGACTTCGCCGACGTCCGCTCGGGCGGGCTGATCACCGCCGCCGTCACCGAGGAGGCGATGGCCTCGCTCGAGATAGACGCCGAAGGCCTCGACGACCTCGACCGGCGCATCCTGCTGGTGATAGCGGAGAAGTTCGCCGGCGGCCCCGTGGGCATAGAGACGCTGGCGGTGGCCGTCTCGGAGGAACCGGATACCCTTACCGACGTGATCGAGCCCTTCCTGATGCAGGCCGGCTTCCTCAAGCGCACCACGCGCGGCCGCGTGATAACGCCGAAGGCCGCGGCCCACCTGGGCCTGAAACTGCCCGGCCGGCAGGAACTCCTCTGAACCCGAAGCTTTAGAGATGATACGCACCCTGGCGCTGCTCCTCGCTCTTCATTTCCCCGCCCCGCTGCGGGCGGCCGACGGCCTGGCCGCCGAAGGCCCGCGCATCCGCGTGGCCATCTCCCGCAATTCCCCGGCCATCAAGCTGAAGACCGCCTCGAAGATCTACGTCGAGGAGGTCAAGACCGGCAAAAAATACCTCCTCCTCGAGAACGCCGTCTACGAGATCAAGGCCGGCGGCTCCGGGATCTCGGTGGCCGGCCAGGAGCTCTCCTCTCCGGTCAAGCTGCTGCCTTCCGAAGGCCAGGAGCGCATCCGGCTGGGCGGCAAGCTGTACAAGGGCGACATCCTGCTGCGGGCGACTCCGGAGGACCGGCTGGACATAATCGAATACATCCCGCTGGAGGAATACCTCTACGGCGTGCTGACCGTAGAGATGGGCCCGGACTGGCCGCTCGAGGCGCTGAAGGCGCAGGCCGTGGCGTCGCGCACCTACGCGCTGAAGTTCATCAACCCGTCCCGCGATTACGACGTCACCGACGGGGCCGAGATGCAGGTCTACAACGGCACCGCCAGGGTGAACCCGCGCATCATCGAGGCCGTCACCGGCACCCGCGGCGAGGTCCTCAAATACAAGGGCAGGCTGATCACCGCTTTCTTCCACGCCTGCTGCGGCGGCCACACCGCCAGCGCCAGTTCCGCCTGGGGAGAAGAAGTCATAAAGCCGCTCTACGGCGTGGCCGACCCGTACTGTTCCCCCTCACGCCACTCCCGCTGGGAACTCTTCGTCCCCTCCAAGGACCTGCTGAAGTTCATCCAGGCGCGCGGCTCCACGGCGCTGCGCTTAAAGGGCGTCCGCGTGCACCGCAAGGACCGCTCCGGCCGGGCGGTCACGCTGCGTTTCTCGACCGACAAAGGCTACAAGGACGCCCCCGTGAAGGACCTGCGCAAATACCTGGGGAACTTCGAGTTCAAGAGCACGCTGATCTCACGGATCTCGCCGGTCAGCGGCGGCTACGAGTTCGCCGGCCGCGGCTGGGGGCACGGGGTGGGCATGTGCCAGGAAGGCGCCAAGTACATGGCGCTCAAGGGCCGCCCCTACAAGAGGATCCTCCGCCAGTATTACCCCGGGGCGGCCATCGTCGACTATGAATAAAGAAGCCCTTTCGGAGTTCGCCGCCCTCGAGATAGAGCCGCTCATAGCCGACCGGCCCGCCGAGCCGCGCGACTCCTCCCGCCTGCTGGTAGTGGACCGGCGCGACGGCGCGCTGTCGCACCGCCGCTTCCGCGACCTGGCGGAGCTCCTCGGTCCGAAGGACCTGCTGGTGCTCAACCGCAGCAAGGTCTGGAAGGCGCGGCTGCCGGCCGCCAAGCCCACCGGCGGCAAGTCGGAGATCCTGCTGATGGCCCCGGCCTCCGGCGACGCCTCGGTCTGGACCGGCCTGTGCCGCAAGGTCCAGCCCGGCCAGGCGCTGAACTGCGCCGGCGGCGCGAAGGCCGAGTGCCTCGCCCGCAACCCGGACGGCAGCTACACCTTTCGCTTCGACAAGCCCGTAGACGAGGCTTACCTGGCGGCCAACGGGCTGGTCCCGCTGCCGCAGTACATCCTGAACGCCCGCAAGCGCCGCGGCTCGCAGCCCCCCGCCGACGAGGACCGCTACCAGACGGTCTACGCGGCGGAGGCCGGCTCTATCGCCGCCCACACGGCGGGTTTCCATTTCACCCCGGAGCTTTTCTCCCGCCTGGACGCGGCCGGCGTGAAGCGCGCCCTGGTGACGCTCCATATAGGCTGGGGCACGTTCAAGCCGGTGCGCTCGGAAGACCCGGCGGCCCACGTGATGATGGAGGAGGCCTGCGCGGTCTCCCCGGAGACCGCGGCCGCCGTCAACGCGCACCGGGCGGCCGGCGGGCGCGTGATCGCCGTGGGCACGTCCTCGATGCGCACGCTCGAGACCTTCTCCGACGAGAACGGGACGGTGCGGGCCGGCGAAGGCAGGGCCGGGCTTTTCATCCGCCCGGGCTACCGCTTCAAGGTGGCGGGCGCGTTCATCACCAACCTGCACGTGCCGGAATCGGCGCCGCTCTACATGACGGCCGCCTTCGCCGGCCGCGAACTGCTTTTCAGGGCGTACACCGAGGCCGTAAAGGAACAGTACCGCTTCTACTCCTACGGCGACTCGATGCTGGTTCTTTAAAACTCGGCCTGCGCCGCGCCACGGGCCCGGGGGCCGGACCGCGAGATGCACAGTCGGTCCGACAAGGGTATGTGTCGTATTCCGTGCAGCCTGACGCGGGCCCGGGGGGCCGGCAAGGGTATGCCTTTCGAGGGATGTCGCGGAAGGCCCGGCTTGCGTAAGGCCGCCTGACGCGCATAGCGCCTGATGCGGCACGGCCATAGGCCAGCGCCGGGCCTGAGCGAACAAGGTGCGGCCACGGTGTGGCCGACACCGGCCCGAGGAAGGCATACCCTTGCCGGACCGACTTCGCATCTCGCGGCATGGTTCATTGATCTCTTAAGGACGAATATTATGGAACATCATTTCAAGACCCTTCATACCGACACTTCTACGGCGGCGCGGGCGGCGGTGCTGACGACCAACCGCGGCCAGGTGCACACGCCGGTCTTCATGCCGGTCGCCACGCAGGGCACCGTGAAGGCCGTCACCGAGCGCGACCTCGCTGAGATCGGCACCGAGTGCATGCTCTCGAACACCTACCACCTCTACCTGCGCCCCGGCCTGCCGACGCTCGAGAAGTTCGGCGGCCTCAACGGCTTCATGAAGCACCCCGGCCCCGTCCTCACCGACTCCGGCGGCTTCCAGGTCTACAGCCTCAGCCGCCTGCGCAAGATCACCGACAACGGCGTGCACTTCCAGTCGCACATAGACGGCAGCCCGCACTTCTTCACGCCGGAGAAGGTCATAGACTTCCAGGCCTCGATCGGCTCCTCCATCTGGACCTGCCTCGACGTCTGCGTGAAGAACCCGGCGTCCCGCGCCGACGCGCTGGACGCGCTGAAGAAGACCCGGAAGTGGGCCGAGCGGGCGAAGGCCCATTTCACCGAGAAGGTGCGCCATATCCCGCACGAGAAGCGCCCGAAGCTCTTCGGCATCATCCAGGGCTCGGTCTACGCCGACCTGCGCGCGGAAGCGGCCCGCCATATGGCCGAGCTCGGCGTGGACGGTTTCTGCATAGGCGGGCTGTCGGTGGGCGAGAGCAAGGCGCAGATGATGGAATCCGTGGCCGCCGTGATGGAGAACCTGCCGAAGGACAAGCCGGTCTACTTCATGGGGCTGGGGACTCCTGAGGACATCTGGAACTGCGTGGAACTGGGCGTGGATATGTTCGACTGCGTGCTGCCCACCCGCAACGCCCGCAACGGCCAGGCGCTGACCAGCCGCGGCAAGCTCTACATCAAGAACGCGCCGTTCAAGAACGACGAATCCCCCCTGGACCCGGACTGCGACTGCGTGTGCTGCCGCAACTACAGCAAGGCCTACCTGTCGCACCTGTTCAAGGCGGGCGAGATCCTTTGCAGCCAGCTGCTCTCGATCCACAACCTGCGCTTCCTCATCAACCAGACCCGGGTAATGAGGCAGGCGATAGCCGCGGGCACTTTCCCGCAGGCAAGAAAGGCCTTCATGGAAGCCTATCTGCCGGCGGGCAAACGGTAATTATTAATATAGTTTAAAATTTGTTAGAATATTCCCGGACAACTGACGACGGAGGAAACATGAACCAGAACCCCAGCATGCTGATGCAGCTCGTGCCTTTCGTGGCCGTGGCCGCCATATTTTATTTCCTGCTTATCCGCCCGCAGCAGAAACAGCTGAAAGAGACCAAGAAGATGCTCGACTCGCTGAAGCCCGGCGACAAGGTCGTGACCCGCGGCGGCATGATAGGCGTGATCTCCTCCCTCAAGGAGGACGAGGTCGAACTCGAGATAGCCAAGGGCGTGAAAGCGTCCTTTACCCGCAGCGCCGTGGGGGCCGTCGTCCCCGCCGGCAAGTAACCGCTAAGGAGCAAAAGCACAATGAACAAGCTACACTGGAAGATAGGCGCCATCCTGGGCCTCCTCATCCTCTCGTTCTGGCTGCTCTACCCCACGGTGGAGTGGTATACCAAGACCCCCGACGAGCGCGCCAAGCTCGAGGCCGTGCGCATGCGCCCCAAGCGCATCCTGAACCTGGGCCTCGACCTGCGCGGCGGCACGCACCTGCTGCTCGAGCTGGACGTCGAGAAGCTCGGCAAGAAGGAGCAGCTCAACGACGCGATGAGCCGCGCGATAGAGATCATCCGCAACCGCATCGACCAGTACGGCGTCGGCGAGACCCCGATCTCCCGCCAGGGCGAGCGCTGGATCTCGGTTGACCTCCCCGGCATCTCGAACACCGAGGAGGCCGAGAACCTCATCGGCAAGACCGCGCTGCTCGAGTTCCGCCTGGTCAACACCTCGGAGGCGGCGCAGGCCGTGGTCTCCAAGGCCGAGAACATGGACGGCTCCCCCTTCAACAAGGACGGCTCGCTGATCCCCGAGATCGCGAAGATGATGCCCAAGAACACCATCCTCTGCAAGGCCGCCGCCGGCGAGGAAGGCGACCGCGCCCGCTATTACGTGCTCGACGCCACCGTGCCCGTCACCGGCGCCTACCTCGAAAGCGCCCGCGTCGAGACCGACAGGCAGTTCGGCACCCCGAGCATAGGCTTCACCTTCAACAAGGAAGGCGGCCGCCTGTTCGACCAGTTCACCGGCGCCAACGTCGGCAAGTACCTGGCGATCGTGCTCGACGGCGTCGTCCACTCCGCCCCGGTCATCAAGACCCGCATCTCCGGCGGCTCCGGCGTCATCGAGGGCCAGTTCACGATGCAGGAGGCCCGCGACCTCGCGATCGTGCTGCGCGCCGGCGCGCTGCCCGCCCCGGTCAACATCATCGAGAAGCGCGTCGTAGGCCCCGGCCTCGGCGAGGACTCTATCCGGAAGGGCCTGCGCGCGTCGCTGGCGGCCTTCCTGCTGGTCGTGCTGTTCATGATCGTCTACTACAAGGGCGGCGGCTTCATCGCCGACGTGGCCCTGGCGCTCAACTTCGTGTTCCTGATCGCCGCGATGAGCTACTTCAACGCCACGCTGACGCTGCCCGGCATCGCCGGCATGATCCTGTCGCTCGCGATGGCCATCGACGCCAACGTCCTGATCCTCGAGCGCATGCGCGAGGAGATGGGCCTCGGCAAGCCCGTGGCGATGGTTGTCCCGATGGGCTACGACAAGGCCTGGAGCGCCATCCTGGACTCCAACGTGACCACGTGGATAGCGTCTATCTTCCTGTTCCAGTTCGGCTCCGGCCCGGTCAAGGGCTTCGCCGTGACGCTGACCATCGGCCTGCTGATCGGTATGTTCACGTCGGTCTTCGTCACCAGGGCGATCTACGAGTTCTGGCTCACGTCCAACCCCAAGGAGCTCAGCATATGATAAGGATACTCCACAAGACCAACATCAACTTCGTCAAGCTGCGCTACGTCTTCTTCGCGATATCCGGTCTGGTCACGCTGACCGGCATCGCCTCGCTGGCGATCAAGGGCGTCAACCTCGGCCTCGACTTCACCGGCGGCACGATGATGCAGGTGAAGTTCGACAAGCCGGTCCCCATCGGCGCGGTCCGCTCCGCCCTCGACGCGGCCAAGGTGGAGGCCTCCATCCAGTCCTTCGAGGACGAGAACGCCTTCGCCATCAAGGTCAAGGGCACGCAGGAGAACGTCAACCAGAAGGCCGACGAGATCATCGGCGCCCTGAAGACCATCAAGGACGCCTCGTTCACGGAGGAGAAGCGCGACTACGTCGGCCCCGTCGTGGGCCGCGACCTGGCCAAGAAGGCGCTGTTCGCCATCATCCTCTCGATGTTCGGCATCATCGTCTACGTCGCGTTCCGCTTCTCCAACCCGGTCTGGGGCACGGCCGGCGTCATCGGCCTGCTGCACGACGTCTTCGTGGCGCTGACCGCGATGTCGCTGACCAACCGCGAGATCGACCTGGTCATAGTGGCGGCCTTCCTGACGATCGCCGGCTACTCGATCAACGACACGATCGTCATCTTCGACCGCATGCGCGAGAACATGAGGAACTTCCCGAAGATGCCGCTCGCCGAGCTGATCAACCTCAGCGTCAACGAGACCCTCTCCCGCACGATCATCACGACGATGACGGTGTTCATCACCGTGCTGGTACTGTTCCTGTTCGGCGGCAGCGCGATCAACAACTTCGCGTTCTGCATGCTGATCGGCACCGTGACCGGCGTCTACTCCACCGTGGCGCTCTGCACCCCGATGGTCTACCAGTGGGAGCGCAGGAGCCATAAGTAAGCGCCCGGAGCGGCGAGGTGCCGGCAAGTGAGAAAGATCAAACGCTTCAAGATCCCGATCTATTCCTACGAGGTGCTGCGCAAGGCGCGCAAGCACAAGCTGGACCTCGCCTCGATAGGCCTGGCCGACGAGCAGGCGGTGCGCGAGCACGCCTCCAATCTGGCGGCCTCGCTGGAGCCGGCGGTGGTCTTCGAGTACCTGCCGGCCGACGACGAGACCGCGCTGAAGATAAACGGCGCGGCCAGCCAGCCGCTGACGGCCGGCATCCTGACGCTGGGGCGCGGCTTCGAAGAGAAGCTGGCCGCCGCGCAGGACGGGACGCACAAGCGCCTGGCGCGGATTGCCGCGCAGGTCTTCATGCAGACCGCCGTCGGCGTGACTTCCGAACTGGCCGTGCGCGAGGCGGAGCCCGAGGGTTTCGAGCTCGGCCCCGCCATCTACATCTCCTCGTGCCCGGAGCCGGACCTGCCGCCGCAGGAGTCCACGGCCGTGCCGCTCTTCGAGGGAGAGCTGATCAAGGCCCTCTTCGAGCGCCTCGAGGCCTCCAAGATCGGCGTCTCTTTCGACACCGGGGCGTTCTCGCCCAAGTACTCGGCCGTGTTCGCCTTCCCCTGGCTCTCCAAGAAAAAGAAGAAGGCCGCGGCCTCCTCCAAGAAGTAACTCCCTGATGGGATACCCGCTGCTCCTGATCTACAGCCTGCTGGCGCCGGCCATCGCCGCGCTGTACGCGCTGTTCTTCCTGCTTTCCCCCCGCCGTTCCCTGATGAAGAGCCTGGGCGGCGAACTGGCCGAGCGCCTGGGCCTCGGGGCCCCGGCCTGCGCGGAGCGCCCGGTCTGGATCCACGCCGCCTCGCTGGGCGAGGTCAGGGCCGTCTCCAGGCTGGCCCCGGAACTGGCCGCCGCCTTCAAAGCCCCGCTGCTGCTCACCTCGTCCACCGCCTCCGGCCGGGCCGAGGGCGCCAAGCTCGGCGCGGCCAGGCTGGCCCCGCTGGACTTCTACCCCGCGGCCGCTCACTTCATCGCCAAGAACCGCCCGCTGATGCTGGTGGTGGCCGAGACCGAAATCTGGCCGGCCACGCTCTACGCCGCCGCCCGCGCCGGCGTCCCGGTCTTCATGGTCAACGCCCGCCTATCCGCGGGAACGCTCGCGCTCTACCGGGCCCTGGCCCCTTTGACGCGGCTGGCTTTCTCCGGCGTACGGCAGGTGCTGGCGCAGAGTCCCGGGGACGCGGAGCGTTTCCGCCGCCTGGCGGGCCTCTCCGGCAAGGTCTCGGAGACCGGCAACCTCAAGCACGACATGCTGGGGCTCTCCGCC
>JAJZRA010000030.1 GCA_021847485.1 bacterium
GCCGCTGTCGCAGAAGACGCTGGCCAAGCACCTGGAGGTGCACCCGAGCGTGCTCAACCGCCTGGTCTCCAACAAATCGCTGCAGATGCCGTGGGGCACGGAGGTGCCGATGGCGGTGCTGCTGCCCAGTTCCAAGCAGGTCAACCGGGAGCGCCTCTACGCCATAGCGGCCGAGCGCCCCGACCTGAGCGACGAAAGGCTCAAGGCCGAGCTGCGGGTCCGCCACGGCGTGCAGCTCTCGCGGCGCTCCGTGGCCCAGTACCGCAAAGACATCGGCCTGGCCGCCTCCGGCCGCCGCCCGGGCGGGGACGTTGTTGGTTAATTAGCTTTTTTTAAGGGGAGGCGTGGTCGTTCCGCGGGGGATGGGGGGCGAAAAAACTAAGTAACTAACAACGTCCCCCGATATGATAAAATATAGGGAGATTTAAGGGCCCATAGCTCAGTTGGTTAGAGCAAGCGACTCATAATCGCTGGGTCGTAGGTTCAAGTCCTACTGGGCCCAGTTCTTGAAGTAAAAAGGCCGTCCGGGATGACCCCGGGCGGCCTTTTTTTGTCATGCGAATTTACTTCTGCTTAATAGCGATATCTTCCTTGTAAGTGTATTCGGTTGCGACTTTTCCGGTTATGTCAAATGTTTTTAATAATTTTAACCGGTTACCTTCAAAGATGAATTCTCTGGCTAATTTTCCCGCCCAGTTAAATGTTTCAACTCCTGAAGCCCTTGAACCATAGTTGCGGGAAAAATTCCCTTCTTCGCTATAGATTTTAATGCTTCCATCTGGGATTTTTCCTTCTTGGGAAATAATGTTGAATCTTCTGTCGAGCTGTATTTTGCCAAGATATCTGCCGTTAAGTTTAAACAACACTTGCTCTCCGCGTGCCAGCAAAATAATCTTGCCCGTCACCGGCGATTCCTGCTCCTTGGCCGGCTCGGCCGCGACTTTGGGCTTGGGCGGCTCGGAGGGGCGGTCGTCCTCGTAGTAGATCTGAGACTTCACGGCGCCGGCGTCGTCGAACTCCTTCTTCCAGCCGTTGAGCCGGTCGCCGCGGTAGGAGGCCTCGAGCAGCGGCTTGCCGTCCTCGGAAAAATACCTGAACGCGCCGTCCTTGAGCCCGCCGAGGTAATAGGCCTCGAGCTGCAGCGTGCCGGAAGGGTAGTAGGCCTTCAGCGTGCCGCTGGTCCTGCCGCCGAGCACGCTCTTTACCGTCTTCAGCCGGCCGTCCGGGTAGTACTCGGTGTAGGTGCCGTCCTTGACGGCGCCCTCGGTGGAGACCGGCAGACCGGCGGCGTCGAAAGTCTCGGTTGCTATGGCCACGCCGTTCTCGTAGTAGACCAGCAGGCGGGTGGAGGTGCTGGGCAGCACGGTCTCGAACGTGAACCTGGGCGCCGGTTCGGGCGCGGCGGGCTGGGTCGTAGAGACCGCCACCGGCTGGGCCGTGGAGACCTCCGCCGCAGGAGCCGGCGCGGCGGCCGGCGCGGACGCGGGGGCGGAGGGGATCCGCTCCTGGACGTCGGCCTTGCTTATGGTGAGGGAGCCGTACTTAGTTCTCACCAGCAGGGTGTTCTCCATCTCCCCGGTCTCTTCGGCCTCCAGGCGGGTGCCGTCCTTGAGGACGAAGGTGTCCGCCGCGCACAGGGCGGGCAGCAGCATAAAGGATATATATATCAGGGAACGCATTTTTTCCTCCGGTATCATTCTATCAAAGAAAGGGGCCCTCGTCTAAAGCCGGGCCGCCCGGAAGGGGCTTGACGGAATGATACCAAACGGGTATCATTAAATTATAATGAAACTTATAAACAGGGACGTGGATTACGCGGCGCGGGCGCTGGTCTTCATGGCCAGGGCCAACAAACCCACCGTTTCGGTGGCGGAAATGAGCGGGAAGGTGGGGGTGGCGGGCCCTTTCCTGCGCAAGATCATGCAGAAGCTGGCCAAGGCCGGCGTGGTGCACGCGGTGAAGGGCAAGGGCGGCGGCTTCGCCATGGCCCGCAGGCCCGAGGCCGTCACGCTGCGCCGGCTGATAGACGTGCTGCAGGGGCCGCTCAAGCTCAACGACTGCGTTTTCCGCCAGCGGATCTGCCAGAACCACGCCGGCTGCGTGCTGCGCCACAAGATAGCCGGCATGGAGCAGCGCCTGCTGGCCGAGGTGGAGGCGGTCACCGTGAGGGACCTGGCATGAAGACCAAGCGGCAGATCATCAGGATCGACGAGGGCAAGTGCGACGGCTGCGGCAATTGCGTGACCGGCTGCCACGAGGGGGCGCTGCGGGTGATAGACGGCAAGGCGCGGCTGGTGAGCGACCTGCTGTGCGACGGCCTCGGCGCCTGTATAGGCGAGTGCCCGCGCGGCGCCATCGCCGTGGAGGAGAGGACCGCCGGGCCCTACGACGAGGAGAAGGTCATGGAGGGCATGGCCAGGCACGGGGCCAATACGATCAAGGCCCACCTGAAGCATTTGGCCGACCACGGCCAGAAAAAGTTCCTCGGGCAGGCTTTGGACTATATGAAGCGGCACGGCATACGCGACCCCAGGGAGGAAGAGATGACGCAGCATAAAGAGCGCGGGCACGGCGGGCACGAGCCCTGCGGCTGCCCCGGCGGCAGGACGATGGACCTGCGCGGCGCGGCCGCGGCGGAGGAGGGGGAGGGCCGGGCCGCCGTCTCGCGCCTGCGGCAGTGGCCGGTGCAGCTGCACCTGGTCTCTCCTTCGGCCCCGTACTTCGAGAAGGCGGACCTGGTGGTGGCGGCCGACTGCGCCGCCTACGCCTACGGCAATTTCCACGAGGACTTCATCAAGGGCAAGGCCCTGGTGATAGCCTGCCCCAAGCTGGACGACGGGCTGGAAGTCTACCAGGAGAAGCTGCAGGCCCTGATAGAGGACGCGAAGGTGAACACCGTGACCGTGGTGCAGATGGAGGTGCCCTGCTGCGGGGGGCTGCTGGCGCTGGTGAAGCGCGCGGCCGAGCTCGCCGGGCGCAAGGTGCCGGTCAAGCGGGTGGTCATCGGGATCCAGGGCGGCGTCAAGAGCGAGGACTGGGTCTAACCCGGCTTCCCGGCCCGGGCGGAGACGGCCGCCCGCTGGCGGCCGTCCTGATTTGTTAAGGCCGCGGAAAGTTTGATAAGATATTTTTACACGGCGCGGTGGCCAAGTGGTAAGGCGGCAGTCTGCAAAACTGCTATTCGCGGGTTCGATTCCCGCCCGCGCCTTGAATCTTTTCCGGAACCCGGATCTCTCTATGAACCTGAGCAAACTTGCCATGTCGCTTGGCCAGTCGGCCACGCTTAAGCTTAACGAGCTGGCCAACAACCTCAAGGCCGAGGGTAAACCCGTGATACATCTCGGCGGCGGCGAACCGGAGGAGAAGATCCCCCGCGGCGCCCTCGAGGAGAGCGGCAAGATGCTCGACGCCGGGTTCGTCCGCTATACCCCCACTTCCGGCACCGCCGCCCTCAAGAAAGAGATCGCCGCCTATACCGAGCTGCATTACGGCGTGAAGCCCGGCCCTAAGAACATAGTAGCGGCTTCGGGCGCCAAGCAGGCCATCTATAATTTCCTCGTCGCCGTGGTCGATCCCGGGGACGAGGTGATCTTCCCGGCCCCTTACTGGGTGAGCTATCCCGAGATGGTGAAGCTCGCCTACGGCGTTCCGGTGGCCGTTAAGCCCCGCGAGGGCGAACTGCTGGCCAAGGCCTCCGACATAGAGGCGCGCATCACAAGCCGCACCAAGGCGATCCTGCTCAACAGCCCCAACAACCCGTCCGGCCAGGTCTATCCCGAGGACTTCATCCGCCGCATGGTGGAGATCTGCGAGGCCCGCGGGGTCTACCTGCTGATGGACGACATCTACAACCGGCTGGTCTTCGACGGGCTTAAGGCCCCGTCGGCGTTCACTTTCTCGAAGAAGCCGCTCAACGAGTCGCACGTCGTCTCCATAAACGGCGTGTCCAAGACCTTCTCGATGACCGGCTACCGCATAGGCTGGAGCGTGGCCAACGAGGCGCTCACGCAGGCCATGGTGAAGGTGCAGGCGCAGGTGTCGTCCTGCCCGTCGGCCCTCAGCCAGACCGCCGCGGCCGGCGCGCTGCGCGAGGGCAACGGCTTCGTGGAGACGCTGCGCGGCGGGCTCGAGAAGAAGCGCGACACGATGGTCGCTGAGCTCTCGAAGCTAAAGAAGGTGAAGCTGCACAGGCCGCAGGGCACCTTCTACAGCTTCCCGGATTTCAGCGCCTACGAGAAGGACTCGACTAAGCTTTCCAATCTGCTGCTGGACAAGGCGATGGTGGTGGCCGTGCCGGGCGTGGAGTTCGGCCTGGAGGGCCACCTGCGCCTTAGCTACTGCGGCGCCGAGAAGGACATCATAGAGGGCGTGGGCCGCATCCGCAAGGCCCTTGATTGACCACGAGGAGATCATGATCGAAACCAAAGAGAGACCCGCGATGAACGACATTAAGACTTCTAAGACCGTCTACCGCAACCTGAGCGCGGCCGCCCTGTACGAGCACGCCGTCTCCAGGAAAGAGGCGGAGCTCACGGCCGGCGGCGCGCTGTGCGCCCGCACCGGCAAGCACACCGCCCGCTCGGCGCAGGACAAGTTCATCGTCAAGGAGCCCGGCAGCGAAGGTAACATCTGGTGGGGCGACCAGAACGCGGCCATAGACGAGGCGACGTTCGACAAGCTCTACGCCAAGGTCCAGAACTACCTGTCGGACAAGGACGTCTACCAGCGGGACTGCTATGCCGGCTCCGACCCGAAGAACCGCCTGAACGTGCGCGTTTACACCGAGCTGGCCTGGCACAGCCTGTTCGCCGGACACATGTTCATAGAGCCGCCGGCCGCCGACCTGCAGGGCTTCGCCCCGCAGTTCACCGTCATCGACGTGCCCGGCTTCCACGCGCTGCCGCAGGTGGACGGCACGCGCGGCGCGGCCTTCATCCTGCTGAACTTCAGGAAGAAGATCGTGCTGATAGGCGGCACCGCCTACGCCGGCGAGATCAAGAAGTCCGTCTTCTCGGTGATGAACTACCTGCTGCCGCTGAAGGGCGTGATGCCGATGCACTGCTCCGCCAACGTCGGCAAGGCCGACGACACCGCCATCTTCTTCGGCCTGTCCGGCACCGGCAAGACCACGCTGTCCTCCGACCCGCTCAGGCGCCTGATCGGCGACGACGAGCACGGCTGGAGCGACAACGGCGTCTTCAACTTCGAGGGCGGCTGCTACGCCAAGGTGATCAACCTGAACGCCGAGGCCGAGCCGCAGATCTACGCGGCGACCGGCCGCTTCGGCACGATCCTCGAGAACGTGGTGTACGACAAGCATACCCGCGCGCTGGACCTCAACGACGGCTCGCTGACCGAGAACACCCGCGCGGCCTACCCGCTCGGCTTCATCGACAATTCCATCACCGGGGCTGCGTTCCCGCACCCGAAGAACATCGTGATGCTGACCTACGACGCCTTCGGCGTGCTGCCGCCGATCGCCAGGCTCTCCCCGGAACAGGCGATGTACCACTTCATCAGCGGCTACACCGCCAAGGTGGCCAATACCGAGATGGGCATCAAGGAGCCCAAGGCCACGTTCAGCACCTGCTTCGGCGCGCCTTTCATGAGCCACCACCCGACGGTGTACGCGGAACTGCTGGAAAAGAAGATGAAAGCCTCCAAGGCCGACTGCTGGCTGATAAACACCGGCCTGTGCGGCGGCCCCTACGGCGTCGGCAAGCGCATGAGCATCAGGCACACCCGCGCGCTGCTCAACTCCGCCCTCGACGGCAAGCTCGCGAAGGTCAAGTTCGCCAAGGACCCGGTGTTCGGCTTCGAGATCCCGGCCGAGTGCCCCGGCGTGCCCGCCGAGGTGCTCAACCCGCGCGACACGTGGGCCGACAAGGCCGCCTACGACGCCAAGCTGCGCGAGCTGGCCGGGCTGTTCGCCGCCAACTTCAAGAAGTTCGAAGTGACCAACAAAGCCATCACGGACGCCGGCCCGAAGATCTAGGCCTCTGTCCGGGGGGTCAGGTCTTGAATCTTGACATTATTTGCCGTAGGCGAGGTCGGCGCGCTCGCGCCGATGTCAAGATTCAAGACCTGACCCCATGTTTTACGGCTGGTTTCTTCTATTGACAGTCTGTTGGGAAAATAGGTTATATGTAGGGGTAATTTCGCAGTAATAGTCTATTAGGAGGAAGTAAATCAATGCCCGCTGCCAAAGCTAACTCGAAGTTCATGGCCCCCATCACCCCGAACGAGACCCTGGGCGCTGTCGTCGGCAACAAGCCGATGCCCCGCACCGAGATCGTGAAGAAACTGTGGGCCTACATCAAGAAGAACAACCTGCAGGACAAGAAGAACAAGCGCTGCATCAACGCCGACGAGAAGCTGCTGAAGCTGTTCGCCGGCAAGAAGCAGGTCACCATGTTCGACCTGGCCAAGATCATCGGCAAGAACGCGAAGTAAGAGCCGGTAGTCCTACAGGCGCCGCCCGTTCTCTGACCGGGCGGCGTCTTTATTTTTAGGGGAGAGGGTCAGTCCTTGCGGCGGTCCACTATGTAGTGGCTCTTGTCGGAGGCTTTGGCGCCCTTCTTCAGCTCGGTGCCGATGTTGCTGACCTGCGCGAACGAAGTCAGCGGGCGCGCGGCGTTGTGCACGATGCCGATGGCGATGGAGAGGAAGGGGAACTTCCTGATGTTGCCCTGGCGGTCGGCGGCCACGATGTGCCCGCGCTCGCGGTCCGCCTTGCTGTAGAAGGAGGGGGCGATCTCGTCGAAGCCGGCGACGATGCGCCGGGCCAGCTCCTCGGCGCGGCCGTACTCGGTGACGACGATGAAGTCGTCGCCGCCGATGTGGCCGATGAAGTCCTCCGAGGTCTCGTTCTGGATGGTCAGCTTGACCAGCAGGTTGGCCGTGGCCTTGATCACGCGGTCGCCGGCCTCGAAGCCGTAGGTGTCGTTGTAGGCCTTGAAATTGTTCAGGTCCAGGTAGAGCACCGCGAACTTGCCGCCTTTCTGGATCTCCCGCTCTACGCGGGCCTGGATGGACGGGTTGCCGGGCAGCCGGGACAGCGGGTTGGTGTCGAGCACCTGCTTGTTGCGCTTGAGGATCATCCGGATGCGCGCGACCAGCTCGTCGGCGTCCACCGGCTTGATCAGGTAGTCGTCTATGCCCATGCCGAGGCCCTTGAGCTTGGCGTGCTTCTCGCCGTAGGCGGTCACGATGACGATGGGAATGTGCGCGAACAGCGGGTTGTTCTTGAGGTCCTGCGCCACGTCGAGGCCGTTCTTGCGCGGCATGTTGTAGTCCAGTACGATGATGTCGGGGCTGGTCTCGAAGACGGCCTTCAGCGCCTCCACGCCGTCGGTCGCGGTCACGACCTCGAAGCCGGCGTACTCTACCATCTCCTTCATCAGGTAAAGCAGCTCGGTCTGGTCGTCCGCCATCAGCACGCGCGGGCGCTGGGGGGCGGGCTGCTCGGGCGCGGCGGCGCCGCCGCCGGCCGGGGCCCCGGTCTGCTCGTCTATCAGCTTCAGCAGCAGGTCGGCGGGGATGTCCTTGGAGATTATCTCGGGCAGGCCGGTCAGGACGCCGCGCTCCTGGTAGTTCTCCAGGCGCAGCGCGCTGAGCACTATGATCGGGACGGAGGCGGTGTCGGCGGACTCCTGCATCTCCTCCATGATGGCGAAGCCGTCCTTGCCCGGCATCATCAGGTCGAGCAGCAGCGCGTCGGGCTTCTCCGCGCGCAGCGCGTCCAGCACGCGGCGCGCGTCGTTGACGACGAGGGCCCGGTAGTCGTTGGCCTCCAGGAACATCTTCACCAGGTCGGAGAACTCGGTGTCGTCGTCGGCCACCAGCACCGTGCGCTGGGCGCCCCCGGCCGGCGGGACGGCCCCGGCGAGCGCGGCCTTGAGCGCGTCGAAATCCACCGGCTTGGTCAGGTAGCCCCGCACCCTGGGGGCCGGGCCGGTCACTATGCCGGCCTTGGGGGCCTGCGAGAACACGATGACCTTCTGGGCGGCGGTGAAAGGGTTCTCCTTGATCTCGTTGAGCAGGTCGAGCGGGTTGAAGGCCTGGATCAGCACGTTCAGGATGACCAGGTCCGGCTTCCAGTTCAGGACGGCCGTCAGCGCCTGCTGGTAGTCGCCGACGGTCCGCGCCGCGAAGCCGCGCCCCTCCAGCAGGGAGGCGAGGGCGCCCGCCGCCTTTTCGTCGGTGTCCACGAGGAGGATCTTCCTGGCTTCGGAGCCTGACATGCTTGAATTCTAACATTTTTCCGGGCGGCCAATAATTCGTAGAATCTTGACGTGGCCAAAAGGGAAGATTACTGGAGCTACGCCCAGGTGGGCCTGGAGCTGGCCGGCGCCGTGCTCGCCGGCTTCTGGGGCGGCTGGTGGCTGGACGGCAGGTTCGGCACCGCGCCCTGGCTCATGCTCGGCGGGGCGGCTTTCGGCCTGGCGGCCGGCTTCTACGTGGTGCTGCGCGAGCTGCTGGGGCCCGGCGGCCCCGGCGGGGAGGGGAAGTGACGGCGGGCGGGGCGGCGCTGGGCGGGGCCCTGGCCGGCGCGGCGGCCGGCTGGCTGTCGCGGCTGGCGCTCAAGCGCGTCCTGGGAAGCGCGGATAAGGTCTTCTACGCGGTGTTCCTGGGCGGGATCTTCGCCAGGCTCGCGCTCGTGGTCTGCGCGATTTGGCTTTTGCGCCGAGAAAGTTATACAATAATTGTCTTATTTACGGCGGCGCTGATCGCGGTTCAGATGTTTTTCGAGGTTTTCCCGATAAAGCATGGGACTAAAAGAGATTCTTGAGCACCACGTGGTAGACCATGTCTGGTCCTGGGTAGTCCTGGGCCCGCTGCGCCTGCCCGTTTCCAAGCACCTGCTGATGATGGGCATCGCGGCCCTTATCCTGCTCGTGGTTTTCCCGCTGCTGATCCGCAGCCGCTCGGCCGCCCTGGCCCCGTTCCGTTCGATGATAGAGATCGGCGTCCTCTTCATCCGCGACGAGATCGTGCTGCCGAACATGGGCTCCAGGGGCGCCGGCTACGTCGGCTACTTCGCCACGCTGTTCTTCTTCATCCTGATCATGAACCTGATAGGCCTGGTGCCCTACGGGGCCACGGCCACCGGCAACCTGGCCGTCACCGGCGGCCTGGCGCTCACCACTTTCGTGCTGATCAACTTCAGCGGCATCAGGGAGCAGGGCCTCGTAGGCTATTTCAGCCACCTCGTGCCCAAGGGCATCCCGGGCTGGCTGTACCCGCTGATGTTCCCGATAGAGGTGCTCGGCCTGTTCATCAAGACCTTCGCGCTCTGCATCCGTCTCTTCGCCAACATGATAGCCGGGCATATCGTCATCCTGGTCTTCATCAGCTTCATCTTCATCTTCGGCTCCTTCGGCACGGCCGTGGGGCTGGGCGTGGCCCCGGTCTCGGTCGGCCTCGTTCTGTTCACGATGCTGCTCGAGCTGCTGGTGGCCTTCCTGCAGGCCTACGTTTTCGTGATGCTGACGGCCATCTTCACCGGCGCGGCGATGCACCCGCACTAGACGGGGCGCTGATTTTGCGGTTTTAATATCACACGGAGGTAGTACACAAATGAACGACATGACATTCATCGGCCTGGGCTACATCGGCGCGGGTCTCGGCGCGGGTCTCACGCTGATCGGCGCCGGCCTCGGCATAGGCAAGCTCGCCTACGCGGCCCTCGAGGGCACCGCCCGCCAGCCGGAAGCCGGCGGCGCGCTGCGCACCACGATGATCATCGCCGCGGCCCTGATAGAAGGTCTCGCGTTCCTCGCGCTGGTCATCTGCATGCTGGCCGTGATGAACTTCGCGATGCCCAAGGCCGAGGCCCCCGCGGCCCCCGCCGCGCAGACCCAGTCCGCCCACTAAGGCGGACCCCGTAACGCCGTCCGGCCGCGGTCCCCGCGGCCGGGTACTGGAGCCATTATGGAAGCATTGATCAGGCCCGAGTTCGGCCTCATGTTCTGGACGATACTCTGTTTCGTCCTGCTGGCGCTGCTGCTGTCGCGCACCGCGTGGCGGCCGCTGATGCAGGCGGTGGAGGAGCGCGAGCGCGCGATGAAGCGCGACCGGTCCGCCGCCGAAACGGCGCGGCAGGAGGCCGAGAAGGCCAGGGCCGAGCTGGACGCGAAGCTCGCCGAGATGAAGGCCGAGGTGGCCCGCCGCCTGGACGAGGCCCGCTCCGCGGCCGAGCGCGAGAAGGACGTGCTGATAGCGGAGGCCCGCAAGAGCGCCGCCGTGATAGTGGAGTCCGCCCGCCGCGAGATAGAGGCGCAGAAGCAGGAAGCGGCGCGGGACCTCAAGAACAAGGTGGCCGAGCTCTCCGTGCTGGCCGCCGAGCGGATCATGCTCAAGCAGCTCGACCACCGGGCCAATACCGACCTGGCCTCCCGGTACCTCGCCGAGCTGGAGAAGGAGCGGCCCGACCTCGGGCTGGAGTGTAAATAATGGACCTCGGGGCCAGGATGCTCGCCAAGCGCTACGCCAGGGCCTACATGGCCCTCGACGGCAGGCCTTTCGCGGCCGCGCTGGACGCGGCGGCCAAGGCCAAGCTCGAAGGCCTGCGCAGGGTCTTCGAGGCGGCCCGGCCCCACATGAAGGCGCTGACCCACCCGGCGGTCAACGCCGCGGTCAGGATGGACGTGCTCAACAGGGTGCTCGGCGCGGATTTCACCGGCCCAGCCGGCGCCCTGGCCGCGCTGCTGGTGCGGGAAGGGCGCTTCGGGCTGCTCGAGGACGTCATGGAGGAGTGCCTCGCCCTGCACGACGCTTTCTGCGGCGTGGTGCGCGCCGAGGTATGCAGCCGCTACCCGCTTTCCGACGGCGAGGTGAAGCGCATAGAGAAGATGATAAACTGCGTGACGGGGCGAAAGGTGAGCCTGCGCCAGGTCATAGCCGAGCGCGTGATAGGCGGCTTCGAGATCAAGGTCGGAGATACGCTGATAGACGCCACCGTCAAAGGCCGCCTGGAGACCATGAAGGCCGGCCTCCTGAAGAGCTAGTCCGCGGACGCGGGGCCCCCGCCGCGGGGCCTTCGCCTCGCTTGAGGATTGAGGAAATATGATACGACCCGAAGAGATCACCGAGATAATCAAGAGCAGGATCGACAAGTTCATCCCCGAAGCGCAGCTCAGCGAGACCGGCCAGGTGCTGCAGATAGGCGACGGCATCGCGCGCATCTACGGCCTTAACGGCGCCGTGGTGGGCGAGCTGGTGGAGTTCGAGGGCGGCGCGGCCGGCATGGTGCTCAACATCGAGCGCGAGAACGTCGGCGCGGTGGTCATGGGCTCCGACACGCTGATCAAGGAAGGCGACCGCGTCAAGCGCACCGGCCGCGTGCTCGAGGTGCCCGTGGGCCCCGAGCTGGTCGGCCGCGTCGTGGACGCGCTCGGCAACCCGCTCGACGGCAAGGGCCCGATCGAAGCCAAGAAGAGGCGCCCCGTCGAGATCATCGCCCCCGGCGTCGTGGAGCGCGCCCCGGTCAAGGAGCCGCTGCAGACCGGCCTGAAGGCCATCGACGCGATGATCCCGATAGGCCGCGGCCAGCGCGAGCTGATCATCGGCGACCGCCAGACCGGCAAGACCGCCGTCGCGATAGACGCGATCATCAACCAGAAGAACGAGCCCGCCGACAAGCGCCCGGTCTGCATCTACGTGGCCATCGGCCAGAAGGAATCCACCGTCGCCCGCGTGGCCAAGACCCTCGAGGACCACGGCGCGATGGAGTACACGATCATCGTCTCGGCCTCCGCCTCGATGCCGGCCTCGATGCTCTACCTCGCCCCTTACACCGGCTGCGCGATGGGCGAGGAGTTCATGTGGAACAAGCGCCACGCGCTGGTGATCTACGACGACCTCTCCAAGCACGCGCAGGCCTACCGCCAGATGTCGCTGCTGCTGCGGCGCCCGCCCGGCCGCGAAGCCTACCCCGGCGACGTGTTCTACCTCCATTCCCGCCTGCTCGAGCGCGCCTGCAAGCTGGGCGACAAGAACGGCGGCGGCTCGCTGACGGCGCTGCCGATCATCGAGACGCAGGCCAGCGACGTGACGGCCTACATCCCGACCAACGTCATCTCGATCACCGACGGCCAGATCTACCTGGAGTCGAGCCTCTTCCACAGCGGCATCAAGCCGGCCGTCAACGTCGGCATCTCGGTCAGCCGCGTCGGCAGCTCGGCGCAGATCAAGGCCATGAAGCAGGTGGCCGGCCAGCTCCGCCTCGACCTCGCGCAGTACAACGAGCTCGCGGCCTTCGCGCAGTTCGGCAGCGACCTCGACAAGGCCAGCACCGACCTGCTCAAGCGCGGCCAGCGCATGGTGGAGCTCCTGAAGCAGGACCAGTACTCCCCGATGCCGGTGCAGGAGCAGGTGGCCGTGCTGTTCGCCGGCACCCGCGGCTACCTGGACGACGTCGAGCTGGACAAGGTGCGGCAGTTCGAGGGCTCGCTCGTGAAGTTCCTGCGGGACTCCTACGCCAACCTGCTCGCGGAGATCGCGGCCAAGCGGCAGCTCGACGAGGCGCTGGAGCGGCGCCTCGCCGACGCGATAGTCGACTTCAAGAAGCGGTTCGTCGGCGAGCCCCGCCACGGGAGCAGATAATGAAGAAATACCTCGTCACCGGCGGCGCCGGGTTCATAGGTTCAAACGTGGCCTTCGCGCTCGAGAACGAGCGCAAGGCGAAGGTCGTGGTCCTCGACGACTTCTCGTCCGGGAACTACAAGAACCTCTCCGGCTTCGGCGGCGAGGTCGTGGCCGGCGATATCGGCGCCCGGGACTGGTTCGACCGGGTGGGCAAGGCGGACGCCGTGCTGCACCAGGCCGCCGTCGTCGACACCACCGAGACCGACCAGCGCCGGATGATGGCCGTCAACGTCGACGCTTTCCGCAACGTGCTGGACTACGCGCTGAAGTACGGCGTCAAGCGCGTGGTCTACGCCTCCTCGGCCGCGGTCTACGGCAACTCCAAGTGCCCGATGCACGAGGACCAGCGCCCCACCCCCGAGAACGTCTACGGCTTCTCCAAGGCCATCATGGACAACGTGGCCCGCGAGTTCGCCTCCGAGCACAAGGGCATGACGATAGTCGGCCTGCGCTATTTCAACGTCTACGGCCCGCGCGAGTACTACAAAGGCAAGATGGCCAGCATGGTCTTCCAGCTCTACAACCAGATGAAGGCCGGCCGGCGCCCGCGGATCTTCAAGTTCGGCGAGCAGCTGCGCGACTTCGTCTACGTCAAGGACATCGTGCGCGGCAACCTGAACGCGCTCGACGCCGAGCGTTCCTGCGTCTGCAACCTCGCCACCGGCAAGCCGGGCAACTTCAACGAGGTGATAGAGGCGCTCAACAAGGCGCTGAAGACGGACCTCGCCCCCGAGTACATCGACAACCCCTACGCCTTCTACCAGAACAAGACCCAGGCCGACATGCGCAACGCCAAGGCGCTCATCAATTACCGGCCCGAGTGGAGCCTGGCGGACGGCATCGCCGATTACGTCGGGATACTGGAGAAGACCAGGATCTAGGCCCTATGGCATCACTGCGAGACATCAGGAAGCACATCGCTTCCGTAAAGAGCATCAAACAGATCACCTACGCCATGAAGATGGTGGCGGCGGCGCGCATCAAGAAGGCGCAGGGCGCCATCCTGGCCTCGCGCCCGTTCGCCGTGGAGATGGACCGCCTGATCGCCGACCTCTATTCCGAGATGGGCTCCGAAGGGCTCGAGGGCACGGCCGCCAGGGAGCTCTTCGCGCAGCGCCCCGAGGGGCCGCTGTGCCTGGTGCTGGTCACGGCGGACAAGGGCCTGTGCGGCTCTTTCAACACCAATTTGCTGAAGGCCGCCGCGGCCTGGCTCAGGGAGAACCGCGGCCGCAAGATCTACGCCGTGGCCGTCGGCCGGAAAGGCCGCGACTTCCTGCGCCGGCTGAAGGGCCTGGACCTCGAGCTCGTGCACGAGATGGTCGGCATCTTCCCGAAGGCCGGCTACGCGCACGCGCAGCTGCTGACCGACGAGGTCCTGAAGCTCTACGCCGCCAGGCCGGTCTCCGGCGTCACGCTGATCTACAACGAGTTCAAGTCGATGATAGCGCAGAGGATAGTCAGCGACCGGCTGCTGCCGCTGCAGAGCCATATCCTCGAGCACGGTGAGGCCCGCCGCGGCGCCGACTTCTCTTTCGAGCCGCGCAAGGCCGAGCTGCTGGAGTCCCTGCTGCCGCGCCACGTGGCGGCGCAGTTCTACCGCGCGCTGCTCGAGTCGCAGGCGGCCGAGCTCGCCGCCCGCATGAGCGCGATGGAGGCGGCCTCCAAGAACGCGGCCGACCTCATCGACGGGCTGACGCTGAAGATGAACAAGACCCGCCAGGCGATGATCACGACCGAGCTCAACGAGATCGTCAGCGGCGCCGAGGCGCTGGGCGGTTAGCCGGATTTCGCAGGCCGAGCTTTAAGAGAACACTGGAGCAGACATGAACACAGGCAAAATAGTGCAGATCATAGGACCCGTGCTGGACATCGAGTTCCAGCAGGGCCAGCTGCCGAGGATCTTGAACGCCCTCCGCATCAAGTACAAGGAGGACGGGACGGAGAAGACGCTGGTGGCCGAAGTGGCCCAGCACCTCGGCGACAACACCGTCCGCGCGATCACGCTGGGCCCGACCACGGGCCTCGGCAAGGGCATCGAGGCCAAGGACACCGGCGCGCCGCTGCGCGTGCCGGTCGGCGACGCGTGCCTCGGCCGGCTGATCGACGTGCTCGGCGAACCGCAGGACTACCGCGGCCCGATCGACACCAAGGAATTCCTGCCGATCCACCGCGACCCGCCCCCGCTCACCGAGCAGAGGACCGCGCCCGAGATCTTCGAGACCGGCATCAAGGTCATCGACCTGCTCGCCCCGTTCATGAAGGGCGGCAAGGTGGGCCTGTTCGGCGGCGCCGGCGTAGGCAAGACCGTCGTCATCATGGAGCTGATCAACAACGTCGCCCGCGAGCACAGCGGCTGCTCGGTGTTCGGCGGCGTAGGCGAGCGCTCCCGCGAGGGCAACGACCTCTGGCTGGACATGCAGGAGTCCAAGCTCTCCGACGGCTCCACCGTCCTGTCGAAGACCGCGCTGGTCTACGGCCAGATGAACGAGCCGCCCGGCGCCCGCGCCCGCGTCGGCCTGACCGCGCTGACGCAGGCCGAGTACTTCCGCGACCAGCAGGGCAAGGACGTGCTGCTGTTCCTCGACAACGTGTTCCGCTACGTGCTGGCCAACGCCGAGGTGTCGGCGCTGCTCGGCCGCATGCCGTCGGCCGTGGGCTACCAGCCCACGCTGACCACCGAGATCGGCTGGCTGGAGGAGCGCATCACCTCCACGAAGAAAGGCTCGATCACCTCGATCCAGGCCGTCTACGTGCCCGCCGACGACCTGACCGACCCCGGCGTGGCCAACGTGTTCACGCACCTGGACGCCACCGTCGTGCTGTCGCGCTCGATCGCCGAGCTGGGCATCTACCCGGCCGTCGACCCGCTCGACTCCACGTCGCGCATCCTGGACCCGCGCGTGATCGGCAACGAGCACTACAACACCGCGCGCGGCGTGCAGAAGATCCTGCAGCGCTACAAGGAGCTGCAGGACATCATCGCGATCCTCGGCATCGACGAGCTGTCAGACGAGGACAAGAAGACCGTCAACCGCGCGCGCAAGATCCAGAAGTTCATGTCGCAGCCGTTCTCGGTGGCCGAGAAGTTCACCGGCCGCCCCGGCAAGTACGTGCCGCTCAAGGAGACGATCCGCAGCTTCCAGGAGATCCTGAGCGGCAAGCTCGACGACCTCCCGGAGCAGGCGTTCTGGATGGCCGGCGGCATCGACGAAGTGATCGAACGCGGCAAAGCGCAGGCCGCCTGACCGGCTTATGGACAAGAAGCGCCTTTCGCTGACCATCGTCACCCCGGAGAGGACCGTCATGGCCGACCGGCCGGTGGATTCCGTCACGGTCCCGGCCGCCCGGGGAGAGATGGGCGTGCTGCCCGGACACGCCTCCTACGTCGTGCAGCTGCGCGAGGGCGTGCTGCACTACAGGGAGGGGCCGCGCAAGGAGTTCTTCTCCGTGCACGGCGGCTTCGCCGAGGTGCACAAGGACAAGGTGCTGGTGCTGGCCGAGGCCGCCGAGCTCGCCAAAGAGGTCAACGAGGAGCGCGCGCGGCAGTCCTACCAGAAGGCCAAGGAGAACCTGGCCGTGCGCGGCGCCGCGCTGGACCTGGAGGAGGCCACGGCCGCCCTCAGGCGCGCCGCGGTCCGCCTGAAGATAGCCGAGATCCGCCGCCGGCACAAGCAGTAGCGCCGGCCCCGCCCGGAAAGATACCCCGCCCCGGCGGGGTATCTTTTTTTAGCGGCCGCCGCGCCGGCCGGCTATTTTGTATCATACCCTGAACGCCGCCCGGCCCCGCCGGGAGATAGGAGAGGACCAGAATGACCGCAGAGACCGCCGTTCCGCAGCCCGCCAAGGCCGGCTCCCGCCTGCTTTCGCTCGACGTGTTCAGGGGCATCACGATAGCCCTGATGATAATAGTGAACACGCCGGGCAACAACGAGGCTTATACGCAGCTGGACCATTCCGCGTGGAACGGCTGCACGCTGACCGACCTGGTCTTCCCGTTCTTCCTGTTCATCGTCGGCGTCTCCGTGGTCTTCTCGCTGTCGAAGCGCCTGGAGGAGGGCCGCACGCAGGGCCTCGCGGCTCAGATCCTGAAGCGCTCGCTGATCATCTACGCGCTCGGCATGGTGCTCAACGCCATCCCTAACTATCATCCCTCCACTATACGTATCCTCGGCGTGCTGCAGCGCATCGCGATCTGTTATTTCTTCTCGTCGCTGCTGTTCCTCAAGACCTCGCTGCGCACCCAGATCGCCGTCACGGCGGCGGCCCTGCTGGGCTACTGGCTGGCGATGACGTATATCCCGGTGCCGGGCTTCGGCGCCGGGGTGCTGACGAAGGAAGGGAGCCTCGCCTCTTGGCTGGACCGCGCCGTGCTCGGCGCGCATACCTACCGGAGCGGCGTCTACGACCCCGAGGGCCTGCTCAGCACGGCGCCGGCCCTCGCCACGTCGATGCTGGGCGTGTTCGCCGGGCTGTGGCTGAGGTCCGCCGCGCCGCAGGCCGCCAAGCTGAAAGGCCTGCTCGCCGCCGGCCTCTGCTCGGCGGCGCTCGGCTGGCTGTGGGGCCTGGCCTTCCCGATCAACAAGGCGCTGTGGACCAGCTCTTACGTCCTGTGGACCGCGGGCCTGGCCCTGTGGCTGCTGGCCGCGTGCTACTGGCTCATCGAGATGAAGGGGATAAAGGCCTGGGGCAGGCCGTTCGAGATCTTCGGCATCAACGCGATAGCGGCCTACATGCTGCCGATCTTCCTGCTGAAGTTCCTGGTGCTCTACAAGGTGCCGGCGGCGGGAGCCGCCGAACCGGTGCAGCTGCGCGTGCTGCTGTGCGACCGGCTCTTCGGCACCTGGCTGCCGCCGCTCGACGCGTCGGCGGCCTTCGCGTTCTCGTACATGTTCCTGTGGCTGGGCTTCTTCTGGCTGCTCTACCGCAGGAAGGTCTTCATAAAGATCTAGCGCCCCGCGGCGCGCGCGGGCCTCTTCCGGCCGGCCGGAAGAGGCTTGCTTTTTTTTACGGGCTTTTGCTAGTCTGACCTTGGGGGAACTGATACAAGAATAATTACCGGAGCGCGGCCGGCGCCGCGCCGGACCGTTCGCCGTATGGATGAACTGATGGGCGGCGTTTACGCCGCCGAGAAGGAAGCGGAGCGGCTGCTGGCCGCGGCCCGCGCGCGCGCCGCCGCCTCAGCGGCCGCGGCGCGGCGCCGCGCCGAAGAGCTCGCCGCCGAGCGGCTGGCCGGCGCCGGCGCCGGGGCGGAGCGGCTGCTGGCCGCCGCCCTCGAAGAGGCGGAGCGCGGGAAAGCGGCCCTGCTCGCCGCCGCGGAGGAGAAGGCCGCGCGCGAGCTGAGCCCGGACGCGGCGCGCCTGAAGGCTGCGGCCCGCCTGGCGGCGGACAGGATCCTGGGGAAGTAGAGCGGGAGGGGGATGCAGGCTTTAAAGGACAGCGACTATCTCGCGGCCCGGCTGCGCGGGCGCCGCGCCCGCCTGGCGGAAGGGCCGCGCCTGGACGCGCTCTGCGCGCTGGGCGCGCCGGCCGCGCTGGCCGCCGCGGTGCTGCCCGGCTCCGCCGCCGCGCCCGGCGCGCTGCAGCGCGCCCTGGCGGCGGCTTTCGTCGGGGAAGCGCGGTGGATAGCCGGCTGTCTGGGCGGGGCCTGGGGGGCTTACGCCTCGTGGCAGGCCGGGCGCTTCGGGCTGCTCAACGTGAAGACGGCGCTGAGGGGGCTGGCCGCCGGCGCCGCCCGCGGGGAGATAGCCGCGGCGCTCTGGCCGCTGCCTCCCGGCGAGGGCTGCGGTCCGGAGCTGGCGGCCGCCGCCGGGCCCGGCGCGCTGCCGGGGCTGCTCCGGCCGGGGCCGCTGCGCGCCTCGCTCGAGCGCGCGCTCGCGTCGGGCCTGGACCTCTTTCTGACCGAAGCCGCGCTGGACAGGGACTACCTGGCCCGGCAGGCGGGGCTTTGCGGCCGTCTCGGGGGCGGCGACGGCGCCGCAGCCGAGGCGCTGGCCGCGCAGGAGTCGGCCGCTTTCAACCTGCTGACCGCCGCCCGCGGCAGGTTCTTCCATGCCTATTCCAAAGAGGCCCTGCTGCCGCTCTACGCGCCGGGGCCGGGGCTGGACCCCAGGCGTTTCGCGCGGCTGCTGGCCGTCCCTTCCGCCGCCGATCTGCGCGCGCCGGCGGCCGGCTCCGCCGTGGACGGGGGGCCGCCCGAGCCGGACCTCTCCGCCCTGGAAGCGCTGGCCTGGCGGCGGCAGTACAGGCTGGCCGCCGGGGCCTTCAGGAGCGCCGCGACCGGGGCCGGCGCCGCCGCGGCCTACCTGGCGCTGCGTAGGGCCGAACTGGCCAACCTGGCTTCCGTTTCGGAAGGGCTCAGGCTCGGCGTAGAGGCGGGCTCGCTGCGGCGCAGGCTCATCCCGCGGGCGGAGGGCGGCGATGCTTAGCCCGGTGCGGATGGTCAGGCTTGAGGCGGCGCTGCCGAGGGGCCGGCTGCGGCCGGCGCTGGAGCGGCTGGGCGCGGCCGGCAGGGCCGAGCTCGTCGCGGCGGGGAGAACGGGAACCGGCGAGGCGGCGGCGCTGCTCGCGCGGGCCGCCGCCCTGCGCCGCGCGCTGGGCCTGGGCGAACCGAGGCCCGCGCCTCCGGCAGGCCCCGCCGAGGCCCGCGCCGCGCTGGAACTGTGGGAGGGCAGGGCTGCCGGCCCGCTGGAGAAGGTGCGCGCCCTGGCCGCCGAGCGCTCGCGGCTGGCCGCCGACAGCGCGAGGCTCGCGCCCTACGCCGGGCTGGACCTGCCGCTAGCCGGCGGCCCGCTGCTGCGCGTCGCCTACGGGAGCGTCCCTTCGGAAAAGGCCGCCGCGCTGCGCGGCCTGCTGCCGCCGGGGGCCGCGGCCGTGCTGCTGGGCGAGGAGAAAGGCTTTACGCGGCTGGCCGCGGCGGCGCGGGCCCCGGCCGGCGCCGACCTCGACGCAGCCCTTAAGGCCGCGGGCTTCAGGGCCGAGGAGCTGCCGGGCGGCGGGGACCTGGACCTGGCCGGCCTGGTCTCGCGCGCCGAAAAGGCGGAGACCGAGGCCGCCGGGCGGCTTTGGGCGGCCCGGCGGGAGGCCGCGGCGCTGGCCGCCGAAGCCGACGCCCCGCTGGCCGCGGCCATGGCCGGCCTGGCGAGGGAAGCCGCGCTGGCGGCGGCCGAGGGCGCCGCCGCCGTCACTCGCGGCGCGGCCCTGATCTCGGCGTGGGTGCCGGCTTCCGCGGCGGCGGAGACCGCCGGGGCCATAGCGGAGACCTCCGGCGGCGCCTTCGCCGGCGGGGTCAGGCCGCCGGCGCCTGGGGAGGACGTCCCGGTGCTGATCGAACCGCCCCGCCCGCTGCGGCCTTTCGCCATGCTGGTGTCCGCTTACGGCCTGCCGAAATACGGCGAGGTGGAGCCGACGGCCTTCGCCGCGGCGGCGTTCCTGCTGATGTTCGGCATGATGTTCGGCGACGCCGGGCACGGGGCCGCGGTGGCGGCGGCCGGCCTGGCCCTGGCGCGGTACGGGCGCGGGACCGCGCGGGACGCCGGGCGCGTGGCGGCCTGGTGCGGCCTCTCGGCCGCGCTCTTCGGCCTGGTCTACGGCAGCTTCTTCGGGCTGGAAAGCTTCAGGCGCTTCGCTCTTTGGCGCGACCCGCTGGCGGGGAACCCGCTGCTCCCGCTGAAGGTCTCCGCCGCCTTCGGGGCGGCGGTGATCAGCCTCGGCGTGATCCTCAATACCGTCAACCGCGCCCGCGCCGGGGACGCGGCCGGCGCCCTGTGCGGGCGGTTCGGCGCCGCCGGGCTGCTGTTCTACTGGCCGGGCCTGCTCTGGGCGGCCGGGCTGGCGCCGGCGCGCGCGGCGCTGCCGGCCATGTGCGCCGCGGCGGCCTGCTGGGCGCTGCGCGGGCCGGCGCTGGCCCTGCGCGGCGGCGAAGCCCCCTGGACGGCCGCGGCCGAAGGCCTCGTCGGGGCCTTCGAGGGGGCGCTGCTCTACCTGGCCAATACCGTCAGCTTCGTGCGTCTCGCCGCCTACGCCATGAGCCACGCGGCGCTGCTGGCGGCGGCTTACGCGCTCAGGGACGCGGCCGACCGGGCGTGGGGGCCGGGCTGCGCCGCCGGGATAGCGGCGGCCGTGCTGGGCAACGCGGCCGCGATAGGCCTGGAAGGCCTGGTGGCCGGCGTGCAGGCGCTGCGCCTCGAGTACTACGAATTCTTCGGCAAGTTCCTGGAGGGCGGAGGCCGCCCTTTCAGGCCTTTCGTTCTGGACGTCAAAGGGGGATAAGATGAAGAGATGTTCGCTGCTGTTGGCGTGGTGCGCGCCGTTCTTCGGCGCCGTAGGTGCGGCCGCGGCCGCGGCGCCGGCGGAGGCCGCGGCCGCGGTCTCGGACCAGCGCGCGGTGGGGCTGGGCCTGGCCGCCGCGGTGACCATGGCGCTGTGCGTGCTGGGCTCCGGCTACGCCGTGGCCCGCATCGGCTCGGCCGCTATGGGGGCGGCCGCCGAGAAGCCGGAGCTGCTGATCCGCAGCCTGCTGTTCGTGGCGCTGGCCGAAGGCCTCGCGGTGCTCGGCTTCGTGATAGCGATGCTGCTGCTGCAGAAGTTCTGATGCGCTTCTTCTGCATCGGGGGCGAGGACGCCGTGCGCGGCTTCAGGCTGGCCGGCGTGGAGGGGCGGGTGGTCTCGGACCCGGCCGGGGCCGCGGCCGCGCTCGAGGAGGCGGCCGCGCTCGAAGACTGCGGCGTCGTCCTCATCACGCGGGAGGCGCTGGCGCTGGCCCGCGCCCGGGCCGAAGGGATCAGGCTGGAGCGCGAAAGGCCGCTGATCGCGGAGATCTGAAATGGAGCTGATAGGCGACCCCGGAGAGCTGAAGCGGGCCATACTGGCCGACGCCGCGCGCGAGGCGGCGGCGCTGGAGGCCGCGGCCGGCGCCGAGGCCGCCGCGCTGCTGGCCGCCGCCGAAAAAGAGGCCGCGGCCCGCGAGGCGGCGGCGCTGGAAGCCGCGCGGGCCGAGGGCGCCCGGCGCGGGGAGATGCTGCTGGCCGCGGCGCCGGCGGAAGCGGCCCGCCGCCGGGCGGCGCGCCTGGAGGCGCTGCTGGAGACGGTCCGGCGGGACGCGCTGGCGCTGGCGGCGGCCGAGTGCCGCGGTCCGGCGCTCGCGGCCCTGGCCGCGGAGGCCGCGGCCGGCGTGGGCGGCCGCGCCTTCGTGCTGACCGGCGCTCCGGGCGCCGGGCTGGCGGGGCTGGCCGCGGAGATAGAGAAGGCCGCCGGCCTGGGCCCGCTGGAGCTGCGTTTCGAGGAGGACCCGGCGCTCGCGGGCGGCGCCGCCGCGCGCAGCGCCGACGGCAGGCGCCGCTGGGACAACGGCCTGGAGGCGCGGCTGGAGCGCCTGTGGCCCGGGCTGCGGCTGGAGCTGGCGGCCCGGCTCGACGGAGGGGACCATGGCGGCTGAAGCGGGCGGGAAAGCTTTCGTGACGCGGGTCAGCGGGCCGGTGGTGAGCGCCTCCGGCATGGCCGGCGCGTCGATGTACGAGGTCGTGCGGGTGGGCGAGCTCGGCCTGGTGGGCGAGGTGGTGCGCCAGGCCGGCGACGCCGCCGTGGTCCAGGTCTACGAGGACACTTCCATGCTCAAGCCGGGCGCGCCGGTGCTGCGCACGGGCGCCCCGCTCTCGCTGTGGCTGGGCCCCGGGCTGATAGGCAACATCTACGACGGGGTGCAGCGGCCGCTGCCGGCGCTGCTGGCGAAGGGCGGGACCTGGATAAAGCGCGGCGAGCGGGCCGACCCGCTGGACCTCGCGCGGCGCTGGGACTGGGAGCCGCTGCTCGCGCCCGGCCAGGCGGTCTCCGGCGGCCAGGCCGCCGGCCTCGTCAGGGAGACGCCGCTGGTGACGCACAAGGTGCTGGTGCCGCCCGGCGTGAGCGGCACCGTGCGCTCCGCCGCCGGCCCTGGCTCGTACGCGGCGAGGGAGGTCCTCGCCGTGGTGGACACGCCCTCCGGCCCCGCGGAGATACGGATGCTGCAGGAATGGCCGGTACGCCGCCCGCGCCCCGCCGCGGAGCGCGTGCGCGTCAGCGAGCCGCTGGTCACCGGCCAGCGCGTGATAGACGCCTTCTTCCCGCTGGCCAAGGGCGGCTGCGCCTGCATCCCCGGCGGCTTCGGGACCGGCAAGACGATAACCCAGCACCAGCTCGCCAAGTGGTCGGACGCCGACATAATAATCTTCGTCGGCTGCGGCGAGCGCGGCAACGAGATGACCGAGGTGCTGCGGGAGTTCCCCGGGCTCAGGGACCCGCGCACCGGCCGCCCGCTGATGGAACGCACGATCCTGATAGCCAACACTTCCAACATGCCGGTGGCCGCGCGCGAGGTGTCCATCTACACCGGCATCACGATGGCGGAGTATTACAGGGACATGGGCCTCGACGTGGCGGTGTTCGCCGATTCGACGAGCCGCTGGGCCGAGGCGCTGCGCGAGATGTCCTCGCGGCTCGAGGAGATGCCGGCGGAGGAGGGCTTCCCGGCGAGCCTGCCTTCGCGCCTGGCGCAGTTCTACGAGCGCGGCGGCGCGGTGCGCACGCTCGGCGGCGAGCGAGGCTCGGTCAGCATAGTCGGGGCGGTCAGCCCGCCCGGCGGGGACTTTTCCGAGCCGGTCACGCAGCACACCAGGCGCTTCACGCGGGTGTTCTGGTCGCTAGACACCGAGCTCGCCAACGCGCGGCATTACCCTTCCATAAACTGGCTGCGTTCCTATTCCGACTACCTCGACGAGGTGGGGCCGGCCTGGGAGAAGGTCCGCCCCGGCTGGAGCGGCCTCAGGGCCGAGGCGATGGAGGTGCTGCAGCGCGAGGAGCATTACCGGCAGATAGCGCGGCTCGTCGGCCCGGACGCGCTGCCGGACGCCCAGCGGCTCTACCTCTTCATGGGCGGAGTGCTGCGCGACGGCTACCTCTCGCAGAGCGCCTTCGACGCCGCGGACATGTACTGCGCGCCGGACAAGCAGGCCGCGCTGCTGGACCTGGCGATGACGCTCTACCGCGGCGCGAGGGACTATATCAAGGAAGGTGGCGGGCTGGCCGAGGTGGCGGCGCTGCCCTGCGTGCCGGAGGTCGTCAGGGCCAAAAGCGCCTGCGCCGGCCCTGCCGAGGTGGCGGCGCTGGCGGCGCGAGTGCGCGCCGAAGTGGAGGCGTTGGCCGCCGGGAGGGAGGGAGCATGACCGCGCGCGGCAACGGCCTGGAATACGTGGGCGCGGCCAAAGTCGAGGGGCCGCTGGTGGTGGTGGAGCGGGTGCGCGACGCCGGCTACGACGAGCTGGTGGAGATCTCCGGCCCGGCCGGCGCGCGGCGCCTCGGGCGGGTGCTGGACGTCTCGGACGAGCGGGCCGTGGTGCAGGTGATAGAGGGCACGGAAGGGCTCTGCGGCGCCACGCTGCGCGCGCGCTTCCTCGGCGAGAGCCTGCGCCTGCCGGTCTCGGGGGAGATGCTGGGCCGCGTCTTCGACGGGCTGGGCCGCCCGGCCGACGGCGGGCCGCCGCCGCTCTCCGGCGACCGGCGCGACGTGAACGGCGCCCCGATCAACCCGGTGGCGCGCCGCTACCCGCGCGAGTTCATCCAGACCGGCATCTCGGCGATAGACGGCATGAACGCGCTGGTGCGCGGCCAGAAGCTGCCGGTGTTCTCCGGCAACGGCCTGCCGCACGACCGGGTCTGCGCGCAGCTGGTGCGCCAGGCGAAGCTGCCCGGCGGCGGCCCCGGGTTCTGCATCGTCTTCGCGGCGATGGGGGTCAAGCGCGACGTCGCGGACTTCTTCATCCGCGACTTCGCCGCTTCGGGCGCGCTCGCGCGGACGGCGGTATTCCTGTCCCTGGCCGACGCGCCCGGCGTGGAGCGCCTGCTCACGCCGCGCGCCGCGCTGACGCTGGCCGAGCACCTGGCCTTCGACCTGGGGCGCCACGTGCTGGTGGTGCTGACCGACATGACCAATTACTGCGAGGGCCTGCGCGAGATGGGCACCGCCCGGGGCGAGATCCCGGGGCGCAAAGGCTACCCGGGCTATCTCTATTCCGACCTCGCCTCCATCTACGAGCGGGCCGGCCGCGTGGACGGCTCCCCGGGCTCGATCACGCAGACCGCGATCCTGACCATGCCTTCCGACGACATCAGCCACCCGGTGCCGGACCTGACCGGCTACATCACCGAGGGGCAGATAGTGCTGGACCGCGAGCTGGCCCAGCGCGGCGTCTACCCGCCGATAGCAGGCCTGCCGAGCCTGTCGCGGCTGATGAAGGACGGCGTCGGCGAGGGGTATACCCGGGCGGACCACCCCTCGCTCGCCAGCCAGCTCTTCGCCTGCTACGCCTACGTCAAGCGGGTGCGGGCGCTGGCCGACATCATCGGCGAGGAGGAGCTTTCCGCCGCGGACAAGGTCTACCTGAGGTTCGGCGAGGCCTTCGAGAAGAAATTCCTGACGCAGGGCGAGCGCGAGGACAGGCCGATCGAGCGCACGCTGGACCTGGGGTGGGAGACGCTCTCGCTGCTGCCGCGGGAGGAGCTGCGCAGGGTGAGCGCGGAGACGCTGGACCGGCATTACCGGCCGGCGCCGGAGGGCTGATGGCCCTGCTGGAGGCGCCCGCCACCAAGTCCGCGCTGCTCGCGCTTAAGCGGCAGCTGGCCTTCGCCGAGGAAGGCTACGCCCTGCTGGACCGCAAGCGCGAACTGCTGCTGCTGGAACTGCAGGCCCGCCGGGCGCGCGCCGCGGCCGCCCGGAAGGAGGCGGACGCCGGGCTGGCGGCCGCGCGCGCCGCGCTGCGCGGGGCTTTGCTGGACGGCGGGTCGGCCGCCGTGGACGCCGCCGCCCTGGGCGCGCCGCCGCCGGGCGCGCTGCGCCTCTCCGGGCGCCGGCTGATGGGCGTGCGGCTGGCGGAGGCGGCGTTCGCGCCCGCTGCGCAGGCGCCCGCCTTCGGGCCCGGGGCTCCGGCCGCGGCGGCGCGGGCC
>JAJZRA010000104.1 GCA_021847485.1 bacterium
TCCGATCTCTGCGTGCCGTTCGCCAGGCAGGAGAACGCCCTGTTCCTCGCGATGGCCGACCCCCGCGACTTCCTGATCATCGAGGACATCGGCCTGCGCACCGGCCTCGACATCAAGCCCTACCTCGCCCTGGCCCCCTGGGTCCTGAAGGCCCTCGACAAGGTCTACGGCAAGCAGGACAGCGCCCAGGTGGCCCAGCTGGTGGAATCCGTCCAGCAGAGCCAGGCCAAGCCCGAGGGCGGCGAAGAGGGGTTTTCGCTGGCCGCGGCCGAGGAGAAGAAGGACATCAGCGAGGTGGACGCGAGCGCTCCCGAGGTGGAAAAGCTCGTCAACGCCATCATCCTCGGCGCGCTCAGCACCAAGGCCTCGGACATCCACATCGAGCCGTTCGAGGACGCCAACAACGCCAAGAATTCCAAGGTGATGGTGCGCTACCGCGTGGACGGCATGCTGCGCGCGGCCTCTTTCACCGTGCCGTGGGCTTTCCGCAACGCCGTCGCCGCCAAGATCAAGATCATGGCGAGCCTCAATATCACCGAGCGCCGCATCCCGCAGAGCGGCCGCATCCAGATCATCGCCAAGGGCAACCCGATAGAGTTCCGCGTCGAGATGGTGCCGACCGTCTACGGCGAGAGCTGCGTGATGCGTATCCTCGACCGCGCGTCGGTGCGCGTGGACATCAAGGTCATGGGCTTCCTGCCCGACACCGAGAAGAAGCTGCTGGACCAGTTCCAGGGCATCGGCGGCAAGAAGAACTTCGGCCTGGTGCTGGTCTGCGGCCCGACGGGCTCCGGCAAATCCACCACGCTTTACGGCTGCCTCAACTACGTCAACCGCCCCGACATCAAGATCCTGACCGCGGAGAACCCGGTCGAGTACAACATCGACGGCATCATCCAGGTCCCGGTCAACCCCGACGTCAAGCTGGGCGAGGGGAAGAAGTTCGATTTCGCGAGCGCCCTGCGCTCTTTCATGCGCCTCGACCCCGACGTCATCATGGTCGGCGAGATCCGCGACGAGGAAACGGCGCATATCGCGCTGGAGGCCGCCATGACCGGCCACCTCGTGTTCTCCACCATCCACACCAACGACGCGCCGTCGGCGCTGGAGCGCCTGACGCAGATGGGCCTGCCGCGCTTCGTCGTGGCCAACACGATGAAGGCCGTGCTGGCCCAGCGCCTGGCCCGCCGCCTCTGCAAGGACTGCAAGACGGAGGCGGACCTTACCCCGGAGGAACTCGCCACGTTCGAGGCCAACGGCGTCAAGGTGCCCCAGGGCGCCAAGGTGTTCCGCGCCAAGGGCTGCGACGTCTGCAAGAACACCGGCTATAAGGGCCGCGTCGGCATGCACGAGCTTCTTATCCTGAACGACGAGATACGCCAGCAGCTCCTTAAGGACCCGTCCGCCATCCCGGTCAAGGAGATCGCCATGAAGAACGGGATGCGCACGATAGCGATGGACGGCCTCGAGAAGGTGCTGCTCGGCCTCACCACCGTCAAGGAAGTGCTCGGCGGGGCGGCCGAGAAAGAATGACCATGAAAAAACTCCTCGCTTCTCTCTCCCTGCTGATCTTAGTCTCCTCCGCGCGCGCGGCCGAGTACGACGGCTTCCGCAACGTTACCGAAGGCGCTCTCAAGCCCTTCGCCAGGGACCTGGGCGGCCTGCTGGGCTCCGGTTCCAACCAGACCGCGCGGCCGCTGGGCTTCTCCGGCTTCGATTTCGGCGTGCGCGCCGTGGCCCAGCTGAAGCCCTCCAACGGCGACACCGTGCTGAAGCGCAACAGCGTCTTCGGCATCGGCTTCGTGCAGGCCGAGATCGGCATGCCCTACCGGGTGGACGGTTTCGTGCGCGGCGGCGCTTACGACGGACTGGCCGTGGCCGGCGGCGGCCTGCGCTACGGCCTCTGGAACGTCTCCGACGAGAAATACAAGTTCAACGCGATGGTCGTGGGCATGGCCAACATGGCCGCCCACCGCTACTTCTACGCCGTCCATTTCAATACCGGCCTCGTCTGCTCGATGAACCTCCCCGGAGTTTCGCCCTACGTGGGGGTCGGCATGGACTTCACCCGGCTGGAGGCCCAGGCCCCGTCCCTCTCCGGCAGGAGCGTCTCCGTCTCCGAGCCCCGCTATACCGCCGGGCTGCGCGCCAAGCTGAACCTGGCCTACCTGGCCGCGGGCTATACCTATACCCACGACAGGGGGCTCGTCAACGCCAGCGCCGGGTTCCGCTTCTAGGCCGCAGGCGCAAAAACGAAGACCCCGCCTGGAAGCGGGGTCTTTTTTTGTCCGCGGGCGAGTTCAGCCCTTGAACTTATCCTTGAACTCTCGGCGCATTTCGCGGTCTATGTCGCGCTTCTTTATGCTCTCGTGCTTGTCGGCGGTCCTCTTGCCCTTGGCCAGGCCCAGCAGGACCTTGGCCCAGCCGTTCTTGAAATAGACCTCCAGCGCCACCAGCGCCATGCCCTTCGTCGCCAGCGCGCCGGTCAGCTTGCGGATCTCCGGGGCCCGCAGCAGCAGTTTGCGGGTGCGCAGCGGGTCTATCTCCTTAAGCGTGTTGTAGGCGTAGGGCGCTATATGGAGGCCGTACAGGTATAGCCCGTCCTTCTCGGCCCTGGCGAAGGCCGAGGTCAGCGTGGCCTGCTTGAGGCGCAGGGACTTGACCTCCGGCCCCTCCAGGGCCAGGCCGGCCTCGTAGGTGTCGGTTATGAAATAGTCGTGCCGGGCCTTGCGGTTGGTGGCCACGGCCTCGATCTTGTCCTTCTTCTCGTCCTTCGCCATTGTGTTCATCTTATCAAATATCCTAAAATGATAAAACCGCTCCGCGCGACGCGCGGGGCCGTATACGTGGAGAGGTGGCCGAGCGGTTGAAGGCGCAGACCTGGAAAGTCTGTATACTCCTAAAGGGTATCAAGGGTTCGAATCCCTTCCTCTCCGCCAAATTTTCTTCTCGGAAAATTTGGCACAATTTAAATCCGCTGCTCCGGCCAGCGCCCGCAGTTTCTCCGCCGGAAAATTAAATTTTAAATTTATTTTTTTCCCGCCTATAATTAAGTTCGAACCGATATTTTTCAATATTTGCAGGTTCGCCTCGGGAGTTCCGGAAACTGCGGACTCTCCGGCGAGAACTGCGGTCTTATAGAAACCTATAAGCGGTTCGAACCGTTTATTCCCCTCCCGCTCAAAAGCTGCGAGTTTCATTTCACATTCCTTTTTTTCTTCTAAGCATGAACGCTTCTTTTGGGCGTATTCATCCTGCGTTATCATCCCACCCAAGATCATGTCCAAAAGAGCGTTCATGCTCTTCGTAAGGAAATCTATTTTATCTCGCAGATTTTGGGCGGTTCTTGCCCCGGCCTGGGCCGCGCTTAAATTCTCCTTATTGATGTTATTAAGAGCATCCGCGGCCAGGGCCGGGGGTAAGGAAACTCCTTTTAGGATTTCACGCACCTGGCGATCTATCTCCTCCTCACGGACAAACAGCTCCGTACAGGGCTGCTTTCGCTTGGTGCAATGCAGGTACTTATGGCCCTTCTGTGTCTCGGTAGTTATGAAGCAGCCGCAAGAGGCGCAACGGAAAGCGCCTCGGTAAACATAGGGCAATAGAGTTTTAGTCTTGGGCTTGCTTTTACGTTTAAGCATCTCCTGGCACTTGTCAAAAAGCGCTTTTGAGACTATGGGCTTGTGCTTGGCCTCATATACCTCGCCATAGTACCGCATAACCCCGTAATAGATAGGATTACTGAGCATGTAGTGGCAATTGGAGACGGACAGCGGCTTGTTCAGTTTACGCCCGCGAAGACCGGCCTTGTTTACCATGTTCCGAATATGAATGACCGGGTAATTCCCCGTAGCGTAAAGTTCAAAAGCCTTTTTAATGATCGGCGCGCGCTCCTTATCAACGTGAATCGTGTGGGTGGCCAGGTCGTTTATATATCCCATCGGCGCCCATGAGGGCCAGATACCATTGCGCAACTTTTGGCGTATGCCGCGTTTTACGTTTTCCGAGAGGTTGTCCACGTAATACTTGGACTGGCCGAAAGCGATAGACAGCATAAACTTGCCCTGCGGTGTCGGGTCGAACCAGAATGTGGGGAACTTGAGTTCGAGCAATGTCCCGGTATCTACCAAATATATCAGACGGCCCCCATCAATTGAATTCCTTGCGAGCCGGTCAGGGTGCCAGGCAACAATGCCGTGGGCCGCGCCCTGATCTAGTTGCGCTACCATATCGTTGAATATCTCGCGGCCCGGCTCCTTGGCGGTCTTGCTCTCAATGAACTCTCGGGCTATGACAAGACCGTTCTTCTTAGCGTAGTCGCGGAGTTCCGCGAGCTGCGCCTCTATGGAAAGGATCTGCCGGTCCGGCTCATCCGTGGACTTGCGCGCATACAGGAAATACCGCATATTAGACTTTTCCATACCTTGCCTCCCCTTGCTCTTAAGGCCGGTTTTGCCCAGCAGGGCGGAACCGGACTTAAGTGCTATTTCTGCAACTCTGCGCCGCTGGTAATTACGGCTTGGCTTAGCAAAGCGAAGCCGTAATTACAGGCGG
>JAJZRA010000105.1 GCA_021847485.1 bacterium
CGAAGCGGTTGCGGGCCATCTCCAGCTCCTGGGAGGCCGTGGTCACGGTCATCGAGGCGGTAGCGACCTCGTCCGAAGCCGCCCGCAGACGCCAGAGGGCCGACAGCGCGTCCTCCTCGGCCTGCGCGGAGGCGTCGGCGAGGAGGCTGGCCGCCCTGTCGCGGGCGGCGCCGGCGCTCCTGACCCCGGCCTTCACGCGCCCGCCGGTGAAGAGCGGCAGGGTCAGCGAAACCCCCATGTCTCCCACCAGCTTGGCCTCTTTATCGGGTTTCTCGCCGCTCATCGCGGCGTCCCCCGAGACGGCCAGCGCCGGAACGCGGGCGGACCGGGCCGCCTTTACGGCGTAGTCCCCGGCGGAGAGCTGCAGGCGCGCTATCTTCAGTTCGAGCCTGTCGCTGAGGGCGGCCTGCACGGCCTCGTCCCGGCCCGGGGCTTCGTAAGGGGTGTAGGCCAGCGTCTCCCCGAGGCCCAGCCCGGAGCGCAGCGGCAGGCCCAGCAGGTGCTTGAGGCGCAGCTGAGCGTCCTCGAGGGCCGTGCGGGCGCGGCTGACGCGCAGCGTCTCTTCGGCCTCGCGGGTCTTCGCCCTCAGTACGTCGAGCCCGGTGGCGGTGCCGGCCCCGTGCTTGCGCTCGGCGAGGCCCCGCAGGCTGACGGCCAGCTCCAGGCCGGCGGCAGCGGAATTGACGGAAGCGCTGGAACGCAGCACCTCCAGGTAGGCCAGCGCCGCCGCCGCCGAGACCTGCTCGGCGGCCAGCTGCACGCGGAGGTCCGCCGCCTTGCGCTCCGCTTCGCGCGAGCGCGAGGAATTGTACGCGCCCAGGTCCAGCAGCTGCTGCACGATCCTCAGGCGCCCGTCGAAGGTGTCGAAAGGGCCTATCAGGTAGGGGCCGCCGCCGGGGGCGTAGCCGAAGCCCAGCGCGGTGAGGTTCTCCTTGAAGGTGCGCGTCTGGGCCACCGAGAGCTCCACCTGCGGCAGCAGCCGGGAGGCCGCCGCCAGCGCCTCCGCGCGGCGGGTCTCGCCGTCGGCCTTGGCCAGCTTCATGTAGAGGTTATTATCGAGCGCCAGCCTGACCGCGCCCGGCAGGTCCAGCTCCGCGGCCGCCGCGAAGGACGGCAGCAGCAGCGCCAGCAGCACCGTATTGAATGTTCTCATATCTTCCTGAACTCCGGTATCCTTTCCCTGACCGCGTCCAGCAGCCGGGTGAACTCCTTTTTCTCCGGGGCGGAAAGCCCGCCCATGAGGGCGGAGATCCTGGCCAGCCTCCCCGGGGCCACCGAATCTATCAGCCGCCGCCCCTTGGCGGTCAGCGCCACCACTACGGCGCGCCGGTCCTCGCGGCAGGGGCGCCGCAGGGCCAGCCCGGCGCGCTCCACCCCTTTCAGGAGCCCGGTAACGGTGGCGCGCTCCACTCCGAGGATCTCCGCCAGGTCCATGGGGTGGATGCCTTCCTGCCCGGAGCGGCGCAGCACCAGCAGCAGGCGGAAGCGCGCCTGGGAGATCCCCTCCCTGTGCAGGGCCCGGTTGACCGCGCACAGGATCTCCGAGGCGGTCTCCATCATCGCCCCGTAGGCCTCCATAGCGGGCAGGTCGGCCTGCGGATAGGCCTCGGCCAGGGCGGACAGACCCCGGCCGCGCGGCATGTTCTTCAGCAGGAAGACCTTGTTCTCGGGCTCGCGTCGCGGCATAATAGTTAGGAGCCATATTATATCATCCCTGACCGCCGGCGGTCAAAACGCGCCTTGACAGCCGCGGGTGATTTTGGAAGAATACCCGGACTAGAACAGGCGGCCCACGGGGGCGCGGCCGGGCTTCTCGCAGCGGTGCATACCGCGGGACTAGACTCTCCCGCGGTTTTTTTGCGGGTGCCGGAGAACGCGATGACCGACCTGAACGAACTGATAGCCGCCTCGAGCGGCCTTTCCGACGCCGAGGCGGCCGCCCGCCTGGCCGCGGAAGGCCTCAACGAGCTCCCCTCCCAGAAGAAGCGGACCATCCTTGCCATAGCGCTGAGCGTGCTCAAAGAGCCGATGCTGCTGCTGCTGCTCGCCGCCGGCACCATCTATTTCTTCCTGGGAGACGTCAAGGACGCGCTGATGCTGATGACCTTCGTGCTGGTGGTCATCGGCATAACCCTCTACCAGGAGCGCAAGACCGAGAACGCGCTGGACGCGCTGCGCGGCCTGGCCAGCCCCCGCGCGCTGGTGATCCGCGGCGGGCGCCGGCTGCGCGTGCCGGGCAGGGAGGTCGCGCGCGGCGACCTGGTCTTCCTCGCCGAGGGCGACCGGGTGCCCGCCGACGGGACGGTGAAGGCCTGCGTCAATCTGTCCGCGGACGAGTCCCTGCTGACGGGCGAGTCGCTGGCGGTGCGCAAGTGCGCGTGGGACGGCGCGGCGGCCGCGGCGCGCCCGGGCGGCGACGACCAGCCTTTCGTCTACTCCGGCACGCTGGTCGTGCAGGGGAGGGCCCTCGTGGAGGTGACGGCCACCGGCCCGCGCTCGGAGATGGGGCGCATCGGCAAGGCCCTAGAGTCCATAACGCAGGAGGATTCCCCCCTCCGCCGCGAGACCGGCGTGATCGTGCGCAATTTCGCCCTGGCCGGCGCCGTGCTCTGCGCGGCGGTGATAGCGGTCTTCGCCCTGACGCGCGGCAGCTGGCTGGGCGGGTTCCTGTCCGGGCTGACGCTGGCGATGGCCATGCTGCCCGAGGAGTTCCCGGTGGTGCTGGTCATCTTCCTGACCATCGGCGCGTGGCGCATCTCGCGGAGCAGCGTGCTGACGCGGCGCCTGCAGGCCATCGAGGCCATGGGCGCGGTCACGGTGCTCTGCACCGACAAGACCGGGACGCTGACGCTGAACTCCATGCGGCTCAGGGAGCTCTGGACTACGGACGGAGGCTTTCACCGCGTGGAGGACGGGGCGGGCGCGCTGCCCGAGGAGTTCCACGCGGCGGCGGAATACTTCATCCTCGCCAGCCAGCAGGACCCTTTCGACCCGATAGAGAAGGAGCTCAAGCGCGTGGGCGAGCGCTGCCTGGACGGCACCGAGCACCTGCACGCGGACTGGAAGGTCGTACGGGAGTACCCCCTCTCCAAAGAGCTGCTGTCGCTCTCCCATGTCTGGGCCTCTCCGGACCTGAAGAACTACATGATAGCGGCCAAGGGCGCACCGGAGGCGGTCATCGACCTCTGCCATCTCCCCCCGCCCGAAGCCGCCCGGATCATGGCTGCGGTGAAGGAGATGTCCGAGCGCGGCCTGCGCGTGCTGGCCGCGGCCTCGGCCGAGTTCGCCCCGGGCGAGCTGCCGCCCGCCCAGCACGACTTCGACTTCGGGTTCGCCGGCCTGGCCGGCTTCATGGACCCGCCGCGCCCTAAAGCGGGCGGGGCGGTGGCCGAGGCGCAGGCCGCGGGCATCAGGGTCATCATGATCACCGGCGACTACCCGGGCACCGCCTCCTTCATCGCCGGCGAGATCGGCCTGAAGGACCCCGGCGCCGTCATCACCGGGCCGGAGCTCGCGGCGATGCCGGAACGGGAGCTGGCGGAACGGATAAAAAGCACCAGCGTCTTCGCCCGGGTGGTGCCGGAGCAGAAGCTCGCCATCGTGAACGCGCTGAAGGCCAACGGCGAGATCGTGGCGATGACCGGAGACGGGGTGAACGACGCGCCGGCGCTGAAGGCCGCGCATATAGGCGTAGCGATGGGCGAGCGCGGCACCGACGTGGCGCGCGAGGCCTCGGCCATAGTGCTGATGGACGACGACTTCTCGAGCATAGTGCGGGCGGTAAGGCTGGGCCGCAGGATCTTCGACAACCTGAAGAAGGCCATAGCCTACATCCTGTCCGTCCACGTGCCGATAGCCGGCATGTCGCTGCTGCCGGTGGTCTTCGGGCTGCCGGTGGCGCTGCTGCCGGCCCACATCGCCTTCCTGGAGCTGATCATAGACCCGGCCTGTTCGGTGGTCTTCGAGGCGGACAGGGAGGAGAGCGGCATCATGGCGCGCCCGCCGCGGCGCATGGGGGACCCGCTGTTCGGCCGGCGGATGGTGCTGATAAGCCTGCTGCAGGGGGCTAGCGTGCTGGCCGCGGTCTTCGGCGTCTTCCTGCTCTTCCTGCGCCTCGGCAAGGGCGAGGACGAGGCGCGGGCCCTGGCCTTCACGGCCCTGGTCTTCGCCAACCTGATGCTGATCCTGACCAACCTTTCCTGGCGGGATAATTTCCTGAAGATACTGCGCGGCGCCCACCCCGCCTTCTGGTGGGTCTGCGGCGGGGCGCTGGCGGTGCTGGGGGCGGCGCTCTACGTCCCGTTCCTGCGGGACGTCTTCCACTTCGGGCTGCTGCACGGCAAGGACCTGCTGTTCGCGCTGGCCGGCGGCGCGGCTAGCCTGGCCTGGTTCGAGCTGGCCAAAGCGCTGGGGCCGCGCCGGCGCCCCTAGTCCCCGATAGCCGGGAAGTAGATCCTGAAAGAGGTGCCTTTGCCCGGGGCGCTCTCAACCGCGATGCCGCCCCTGAGGC
>JAJZRA010000031.1 GCA_021847485.1 bacterium
TTTTCGATCCCAGGATGGGCGGGGGCGTGGAACTTATAATGTTACCTCGGGATGTTGCGCAAAGTAGGTTATAACTTCATCCTGAAAACCCCGCCACTTAAAAAGTGGCAAACAGAAAGCTCCTCGAAAGAGGGGCTTTTTTATTTTCCGTCCCAGCGCGCCGCCCCTCCTTGCGCTCCCGTCCCGCCGCCACCTTTCCTCCCCGCCCCTTCCCGCAGGCCGGCTTGGCATATAAATTGCTCCGTATCGGTCATAGCGGTCACGCACACTATATAAGGAAGGATGAACGAACCATGAAGAAGAACGAGATGCTCATAGCGGTACTTTCGATAGCGGCCTTCGCCGCCCCCGCGGCCGCGCTGTCCCCGGCGATAAATTTCGACGGCGCCGCGCCGCAGACCATGCACGATATCTTCACGCAGGGCCACCACCTGGTTCCCCCCGGCATGCTGGAGGAGGCCCCCGCCGCCCCCGCTCCGGCCAAGTCCATAGCCGACAGCCCCTGCTCCATGGTCTGCTTCCCGCACAACCCGGCGATGGACGACGGCCAGGATACAGACTGCTGCGGCGGGACCCAGGTTAACAGCAACTGGAATTATTGCGCCCAGGTCCAGGTCGGCAACGGCCTGACCATCCCGGTCTGCCCCATGCCCGGGGTCCCGGTGCCCGCCGGGGACTTCGACAACGTACTGGCCGGCATGAGCAGGGCCCTGCCCGCCTACGCCGCCGGGAACGAGGCTTTCGCAGGCGACCTCGCCAAGCTGGCCGCCGACAAGGACGCCCGCGTGGTCTTCGACGGCAAGAGGCTCCTTATAGTCAGGTTCGAGAACGGCAGGTGGGTGGCCAGTGAGAACGCCGGCGCCCAGACCCGTTTAGAGGTGGCCTACCCGCAGCACACCATAGAGGAAGCCTTCATGGGCGGCCTCGGCGCGGGCGTGCCCGGGATAGTCGTCGGCGCGGTACACGGCTTCATAACCGACGTGACCGAATACGCCAACAAGAAATAGCGCGGAAGGCCGCGTACGGAGCGCCCCGGGCCCAAGGCCGGGGCGTTTTCAGTTACAGCGCGTTTTTTTTGATAGAATCTCCCGGGGGGACCATGAAGAAGATCCTGATGACGGACGAAGACACGGTGCTCTTCACCAAGATGGTGAAAAAGATCAACTTCTTCGCTTCGATGAACATGGGGCTTCTGGAGAAGATCCTGGCCCGCATCAACTACTACGCGTACGGGCGGGGCGAGAAGGTCTGCCGCCAGGGCGGCCCGGGCGACGCTTTCTACGTCATAGCCGAAGGGAAGCTGAAGGTGAGCGTGCGCGAGGCTTTCTTCTTCTCCCGCAGGCTGGCGGAACTGGGCCCCGGTGACTGCTTCGGCGAGATGGCCCTGCTGGACCGCAAGCCGCGCAACGCCACCGTCGCCTGCGAGCAGGATTCAAAGGTCTTCGTGCTGACCGTGGACCAGTTCGACCAGGTGCTGGCCGAGAACCCGGCCTTCAAGCAGGAAATAAAGAAACTGGCGGCGGACCGCCAGTTCGAGATAGACCACAAGCGGTAGCGGGCTTCAATCCCTTATATAGTGACAGGTATAGCCGCCGGGATGCTTCTTCAGGTAGTCCTGGTGGTACTCCTCCGCCGGCCAGAACTTGCCTTCGGGGGCCACCTCGGTTGTTATCGGGCGCTTCCAGCGGCCGGAGGCCTGCGCGCGCTTAACGGCGGCCAGCGCCTCTTTATGCTGGGCCTCGCCGCGGTAGAAGATGGCGGAGCGGTACTGCGAGCCGATATCGTTACCCTGCCGGTTCGGCGTGGTGGGGTCGTGCATCTTGAAGAACATGTCGAGGATGGCCCCGTAGGAGAGCCTGGCCGGGTCGAAGACGATCTCTATGCTCTCGGCGTGGCCGGTGGAGCCGGTCTTGACCTGCTCGTACGTGGGGCGCTCGGTCCTGCCGCCGGTATAGCCCACGGTGGTCTTCAGGACCCCGGGCAGGGCGCGCAGGATCTCCTGCATGCCCCAGAAGCAGCCTCCGGCCAGGACGGCCGTCTCGGTCTTCGTATTCTCCATCTTCTTTTTCCCCTTCGCCGGAGCCCCGGCGTACGCGCCCTGGCACAGGCACAGGGCCAGGCAGAGCGCCGCCGCTTTCACAGCGAGAACCTCTCGTAATGTATCCTGTCCGCCGGCACGCCCAGCGCGCGCAGGCCGGCGTCCAGCGCGGCCATCATCGGCGGCGGGCCGCACAGGAAGGCGTCGCGCTCGCCCAGGTCGGGGACCAGGCGGTTCAGCATGGCCGCGTCCACGCGCCCTTTCTCGCCGGTCCAGTCCTTATCCTCGGTGAGGACGTGCACGGTGCGCAGCGTCCCGCCCTTCTCCAGCCCGGCCAGCTCCTCCCTGAAAACGATATCCCCCGCGGTCCTGTTGGAGAAGACCAGCACCGCGTCGGCGCGGGCGGCGGCCAGGCTCTCGAGCATGGCGCGCAGCGGGGTGATGCCGATGCCGCCCGCCACCAGCAGCGCCTTGCGCGCGCGCAGGCGCGCCGCGGTGAACACGCCGTGCGGCCCGTCTATTATGACCGGGGTCCCCGGCTTGAGCTCCGCGTGCAGCTTCGCCGTGAAATCGCCCGAGCGCTTTATGCTGAAGCGCAGTTCCGCGCCGTCGGGCGCCTTGGAGAACGAGAACGGGTGGGCCTGCAGCTTAAGGCCGGGCGCCCAGAAGCGCAGCAGCGCGAACTGCCCCGGCTCCACCGGGAAGTTCCCCAGGCCGCGGCCTTTGACGTAGACCGACATCACGTCCCGGCTCTCCATGGCGGTGCGGTCCACGCGGAAGCCGTGGCGCCGGTAGGTCCAGAGCGGGCGCAGCAGCCGGTACCAGAGCATATTGGCCGCGGTGAAGGCCAGCAGCGCGTACCAGGCCCAGGCGAAATACGGGGTCTCGGCGTTCAGGTCGGCCCCGAGCTCGAACTGGTGGCCCAGCGAGAAGGCCAGTCCCAGGTAGGCCCCGAGGTGGGCGGTGTGCCAGGCCTCGTAGCTGAGGCGGCGGCGCGTAAAAGGCAGCGACAGGACCACCGCGGCGAGGATCAGCAGCTCGCCGGCGGCGGCCGGCAGGATGTCGTCCCACTTGAGGACGACGAGGTACTGCGCCAGGAAGGAATTGCCCGTCTGCAGCGCGTGGTACCAGACCACCAGCGGAGGGTGTACCAGCAGGGCCAGCGGGATCAGCAGGCCCGCGGTATGATGGAAGCGGGTAAGGCGGTCCAGGCCGTAGAGCGGCTCCAGCCACTTGGCCCTGGAGACCAGCAGCAGCTGGCCCATCACGCCGAGCGCGCCGACGAGGCCCGCGAGCCGGGCGAAAGCGATGATCAGCCCGATCCGATCCGTGAAGAAACTGCCCATCGGGGCGTTGCTGTTGTCGAAATACCACAGGCCCAGGGCGGCCAGGGCCAGCAGCGGGAAGACGGCTAAATATATTCTTTTCATAAAAAAAGAAGCCGGCGCCCGCGCGGGGCGCCGGCCTCCCAAGACGTTATTCCACCTCGGTGAACTGCGCGCGGGGCTGCCCGCACACGGGACAGACCTTGAGCTTCATGTCGTTCGTCGTGTAGCCGCAGGTCTGGCAGACTATGAACTTGCGGGCGGTCTTCCAGTTCTTGAGGTTCTTGAGCGCCTCGCCGTAGAACTTGGCGTGCATCTTCTCGGCGGCCAGGGCCCCCTTGAAGCTGTACATCGCCTGCTGGTTCTTGTCGGCCTCGGCCTTCTTGAGGAAGGCGGGGTACATCTTCAGGCGCTCGTAGTTCTCGCCCTTGAGCGCGACCTCGAGGTTCTCCTTCGTGCTCTTCACCTCGGGGGCCTTCACGTCGGCCTTCGGCACGGCGCCCAGGGCCTCTATGGCCTTGGCGTGCTTGGCGGCGTGGACGCCCTCCGAGAGCGCGGCGGCCTTGAACAGGCTCGCCACGCCGAGGTAGCCCTCGGCCTGCGCCTTGGCGGCGAAGGCCTCGTAGCGCGCTTTCGCGTTGGACTCGCCGTTATAGGCGGTCTGCAGGTTCTCCAGCGTGGTCGCCTCCGGCTTGGCGGCGGCCTTCGCCTTGGTCTCTCCCGCGGCGGCGGCGCCGGCCAGCAGCGCGGCGGCCGCGGCGGACAGTATCAGTTTGCTGAGTTTCATTTTTCCCTCCCTAACTTTTTGAAATACTTCCCTTCACCCCACCGGACCATTATATAATTTCGGCGGCTTAAAGGCATTTAAGTTCCAGCTTCAGGTCGGGGTGCAGGCTGCGGCTGACCGGGCACGCCTTCACGCAGGCCATCAATTTGTCGCGCTGCGCGGCGGTGAGCCCTGCCGGCAGGCGCACCGTGCCGGTCAGGGCGGCTATGCGGCGCGGCCCCTCGGCCATGGTCTTCTCCAGTTCTATCGCGGCCCCTTCGAACTTTATCCCCTCGCGCGCGGCCACCTTGGCCATGATGCTCAGCACGCAGGAGGCCACCGAGGCGGCGGCCAGGTCGGTCGGCGAGAACGTGCGGCCCCGGCCGCCGTTATCCGGCGGCAGGTCGGTCAGCAGCCTGCTGCCGCTCAGCCCGTGGGTCAGTTCCACCTGGTCGTCGCCCGCGTAGACCGCGTTAATTTTGAACGCCATACAGCCTCCTATTGCTTACCCTATATTTATTATAATATTTCCCTCTTCTATCGCTGCAGGAGGTTCCGTAAAATGAACGTCCGTCACTTGTTGCTCGCTTCAGCCGCGGTATTGGCAGTATCCTGCTCCCCGAAGGCGCAGGAGGCCGCCCAGACCGCCGGGAAGGCCGCGGAGGCCGCCCCGGCGCAGACCAAGGAGGTCATAGTTAACATGGAGATACTCAAAGACCCGTCCAAGGCCGTAGAGAAGGCCCCGGACACGTTCAAGGTGAAGTTCGACACGACTAAAGGCGATTTCACGATAGAGGTGCACCGCGACTGGGCGCCCCTCGGCGCCGACCGGTTCTACAACCTGGTCAGGAACGGCTACTTCACCGACGTGGCCTTCTTCCGCGTGATCAGCGGCTTCATGGTGCAGTTCGGCATCCACGGCGACCCGGCCGTGGCCGCCGCCTGGCGCGGCGCCCGCATCAAGGACGACCCGGTGAAGCAGTCCAACACCAAAGGTTACATTTCGTACGCGATGGCCGGCCCCGACACCCGCACCACCCAGCTCTTCATCAACTACGGCGACAACGTCCGCCTCGACGACATGGGCTTCTCGCCCTTCGGCAAGGTGACGGACGGGATGAAAGTGGTCGAGAGCATCTACTCCGGCTACGGCGAGGGCGCCCCCTCCGGCCGGGGCCCCGACCAGGGCCGCGTGCAGATGGAAGGCAACGCCTACCTCCGGGCGCAGTTCCCCCGGATGGACTACATCAAGAGCGCGCAGCTGCTCAACTAACCCATCGTCCCCCGGGAAGGAGCCAGGCTCCTTTCCGGGGGGCGGACTTTTCCGCATGGCCAAGATACTGCTGATAGACGACGACGAGACGATCCACCTGATCTGCCGGGCCTACCTGGCCAAGGCGGGCCACGAGGTGCAGGCCGTTTTCGACGGGGTGGAAGGGCTGAAAGCCGCCGAGGCTTTCAAGCCGGACCTGATCCTGCTGGACGTGAACATGCCGCGCCTCTCCGGCTTCGACGTGGCGGCGAAGCTCAAGGAAAGCCCGGCCACGAAGGCCATCCCGGTCTTCATGCTGACCTCCCTCAAACAGGAGGCCAACATCGAGCGAGGCTACGGCCTGGGCATAGAGGACTACATAACCAAGCCGGTCAACGTAGCCCATCTTAAGCTGAAGATAGACAAACTGCTGCAGAAGCTGAACAAAAGCTAGGGGCGGGGCCGGGCTTGGCCCGGCGGGTGAAGCGGTGCTGGACTCCATTACCAACTCGCGGTATTTCTACCACTACGTCGGCGCGGCCGTTACGGCGCTGACGGTCTTCAACGTCTTCGAGATAGCCTTCCTGCTTTGGAACAAGCGCCGCGTCGAGCGCTCGGAAGCGAAGCGCCTGGAGCTCAAGCGCCTCGCCTCCACGGCCCTGATCACGGCCACCGCCCCGGCCGCGCTGCTGCCCGCGCCCGCCTCCGACGACGACTACGCCGCCTATAGCGAGGCCGTGGCCAGCGTCCTAGACAGCTTCGAGGGCGAGATAGCCGAGCGGGCGCGCGGACTGATCTCCGAGCTGGGCATAGACGCCTACTACCGCCGCCTCGCCAGGCACCGGCTCTGGTACAAGCGCGGCAACGCCGTGGACATCCTCGCCTCCTTCCGCCTCCCCGCCAACCGCGAGTTCTTCCTCGCGGCCTTCCGCCAGGAACCCGCGCCCGAGGTGAAATACCGCCTCCTGCACGGTCTCAGCCGGCTGGCCCGGGACCACCGCGACATCGCGGAGCTGGCGCGGCTGCTGTCCTCGCTGCCGTACCTGACCTCCAAGTACAACGAGGACGTCTTCTTCAACGTCATCGCCGGGCTCAAGGCCGAGGCCCGCGAGGAGGAGTTCGGCCTCTTCATGCGCGGCGCCATGGACGACCAGGCCGTCCGGACCATGGTCAAGCGCGACATCCTCAACGCCTGCTACGCGGCCGTCTGCGAAAAAGGGCGCCCCGTTCTCAAAGCCTATTATTCCGCCTTCGCGCACGAACCCGAAGTGCTGGTCGCCTGCATCAGGGCCCTGGCCCGGGTAGGGGATTTCTCCGCCGTGCCGCAAGCTCTGGGCCACCCCGACTGGCGCGTGCGCATGGCGGCCCTCAAGTACGCCGACGTCTGCTGCGCGCAGCTGGTGCCCGAGATGCGCGCCCTGCTGCGGGACCCCAACTACCACGTCCGGCTCAACGCGGCGCTGGCGTTGGCCCGGTCCGGGGATACCGGCCGCGCGGTGCTCAAGGCCGAGAAGGCCGGCACGGATAAGTTCGCTGCCCAGATGGCCGCCTACGCCCTGAGCCAGGAGGCCGCGTGAAGCTCCTCGTCTGGCTGGCCGTCCATTTCTCGCAGTACGTGGTCTTCTTCTATTTCCTGGCCGTCAACGCCACCTATTCCCTGCTGATCGTCTTCGCGCTGCGCGACATCGTGCGCCACGTCTACCTGTCCACGGCCAGGGCCGCCCGCCGCCAGCTGGCCGGAGAGTTCTACTACAAGCCGGTCACGATCATAGTCCCGGCCTACAACGAGGCCGCCGTGGTCCTGCAGAGCGTCCGGGCCCTGCTGAACCTGCATTACCCCGAGTTCGAGGTGGTAGTGGTCAACGACGGCTCCACGGACGGCACGCTGGCCCTCCTGAAGGCCGAGTTCGGCCTGACCTTCTCGCTCAGGCCGGTGCGCCTGCAGGTGCCGCACGAGGAGATCCAGGCCGTCTACCGTTCCGGGAAATACCCCAACCTCGTCGTGGTGGACAAGCTCAACGGCGGCAAGGCCGACGCGATCAACGCCGGCATCAACGTCTCGTCCTACCCGATCTTCTGCTCCATCGACGCGGACTCGCTGCTGGAGCCGGACGCGCTGCTGAAGTCCTCCAAGCTGTTCCTGGACGACGACTCGCTGATAGCCACCGGCGGCATCATCCGCGTGATGAACGGCTGCACGGTCAAGGACGGGGCCGTGCTCGAGGTGGGCCTGCCGGCCTCCACGCTGGAGGCGCTGCAGGTGCTGGAGTATACGCGCGCCTTCCTGTCCGGCCGCACCGGCTGGAACGCGCTGAAGAGCCTGCTGATCATCTCCGGCGCGTTCGGCGTGTTCCGCAAGGACATGGTGATGGCCGTGGGCGGCTACCGCAGGACCGTGGGCGAGGACATGGACCTGGTGATGCGCCTGCACCGCCACTGCCGGGAACACGACATCCCCTACCGGATCCTCTTCGTGCCGGACCCGGTCTGCTGGACCCAGGTGCCTTTCGACCTCGGGATGCTGCGCCGCCAGCGCAACCGCTGGCACCGCGGCATGATCGACGCGCTGCTCTACAACCGTTCGATGATCCTGAACCCCAGGTACGGCGCCACCAGCCTGGCCGGGGTCTCCTATTTCGTCTTCGTGGAGTTCCTGGGCCCGCTGATAGAGCTGTTCGGCTACGTCTCGATCCCGGTGCTGTGGTGGTTCAACCTGCTCAACACCAAGGTGCTGGTGCTGTTCATCCTGCTGGCCGTGCTGTGGGGCGTGTCCATCAACATCGCGGCCGTCTTCCTGGACACCTACAACTTCAAGCGCTACAGGAAGAACACCGACATCCTTCGCCTCTGCCTGCTCTCAGTGGTGGAGTTCCTCGGCTACCGGCAGATCATGCTTTTCGAGCGCCTCAGCGCCACGCTGTCCTTCCGCAACACCGGCTGGGGCGCGCAGGCGAGGAAGATCATAGACCAGCCCTCCAAAGAGGCCGCCAGGTGAAGCGCCGCCGGCCGGCGCCGAAGACCGCGGCGCTCTTACTCTGGCACTGGCTGCTGGCCGGCTTCTTCCTCGGGACCCTGACGCTGATGGGCCCGGTGCGCTGGACCGTAAGCCACGCCCGCGCCGCAGGCTGGAGCGCCGGCGCGGAACGGGCGGCCGTCCTCGCTTTCATAGCGGCTCTGGCGCTGGTCTCGCTGCTGCTGGCCCGCCTGCTGGCGGCGCGCACGCTCTCCGGCGGCGCCGCGGCCCGCTACGGCTTGCCGGCCGCCTCTCTCGCCCTTTTCCTGACCGCTCTGGCCTTCTGGCTCAACCCCCGCCTGATGATAGACTCCGACATGCGGCTCACCGGGGAAGGGCGCGGCACCGCGCAGTTCGTCTTCGGTCCCTACCCGGACCGCGAGCGCCTCGCCGCGCTGAAGAAGGAAGGCTACACGGCCGTGGTCCCGCTGCTGAGCCGGGCCGTGGTGCCTTTCGAGCCGATGCTGCTGGACCAGGAGGAGGCCGCCGCCCGCGACGCCGGGCTGGAAGTGGTGCACATCCCGATGCTGCCCTGGGTCTCCTCCAACGAGAACGTGGAGCCGGCCCTGCGCGCCCTGGTGGCGCGCGGCGGCAGGTACTACGTGCACTGCTATCTCGGCAAGGACAGGGTCAACGTCTTCCGGCGGAAGCTGGAGGCGGTGCCCGGGGCCGACGCCGGCGGGGCCGGCGAGCGGCGCTCGCTGGCGGACATAAAAGCTTTCGAGCGCGGCCCGGTCACCGCGCTGGAGACCGACGTCTTCCTGATCCCCTACCCCACCGACGAGGAGCTCTTCGGCTACGTGCTCAACGGCAACGTCGTCACGCTGGTCTCGCTGCTGGACCCGGCCAACCCGGAGAACCTGCCCTGGATGAAGAAGGAGCGCGAGATAGCGGCGGGCTACCGCGTGCGGCTGGTCAACTACCCCTGGCTGGCGCTGGACGCCGCCGGGAAGAAGAAAGCTGTCGGGGAGATAAAGGCCCTGAAGAGGCCGGTAGCGGTCCACGCCTTCCTGTCGAAGACGCCGGAGTGCGAGGATTTCGCGGTATATTACCGCAGGTGAGGCCGGTCAGCCCAGGCGGGCAGCCAGCTTCGGCAGGAAGATAACGCAGCCCACGAGCGCGGCCAGGACGGCCGAGATCAGCACCGCCCCGGCGGCGATGTCCTTGACCTCCCCCGCCTTGTCGTGGAACTTGGGCGAAACGAAATCCACCAGCCCCTCTATCGCGGTGTTGAAGGCCTCGGCCGTCAGCACGGCCGCGAAGCACAACAGCACGGCCGCCCATTCCCCGGCGGAGATCCCCAGCCAGAAGCCGAGCGCCGACGCGGCGGCGGCGGCCGCCAGGTGTATCCTGAAATTCATCTGCGTGGCGGCCACGCGGCGCAGCCCCGCCAGCGCGAACTTGAAACTGCGCACCCTGTTCCTCATTCGGCCTCCCTCTTCCCGGCCTGGCCTTCCAGCCAGCGCCGGTAGCTGGCGTAGTTATGGATGACGAAACCGGAGAAAGCCGGATAGGCCGCGAAGGCTTTCCCCGCCAGCGCCAGTTCCCTTTCCATGGCGGCCTCGGAACCGGGCGCGAAGGTGACCTTGGCCAGCTCGTTGGGCGTCACCTCCGCCCCGACGGCGACCTTCTTGCCTTTCCTGGAGGCGTAGGCCAGCTCGTCGGCCGCGTGGGCTATCATGCCGTCCTTTCCCTCGGCCTTGTTGCGGTAATCCATCAGCGCGACGTAGTCGTAAACGTCCTGCACGTGCTCGTTGGCCGGCCTCGTGGAACCGCGCCACTCCAGCTTTATACCGTCCAGCCAGAACGGGATGGCCGGGCCCACCGGCAGGCTCGCCCCGGCTTTCCTCTTGAGCGCCATCAGCGCGCGGCCCAGGTCGAGGAAATCCCTGAGCAGTTCCGTCCTGTCGCTCTTCCAGCCTTCCAGCATGTGCGGCTCGATGTCCAGGTTGACGCCGTCGAACCTTTCCGCCTTAGCCGAGCGGGCGTCGTAGTCCAGGACCCGCTTGAACATGGCCAGCGCCTCGGCCCTGTGCTCCGGCAGCACGTAGCGCTCGGTATGCAGGTACCACGAGCCCAGCAGCGCGTAGACCTTGAAGCCGCGGGCGTGCAGGGCCCTGATGGTCCGGCGGTAGAGGCGCGGTTTCTCGGCGATCAAGTCCCTGCCGCCGTAAGCGCCGGAGTAAAGATAGAGCGTCCCGACGCCTTTGCTCTCCAGGAAGTCGGCCGCGGCGGAGGCCGCGGCGGTGTCCCGCAGTATGGCGTAGGAGTCCGGCTCCCAGACCCAGACGGCGCGCGCACCGGCGGCGCGGGCGGCGGCCGGCGCCAGCAGCAGGACCGCCAGGAGCAGGGTCTTCATGGTCCGTATCAGCGGAAGGAATACCTGGCCTGCAGCGAGGCGGACCAGGAGCGGTCGCGGACGGTCGTGTCGGCCTTCCTGGCCTGCACGGCCACGGAGCCGGACCGCCCGGCGTACCACTGCGCGTCCGCCAGGTAGGCGTTGCCCCGGTAATAGCCGCGGCTGGAGTCGTAGAGGAAGCCTTTTTCGTAGCCGAGGCCGGCCGACCAGTTATAGCCGCGGCAGCGGCGCCAGTAGAGGCCCAGCCAGTGCTCGCGGGTATCGGCGGAATCGTAATAGGGACTGACGCGGCGGAAGTTCTGCAGCGCGTACCGGTAACCGGCGGAGAATTCCTTGTGCCGCGGCACCCAGCCGGTCAGGTCGAAAGCGGGCGCGGTCAGGGCGTTGCCGTCGCCGTAATAGGTCCGCGCTGCGGAAAGGCCGGCGCTGTAGGCGCCGTCCACGGTGCGGCGCAGGCCCGCGTCGAAGACGTCCATCCCGGCGGACAGGAACCGGCCCGAGGGCGAGGCGCTGTAATAGGCCTGCCTGCCGCGGGAGTAGCCGCCGCGCAGCACGGCGAAGCCCAGGTCGCGTTCGGCGCGCAGGCCGGCGGAGCCCAGAGCGGCGCCGCCGCTGTAGGAGGTCAGCCCGCCCCGTGCCGTCCAGTCCCAGCCGCGCGAGGACCCGGCGGTGGAGACGCCGGCGGAATCCGCGCGCAGTACCCTGTAAAACCGTCCGTTAGCCCCCGACAGGCGCACCAGCATCGGCACGCTGTCCACGTAAGCCGCCGAGGCGCGCCAGGTGCCCTGCAGCCGCAGCCGGCCGAAAGCCTCCGGCGAGGAGCCGGGGGCGCGCAGGTCCGTCATCAGGGACTGGCCGTATTCGGCCTCCCAGCCGAGTCCCGCGGCCGTCCTGCCGCCGAGACCGGCCGAGTAGATCTGCTCCTGCACGTTGTAATAGGTGAAATTGCGCCAGTCGTTCTTCTGCGCCTCGCGGCGCAGCTCGGCGCCGCCCAGGAGGTAAAGGTCCTTGCCCGCGGGCAGCCGGAAGGAGGCGCCGCCCGAAGCCCCCTCGTAGATGATGCGCTGCGGGCTGGCGGTATCGAGACCCTCCATGGAATAGGCGCGGTAGCCCTTGCCGTACGGGAAAGCTCCGGTATCAAGGTTCCGCGCCAGGTCCTCGGCGCGGGTCCGCGCGGCGCAGTCCCGCGGGTCCAGGGCGGCCAGTTCGCGGTAGGTCTCCAGCTGCCCCTTCTCGTCGCGCAGGCCGCCCTGCGCGCGGGCCAGCAGGCCCAGCACGTACGCGCTGCGCGGCGAAATGGAATTCCACTTCTCCAGGTAGCCGCGTGCCTCGGCGTAGCGGCCCAGCGCCAGGCAGGTCACCGAGAGCCCCTCGAGAGCCCCGGCGCTGTCCGGGGCCGCCTCCAGCATCTTCAGGAAAGTTTCCCGCGCGGCCGCGTCCTCGCCGCGCTTATGCAGCGCCATCCCGGCGGCGTAGTCGGCGGCCGGCGGCGGTTCGGCGGCCCGCAGCGGGGCCGCGGCGCAGAGCGCCAGCAGCGCCATCAGAAATGTTATTCCTCTCATCTTCCCCCCGGCCCGGTTCACCTGATGCGGTCCAGCCTGTTCTTGTAGACGTAATTGGCGCCCTGGTAGAAGGCCACGGCCTCGTCGGCCAGCGCCTTGTCGCCGGGTTTATCGGTAAGCGCGTTGGTGCGCTCGTCCCAGGCGTAGGTCTTCAGGTAGCGCTTGGGGCCCAGCACGGCCAGCGCGCCGTCCTTGAGCAGGGCCACCTTCTGGAAAGTGGAGAGGAAAGCCCGCCCCTCGGGCTTCCCGTCGAGCAGGTCGCGCCCGAAGAAACGGCTGTCGTAGCCGGCGCCGAGCAGGCCGAGCACGGTGGGGGCGATGTCCGCCTGCGAGGCCAGCACGTCCACGTCGGCGGGCTTCACGTTGCCCGGCGAATAGACGAGCAGCGGGATATGGTAGTTCTGCACCGGCACCTCGGTCTTGCCGGCGGAGTTGGCGCAGTGGTCGGCGGTGATGACGAAGACCGTGTCCTTGAACCAGGGCCGCTTGCGCGCGGCCTCGAGGAACGCGCCGAGCGCGTGGTCGGAATACTTGAGCGCGCCGGTGCGGCTCATCGCCGACGGCGGGATGTCGATCTGGCCCTCCGGGTAGGTGAACGGCCTGTGATTGGAGGTCGTCATCACCATGTAGAAGAACGGCTTGCCCGCGGCGCTGTCGACGTCGGCCTGGCCGAGGGTCTTCGTGAACAGGTCACCGTCGCAGACGCCCCAGATATTGGCGAAGGTGATCTCGTTCTTGGCGAAGGCGGCGCGGTCCACGATATCGAAGCCGTTGCCCGAGAAGAAGGCGTTCATGTTGTCGAAATAGCCGTAGCCGCCGTAGATGAAGCGGTTCTCGTAGCCGAGCGACCTCATGACCGAGCCCCACGAGAAGAAATCCGCGTTGTCGGGGCGCTTGACGATGGACGTGCCGGGCAGCGGCGGGATGGAGAGCGTCACGGCCTCCAGGCCGCGCACGGTGCGGGTGCCGGTGGCGTAGAGCCGGCGGAAGAAGAGGGACTCCCCGGCCAGGGCGTCCATGGTCGGCAGCGTGCCTTTTCCTTTGACGGCGCCGAAGGCCTCCAGGTACTCGGCGCTGAGGCTCTCGTTGACTATAACCACGACGTTGAGCTTCCTGAGCGGGCGGCGCGCCTTCACGCGGCGGGCTATGTCCAGGCCGGCGTCGTCGAACTTCACCCCGGGCTGGGCCAGGTCCCGCCGCAGCGTCCGGAAGACGGCGGCCGGGTCCTCGGAAGCGTAGAACTTCTCGTAGGGCAGCTCGTTGTTCAGGAAGGCCGAGCCGAAGGCGTAGAGGCCGTCCATCGCGACCTCGTTGGCGTACTCGTTGGGCGAGATCTGGGCCAGGCGGCCGTCGAGAAAGAGGAAGAACAGCCCCGGCGCGGCCAGCGCGGGCAGCCCCCAGCGCAGGCGGCGCCGGAAGGAGAGCGGCTCGGCGAAGCGCAGCGACAGCCGCCGGCCGAAAGCCCACAGGGAAGCCGCGGCCGCCGCGGCGACCAGCGGCAGCACCACCGGCAGGTTATAGGATTCGCGGATATTGCCGACGACCTCGTTGGTATAGACGAGGTAGTCCACGGCTATGAAGTTGTAGCGGACGCCGAACTCGAAGAAGAAGTAGTACTCGGCGGCCAGGTTGAAGGCGAGCAGGAAGGCGGAGGCCAGGAACAGCGCGTACACGGCCGTCCTGTGCCAGGCGTGGGAGTAAACGCGCTCAGGCACCAGCAGCAGGTAGAGCGCCAGCGCCGCGCCCGGGTAGCTGAAGGCGGCCAGGTCGTAGAGCAGGCCCGCGCCGAAGATCTTCAGCAGCACAGGGAGGCCCTTGTCCAGCTCGGGCCAGGCCATGACCAGCAGGGTAAGGCGGGTAAGCAGGGAGAAGCCCAGGAACAGCAGCAGGAAATCGAGGAAAAGTCCCCGGCGGTCTTTCTTCACATGTATATTTTACTAAATAGCGGGGCGGGCCCGCTCAGAAGCCCATCGAGAGGCTGAACTTCCTGGTGGTGTCCAGCTCGCCGAAGGGGCTGAAGGAATAGTCGAAGCTCATCGTGCCGGCCCTGAAGCCGACGCCGCCGGTCAGGGCGCCGCCGGAAACCGCCCCGGCGGCGTAACCGCCGCGCAGGGCCAGCCCGCCGAGCAGGCCGTACTCGGTGCCGACCGCGAAAGTGGTGCGCCTGTCGTAGACCAGCCTGTTGACCTCGGCCGCCAGGCTGACGGCGGGGATCACCGCGAAGGCCGCGCCGGCGCTGACCGTCAGCGGCAGGTTCTCGCGCTTGTCTATGAACTTCATGCCGCGCCCCAGGTTGCGCACGGCCAGGCCCAGCGTCAGCGGCATACCGTCCAGCTTGCGGGAAGCGCCCGCGTCGAAGGCCACCGCCGAGGCGTGGTAGCCGGCGATCTCGCTGGAGAGGAGCTTGGCCCCGGCTCCGAGACGTACCCCCCCGGACATCCACCCGAGGCCAAGCCCAAAAGCCTTGTCCGCGGCGGAGAAGCCGCCCGAGCTCTCGCCCGAGACGCCGCGGCCGTCCATGGCGCCGTGGTCCAGGCGGGTGAAAGAGACCGCGCCGGTGACCCCGGTGCCGGCCACGGGGAAGGCCGCCGCGCCGAAGTCGTAGCTGCCGTCGAGGGCCCAGTCGGCGTGCATCACCGAGACGCCGCGCCGGGCGCCGGCCAGGCCGGCGGGGTTGTAGTAGAGCGAGTAGGCGTCGTCGGCGAGGGCGGTATAGGCGGAACCCAGGGCGGAAGCGCGGGCGCTGGCGCCGATGTTAAGGAAATCCGCGCCGCTCTCCAGGGCGTGCGCCAGCTTGACCGAGGGCACCAGCAGGAACCCGGCGGCCAGCAGCAGGACATAAGGCCTCGACAGCCAGTAGACCAGGCTGTTGAAGAGGTCTTTTTTAGCGCCGCCGTCGAGCATCATATAATTACCTTACCACCGCGAACTTGCCGCTCTTCTTGATCTTGGCCGCCCCGCTGCCCACCTCCGCCGAATAGTAGTAGACGCCGCTGGGCAGGCTGCCGGTTATCGCCAGCTCGTAAGCGGGCGCGCCGTTCACCAGGCCGGGGGCGCCGGCCACGGAGCCCTCCCAGGCCGTCCTGCCTGAAACCGAGTAGACCTTGACCGCCAGCCTGTCCGCCCCGGTCACGCCCACGTGCAGCCTGGGCACGGCGCCGGCCGCGGGGTTCGGGAAGACGTAGACGTCGCCCAGCGCGAACGCCTCCGCCGAGGGGGCGGGAACGGCCGAGGGCGAGGCCTCGTAGATCACCTGGTAGACCGAGAAATGCGCCACGTCCGCGCTGACCAGCTTGTCGGCCGCGGAGACCACGGACGGCAGCACCTCCCACTGGCCCGACGCCTGGTTCCAGTAGGCCACCTTGAGCTTGGCGGGGTCGGCGCCGGCCGGCAGCGAAGCCGTATCGTACGGCAGCGAGATCGTGACGGGCTTGTCGAAAGTAGTGCCGTGCGGCCCGAACTCGTAGGGTTCCGAGACGCCCTCTATGCCCCGGCCTTTCATCGCCTTGGCGCGCTTCTCCTTCTCGGGGGCGGCCTGTTCCTCCTCGGGAGCGGCGGTCAGCAGCAGGTCGGCGTTGCCCTTGAAAGCGCCCTTAGGGATATTGACCTTGAGGCCGTTAGGCCCGCGGCGCGCGCCTTCGCGCTTCTCGGTGCGGGTCGCGTAGCGGTGCACGCGGGTCAGCGAGCGGTTCATGCTCTCGCCGCTGAAGGCCCGCCCGTCGGAGAGCCTGCCGGTCACGGTCAGGGAGAACTCGCCCTCGGGAATGATGTCCTGCACGTCCTGCCGCAGGAACTTGAGCATGGCGTAGTTGACGCCCCGCATGCGGGAGAACTCGTCGCAGTCGCCGAAGTGGAACTTGGAGGTCCACTTGGGGTCAGGGGCTATCGGCGTCACGCCCTGCCCGTTGACGGCCGTGATCCTTACGCTGTCGAGCACAATGGAGGAGGCATTGGCCTCCGGCAGGCCTATGATAACGGTGACCCATTTGCCGTTGGACCACTTATTGAGGACCGTGGGGTTCAGCTTCACGAAGGCCTTCAGGCTGGATTTGATATCGGCGAAATAGATATCGCTCACCGGGTCGTCGATGTAGGAAAGCGCCCCGCCGATGGCGTAGATATGGTCTGAAGTGGCGACCGCGGCCAGCGACAGCAGGTTCTGCGGCAGCGCCTCCAGAGCCTGCCAGTCGCCCAGCGTGCCGTCCGCGGCTATCGGCGAGAAGTAGACGGAGTTCAGTACTCCGCCGTCGAAGCCGCCAAGCACGTAGACGCTCTTGTCGGTGTCCACCAGGGCGAAGAGCTCCATGGCCGCCGGCAGCGGCGCCTCCTCGTTCCAGGCGCCCAGCGTACCGTCGGCGTTGATCACGGCGGAGTAGACCTTGTCGGAAACGGGGCCGGAAGGAGCGCCTTCGGCGTCGTAAAGCCCGGAAGCCTCCGAACCGCCCAGCACGTACAGGTGCCCGCCCCTGGCGAAAGACCGGTGACCGAAGAGGGTGCTTGGCAGCTGTGTCTCGTAGCGCCATTCGCCGACGGTCCCGTCGGCGTTGACCGGCGCGGAATAGGTCAGCGCGGTGGCGCCCACGCTGCGCACCATGCCCCCGGTAACGTAGATGCGGCCGTTATAGACGGCCGCCGAATGCGCCATGACCTTCTGCGGCATGGGCGTAGTGGCCTGCCAGCCGGCCAGCGTGCCGTCGGTATTGACGGCGGAGAAATATACCACGTTGCGCGGCCCCAGCAGGTTGGTGCCGCCCAGCACGTAGATCCTGCCGTTATAGGCGACCGAAGCGTGCAGGCCGAGGCCGAGGAACTCAGGCATCGCACTCGCGGCCTTCCAGGCGCCGAGGGTGCCGTCGGCGTTCATGTCGGCGCAGTAGTAGACGTTGTTGATATAGCCCGCGCCGCCGGTAACGCTGCCGGAATCGCTGATGCCGCCCGCCACATAGAGGCGGCCGTCGAGAATGAGGGCGCTGTGGGAATGGAGGGCCTGGGGCAGAGGGGTAGTGGGCGCGAACTGGGCGCGCGCGGAGGTGTTCAGCAGCAGAGCCGCCGCCGCCATAAGAGTCTTAACCGCTGCGCCCATATCAATGTCTCCCCGTTGTTAAATAAAAAATGCCGATAACTGGATACCTGTATTAGGTTCCCGTTATTCGGCAGCCTGGCCGGCAAAGAGACACGCTACGATTCGGCAGCCCGTCCGGCTAAGACCCGTGTCTCTCTAGCCCCGCGGCTTTGCGCCCCCGGCCTTACGGTCCGGGTTTGCTATTATCGTCACTATGGTATACCAGATAAAACCGGCGATTTCAAGGGGGTGTATTCCAAGTAACATACCCCCCTTTTCCTCCCCCCGCGCCCCCGGGGCGGCGGGGGCCGGTAATTATGTATATTATAGCGGTGGAAAAGGTGAAGCCCCTCCTAGCCTGCCTGCTGCTGGCCGGCGCGGCCCCTCTGCGGGCCGCCGATGACGGCGGCCTGCCGGGCTCTTTCCTGACGCTGCCTGCCGGAGCCAGGGGCGCGGCCATAGGTTCCCCCTACTCCTCCTGGCCCGGGGACTTCTCTTCAGTCTTCTGGAACCCGGCCCAGCTCAGCGGCACGGTAAAGCCGGAACTGGGTTTCTCCCGCACGCCGCTCTTCGAGGACACCTCCAACACTTCCATAGGCTTCGTCTGGCCGCATAAAAAGGCGCTCGCTGCCGGCCTGGGCTATATCCGCCAGGCCAGCAGCGGTTACGAGGCCCGCACCAACCCCTTCGACTCCCCGACCTCCTTCGATATCGTCAACGAGGCGGTCTTCGGCTCCTTCTCGGCCCTGATCCCGGGCGCGCCTTACGGCCTGCGCGGCGGCCTGTCGCTGAAAGCCGTGCACTACGCCCTGGACGGCAGGGCCGCCTGGGGGGCCGGCGCCGACGCAGGGGCCCTGGCCGGGCTGCCCGGCGGCCTGCGGGCCTCTTTCGTGGCCCGCAACCTGGTACGGCCCTCGCTGAAGCTGGTCTCGGAGAAGATAAAATTCCCTTCCGCCGTGGAGCTTGCCGTCTCCGGCGAACGCCGGCTGGCCCGGGACCTCACCGCCGCCCTCGGCGCGGCCGCGGTCAAGTACGAGAGCCAGAAGGCCCGCCCCTCGGTTGGAGCCGAGCTGGACTATGCCCGCTACGCCACGCTGCGCCTAGGCTGGTCCGCCGACGGCCTCTCCAGCGGCGTCGGCCTCAAGGCCGGCAACTATTCGCTGGACTACGCCGTGCTGCTGCACGAGGTGGCCCCGCTGCACACCGTCACCCTGGCCGTGCGCTTCGGCATCACCGCCGACGAGCTGGAGGAGTACATCAACCGCGGCATCAGCCGCTACAACCGCGAGGAGGCCGCCCGCCTGGCCGCCGCCTACGCCCGCCAGGCCGAAATCCTGCGCCGGGACGGCAATTTGGTGCAGGCCATAAGGACGCTGGAGACCGCCGCCCTCTGGGACCCGGAGAACTCCGACCTAGCCTCCCGGACGGCCGCCTACCGCGCCGAACTGGACAGCTCCATCACCCGCCAGGCCGTGGACCGCAACATAGCCATGGCCGACCGCTACGAGGCCAACGACGACCTGCTGGCCGCGCGCGAGTACCTGGCCAGCGCGCAGGAACTGGCGCCGGCCAACGCCGTGCTCTCGGCCAGGATCGCCTCCATCGACAAGCGCCTCAACGAGCGCGAACGCCGCAGCCTCGAGGAGGCCCGCCGCAAGGAGAACGCCGAGAAGGCCGCCGCCCTGCTCAAGAAGGCCTCCGACCACCTGCGCCGCGACGAGTACGCCGCCGCCATAGCCGCGGCCGAGAAGGCCGCCGCCCTCACCCCGGAGGATACCGCCGGGGCCAACTCCCTGCTGCGCATAGCGCGCCAGGGGCTGGATATCTCCGTGCGCAAGCGCCTGGAGGAGATAGACCGCCTCTGCGAAGCCGGCGACTACGACAAGGCCATGCGCATCCGCGCCTCCGTCCTGAAGGACGACCCCGCCAACAAGGAGGCGGACCTGAAGGGCCGTCTCTGCAAGCCTGCCGCACCGGCCAAGTTGAGCGCGGAGGACCAGAAGAAGATAGAGAAGCTCTACTACATGGCGGTGGACGCCTACCTGAAGAACGACCTTAAGAAAGCCTCGGCGCAGGTGCGCGAGATCCTGAACCTGGACCCGGCCAACGACGCCGCGCGCAAGCTGGAAGGCAAGATCCTCTGGGCCGAGGGCGGAGGCGGCGCGCAATGAGAAAGGCACTTCTACTGCTGCTGCTGGCCTGCCCGGCCGGCGCGGCCGAAATAGCCGGCGGGGACTGGCACGGCGCGGACCTGGCCCCGGCCAATTACGATATCCTGCGCGGCACCTTCAGCAATGTCGGCAATTTCATAATCCCCTACGGCTACACCGTGCAGGTGGCCCCGGGCGAACGCCTGGCGGTCTACGCGGCCACCGTTACCATAGCGGGCCAGCTGAACGCTAACGGCAGCGGCCTGCCCGGCGGTTCCGCCGGCGGCCCGGGGCTTCCCGGCTCGGACGGCTTCAGCCCGGCGGCCAACGGGGCAGGCAAAGGCGCGGCGGCCACCTACGGCGGCGGAGGAGGCGGCCACGCCGACGCGGACCTGGACGGGCTCAGCGGCGGCCACGGCCAGACCCCGGCTAACGGCGGCGCCGGCGGCTCGGAATACGGTACTAACGCGGCCCTCGGGATCCCCTTATCCGTAGCCGACGCCTACCTCGGCTCAGGCGGCGGCGGAGGCGGAGGCGGCGCGGCCGGCGACCAGAGCGGATCCGGCGGAGCCGGCGGAGGGTCCATCTATATTGAGGCCGGCTATGTAGTGATCTCCGGCACGGTGAGCGCGGACGGACTTTCCGGCGGGGTAGGCATAACGACGATCGGACCGGCGCTTTCTGCCGGCGGCGGCGGCGGATCAGGCGGCGATATAGTCATAAAATCCGCCGGCGGCCTCAAACTTACTAATAGCGCCCTCTCCAGCGCCGGCGGCCTCGGCGGAGATGCCATAGACGTTTCCGCGGGTCCGGCCAACGCCGGCGGCGGCGGCGCGGCGGGCCGTATACGCCTTATATACAACAGCGCCAACTTCTCAGGCGTAAGAGTCTCCACTTCAGGCGGACCGGCCGGAGAATCGAACTTCGTGCCGGGAACCGCCGTCGCCGGCTCTTCGGGCACCGTCTCTTTCGGGCTTTTCCCTTCCTCGCCGGCGGCCTTCGCCGTGAGCGAGGTGTTCAAGACCTCGGCCACCTATACCTGGACGGGCAAGGCCGGCGCCGAGTGGGGCGGCCCCGTGGCGTATCTTAACGCGCTCACCGTAAAGCAGTTCCGCCTCTACGCCTCCACCACGGCAGTTCCGTTCTCCTCTTATTACACCGGTTTCAGCGCGGCAGATACCGCCGCCACGCTCAAGGAGACCGGCCTCACGCCCAACTCCGCCCTGAGCAGGATGCTGACCGCCTACACCGATTACGGCGACAGCGCCCCCTCGGCCAGGGCGGCTTTCATCACCGCTCCGGCCGCCCCGCAGGGCGTAGGGTTCACGGCGGCGTCCACCGGGTCCGTGACTTTCGCCTGGACGGCCGGTTCCGCCGGGGACGGCTACAACCCGGACTACACGGCCTACGAGGTCACCCGCTCCAGCGTGCCGAACTTCGCTTCGGCCGCGGCCACCGACCTCACCGTCGGCGTCTCCACCGCGCCGGAGGCCCTGGCGCCCAATACCACCTACTACTTCAAGGTCAGGGCTCAGGGCCTGGACGCCTCCTACACCGGCTACACGCAGGTCTTCTCCACGCCGACGCTGGCGCTCGTGCCGGCCTCGCCGTCGCTGGACGGCGTCTTCGTCAGCAGCCTGGCCTTCTCATGGGACCCGGCCGGCAACCCGGCGGGCACGCTGTTCGAGGCCCAGCTCTCCGAGGACGGCTTCCTGACGGTCAAGAGCTCCTCGCTGACCTATGCCGCGGCGGCGGTCTTCTCCTCGCTCACGCCGGGCAGCATCTACTCGCTGCGGGCCAGGGCGCTCAACTACGCCGGCCGCGCCACCGCTTTCACCCTGGCGCTCTCCACCACGGCCGGCTCGCTAGGCAACCTGGAGGCCCCCGGCCGCCCCGAGCCGCCCAACCCCACGGCGGCCTACACCTACGACGGCACGGCGGTCTTCAGGTGGGCGCCCCCCGCCGGCACCGTGGCCCTATATGAATACCTGCTCGACGTGGGCACCACGCCTGGCGGCAACGACTTCCTGTCGGCCAGCACGGCGTCGGCCTCGGGAGCCCTCTCCTACGCCGTCTCGGGGCTGGTCTCCGGCAAGACCTACTACGCCAGGGTCCGCGCGATGAGCGTGGCCGGCGTGCTGGGCGAATACTCGCTGCCGGGCTCCGGCGTGGCGGCCTGGGAGGCCCAGGCCGAGCCCCCCGTGGCCAAGCCCTACAACTGGCCTAATCCCTTCAACCCCCGGACCGGAGCCACCAGCGTGGCCTTCAACCTGCCGGGCGCGTGCAAGGTCACGCTGACGGTCTACACGCTGCAAGGCAGGCGCGTCCGGGAGATCTCGGCGCACGAAGCCTCCGGCGGCAACAAGGTCTGGAGCTGGGACGGCCGCAACGGCGAGGGCCGCGTGGTGGAACCCGGCGGCTACCTGGGCCTGCTCAAGAAGGACTGCGCCTCCGGCTCGTCCACGCAGCGCTTCAAGATGGCGGTGCTCTACTGATGCTTAAATTCCTCAACAAGCTCTCGGTCAAACTCTGCATCTTCTCCTCGGCGCTCATCCTCGCCGTGATCTGGGCCATGTCCCAGCGCATCCTCGACGAGGCCCGCAACTCGCTGCTGCAGGAAGTGACCGCCCGGACGGACTCCTTCGCGCAGGGCATCCGCGAGGCCTTCACGCCCACCCTCGACCCCTTCACGCTGCACCAGCGAGTCCGCGAGATGTCCCAGGAGAAGGGCATCGCCGCGGCGATGGTGCTGGGCCAGGACGGGACGGTCCTGTCCCATACCGACCCCGAGAAGATAGGCGAACGGGAGGCCTCGGCCGAGGCCGAGTCGGCCGAAAAGGCGCAGGGCGTCCTGACGCAGCGCCCCGGAGCCGGCGACGGTTCCTGGTTCATTTCCGCCCCCGTGCTGATAGGCAAGTCCAGGCTGGGCACCGCGGCGGTGCTGGTCACGCGGGCCTCGCTGTCGGCCGCGCTGCGCGACACCCGCCGGCGGCTGACGCTGCTGGCGGCGGCGGCCTTCGCGATAGGCCTGCTGGGCACGGTACTGCTGGTCAACTGGTTCACGCGCCCGGTGCCGCTGCTGGCGCGCGCCGCCCGGGAGATAGGCGAGGGCAAGCTGGACGCGCGCGTGGACTGGAAAGGCTCCGACGAGATAGGCCTGCTGGCGGCCTCGTTCAACGAGATGGCCGAGGGGCTGCGCGAGCGGGACCGCATCCGCAGCGTCTTCGGCCGCTACGTCTCGCGCGACGTGGCCGAGGCCGTGCTGAAGGAGTCCCACGCCCTCTCCGGCGAGAACCGCGACATCGCGGTGCTGTTCGCCGACATCCGCGACTTCTCCAAGCTGAGCCTGCAGATGACCCCCGAGCAGATCGTCTCCATGCTCAACGACTATTTCTCGCGCATGACGCTGGCCATCCAGACCTTCGGGGGCTCGGTGGACAAGTTCATCGGCGACGGCGTGCTGGCGCTGTTCGGCGCGCCGGTCCGGCTGGAGAACCCGGCCGAGAAGGCGCTGCGGGCCGCCGTGCGCATGAGGGATTCGGTGAAGGTCTTCAACGCGGAGCGCGGCCTGAAAGGCCTGCCGCAGATCCAGATCGGCATCTGCGTGGCCTACGGCCCCGCCGTGGTCGGCACCGTCGGCAGCGAGGACCGCGCCGAATACACCGCCATCGGCCCCACCGTCAACCTGGCCTCCCGCCTGGAAGGCCTCAACAAGCGGCTGGGCACCAGCATCATAGTCTCGCGCGAGACCTGCGACGCCATCGGCCCCGGCTTCACCTTCAAGGAGCACGGCGAGCACCAGGTCCGCGGCTGGCAGCGGCCGGTGGCCGTCTGCGAGCTCATCGACGAGAAACCGCAGGGCCGCGAGGCCTGACGGCCTTTAGCTTCAGGAGAACAGTTCTGGCAGGATCCCGCAGGCGTCGCCTTCCAGGCGGACGTCGGCGGCGGCGTCCTGCGCGGTGGGGCCGCGATTGACTATGATGTAGGGCTTGCCGGCGGCCTTGGCCGACAGCGGCACCGAGGCGGCGGGCTCCACCGACAGCGTGGAGCCGACCGCCACGGCCAGGTCGCAGGCCTCGGCGGCGCGGAAGGCCTTGATAAGGTTCTCGCGGTCCAGGGACTCCCCGAACATCACCACGGCCGGCTTCAGCCAGCCGCCGCAGGAACACTGCGGCGGGACCCCGCCGGACTCCCTGAAGCTCCGCAGCGCTTCCTCCATCGACACCCAGTCATGGCAGTCCAGGCATTCCGCGTACAGGCCGGAGCCGTGCAGCTCCACGAGCTTGTCGGTATGCGTGCCGGCCGTCCGGTGCAGGCTGTCGATGTTCTGCGTGACCAGCGCCAGCAGCTTGCCGGCGCGCTCCAGCGCGACCACGGCCGCGTGCGCGGCGTTGGGGCGGGCCGCGGCGAAGGCCGGCCAGGTCTCCGCCTTGTAGCGCCAGTAGGCCTGGCGCGCCGCGGTGGAGGCCACGAAATCGGGATAGAGCACCGGCTCCCGGCGGGTCCAGACGCCGTCCGGGCCGCGGAAATCCGGGATGCCGCTGCCGGTGGAGATGCCGGCCCCGGTGAAGACCAGGATCTTCGAGGCGCCGGCGACGAGCGCCCTGGCTTTGGCGAGCCGCGGGTCCATCAGAAAGGCTTCAGGCAGTCGGGAGAATCGTTGGCCGGGTCGTTGACCACGTCGGAAACGCGGTAGGCGTGCATCTGAGCGGAATCGTAGGCGCGCAGCAGCGGCAGCAGGGCCTCGCTGTCGCGGCACTTGGGGTCCAGCCAGAGCGCCTCGTGGCGGCGCTCCAGGATGACGGGCATCCGGTGGTGCACCTGGCGCACCAGGGCGCTGGCCGCCGCGGTGATCACGGCGTAGGTGCCGCTCTTCTCCTCGTAGACGCCGGCCATGCCGAACATGGATTTATCTTTGAGCTCGAAGCGGTAGGGCACCTTGGTCCCGGCCGAGCTCTGCCATTCGTAGAAGCCGTCGGCGGGGATGACGCAGCGGGTCCGGTAGAAAGCGGAGCGGAAAGCGGGCCGGGAGGCTATGCCCTCGGCGCGGGCGTTGATGAAGCCCTCGCGCTGCTGCGGCGCGGCCGTGTCGGGCGCGGTCTCGTCGGAGAACTTCTTCTCGATCGTGTTGCCGGCGGAGAACAGCGGCAGCGGGGCCCCGCCGCCGAAGCCGCCCGCCGACCAGGCCGGCACGAAGCCCCACTTGAGCAGCTTCAGGCCGCCGGCGCAGACCACCGGGGCCATGGCCCCGGGCGGGATGTTATAGCTGGGTTTGCAGTTGAACGGGGCCTGCTTCAGGCCGAAGCGTTTTACCACCTCGGCCAGGTCCTGCGTCTGCGAATATCTTCCGCACATGCCCCCTCCCCCCTCTTTACCCCGTTAAGCCCCGGCCTTCAGCCTGGCGATGCGCTCCTCCAGCGGAGGATGCGTGGCGAACAGCGCGAACCGGGGACGGCCGGAGATCTTCATCGTGGCGAGCGCCTCGTTGCGGGTAAGGTCCGCCTCTTCCGTGTGGCGCCGCAGGGCCTCGAGGGCGCTTATCATCTTTTCCCGCCCGGCCAGCGCGGCGCTGCCCGCGTCGGCGCGGAACTCGCGCCAGCGCGAGAAGGCGGCCACGGCTATCATGCCGAGCACGCT
>JAJZRA010000032.1 GCA_021847485.1 bacterium
ATATCTTCCCGGAGATGGACTACAGGGTCTTCTCCACCGAGGAGATGGAGAAAGCCGCCCGCAGCTAGTATTCTTCCGTGACCAAGCAAGAACGCCCGGATAATTCCGGGCGTTCTGCTTTTATAGCCGCGCTCAAGGGCCCGTGAGGGGGTTGGTTCCGAGCGACTTTGGGGAAGGGAGGCTCAACCGCGTAGCGGTTGAGGGGAACCGCGCTGGGCTATGCCCGTGCCGTATCAAGCGCTATGCGCGTCAAACGGCCAACGGTTCCCCCTGCAGTCAGGAGCGAGGGGCCAACCCCCTTGCGGGCCCTGACTCCCGGTTACTTAACGGCAAGTTCCTCGAGGCGGCTGTTGAAGCGCTCGATGATGATGCCGGAGCGCTCGTAGAGCTGCTTCAGGGCCGGGGAGGAGCCTTCCGGCAGGCCGCCGGCCGCGGCCGCGGCGAACAGGTCCATCAGGCAGTTCTGCAGGTGGAACATCAGCTCCACGGAACCCAGGTCCCTGGCCGCTTTCAGCAGGGCCAGCAGGGCTTCGAGAGCGGCGGGAGAGGGGGCCTTGAGGGCCGGCCCGGCCGTCCGGAGGGCCAGCTCGGCCGCCTGTTCCGGCGAGGGGTCGAAACCGGCCTCGAGGCCGGCGGCCTTAAGGCGCGCGGCCAGCGCGGCCAGCTTGTCCAGCTCCGCCGCGCCTCCGCGCAGGGCCGCGGCGAAGGCCAGGCCCGCCGCCTGGCGGGCGTAGCCGGAAGCCTGCGCGCGCAGCGGCGCCCAGGAGGCCAGGCTCCGGCCCGGCAGCCGGGCCAGCAGGTAGAGGTAATCGTCCAGGATCTTGTTTATCGCGGCCGCGTGCCCGTGCATGGCGGCGTCGGCCAGCATCCACGCGTAGAGGGTGCGCTCCTCCCAGGAGAAGTCCTCGAAAGTGACCTTGACCGCGCCCGGCGCCTTCTCCAGGGCTTCCTGGACGGCGGCGGGGTCCCCGAGGGCGAAGATCTCCTTGAACCGCCCGGCGGCCCCGTTGGAGGCGAAGAACATCAGCGGGAACTCCTCGTCCCGGCGCAGGTAGCAGAAGTGCAGCGTGCCGCCGCGGCCCGGGGCGGCGGCCTTGCCGCGCAGGCAGAGCACGCCGCCGCTGTTCAGGCGCTCCTCCACCTCCAGCCCCGGGGCCTCGCCCGCGCCGGAGAGCATGGCCTCGGCCACGGTCAGCGCGGCGGCCTTCTGGCGCGCCAGCTGGTTCTCGGCCACGGCCTTCTGGTAGAGCTTCAGCGCGTCGCCCGCCTCGGGATAGTTGGAGCGGGACATCTCGAGCAGCGAGAGGAAAGGCTTGTCGGCGTTCTCGAAGCCGAGGTCGCGCAGGGTCTCGGCCACCCTGGCGGCGTAGCGCAGGTTCTGCACGGCCTCTATGCGGGAGACGTCGGAGAAGAACCAGCCGCAGCTGGTGAACATGAACATCGAGTGCTTCTGCATCTCGAGCAGGTCCAGCGCGCGGGCCCTCTCGGCCTTGGAGAGCTCCCTGGCGCCGTGGCGGGCGAAGAACGCGTCCGCCGCGGCCTCGGAAGGGTCGAGCAGCAGGGCCGCGTAGTCGTTGCGGGCCTCCCAGGGGGAGCGGAAGAACTTGGCGCCCTCGGCGCCGAAGACGTCGGAGGCGGCGTCGCGCAGCGAGTTCATGGCCGCGCGCAGCGGCAGGCGCCAGCTCAGGCTGAAGTCGTTCTCGCGGCCGCAGTCGCAGCCGCCTTTCCAGCGGCGCACGCCGTGGGCGCAGCTCCACGCGGTGCCTTCCCCGTCCGGGCCGGGCTTGAGGCGCACCTCGTGGTCGGGGGGATTGTCCTCCAGGTAGCGGCCGAAGTTGACGGTCTGGATGCCGCGCCGGCCGAGCTCGTGCAGGAAGGCGTGGGCCAGCGTCATGTCGCCGAACTTGTGGTGATGGCCGAAGGTCTCGCCGTCCACCGCCATGCTGACGAGCTGGGGGCCCTGGTGGCCGCGGCGGAAGGAGGCCTCGACGCGGTCCGCGAAGGCGGAGGAGTCCCGGGTCAGGCCTTCGAAGGCGGCGGCCTTGGACAGCGGGCCGTCGTAGAAGAAGACCGCGATGGAACGGCCCTTGGCCGCGGAACCGTCGGGCAGCGTGTCCTGCCAGAGATAGGGGCGCGTTGTGTCCATGTCACCGGCGGAGACGTCGTGCCAGGAGTGGGAGCCGGCGGCCTTCACCTTCTCGGCCTGGTAGGGGGACAGGATGACGTACTTCATCCCCAGGTCGATGAGCAGGCGCAGCGTGTCGTCGTTGGCGGCGGTCTCGGGCAGCCACATCGCCTCGGGCCTGAAGCCGAAGCGGTGCTCGAAATCCCGGATGCCCCAGAGGGCCTGCGTCAGCCGGTCCTGGAAGGAGGCCAGCGGCATGATCATGTGGTTGTAGGCCTGCGCTATGGCGTTGGAGTGGCCGGTGCGCGCGCGCGAGTCGCGCGCGGCCTCCACGATCTTGGCGTAGTAGAAAGGATATTTCTCCTCGAGCCACGAGATCAGCGTCGGGCCGAAGTTGAAGTTCAGGTGCAGGTAGTTGTTGGACAGCTCCAGCACGCGGCCGGAGGCGTCGTTGACGCGGGCGCAGGCGTTGGGCAGGTAGCATTCGCGGGCGATGCGGGAGTTCCAGTCGTGGAAGGGCCAGGCCGAGGGCTGCGGGTCTATGCGGCCGGTCCACGGGTTCTCCCGCGGCGGCTGGTAGAAATGGGCGTGCAGGGCGAAGAAGCGGTTACGCGCGGCTTGTTGCTTTTCCATTGGAATAATTATAGCAAGGAAGGAACGGAGGGTGAACCCGGGTCAGCGCCGGCGGCCGAGCAGCAGCAGGCGGGCCAGCTCTTCGTCGGCGGCCTCGGGCCCGGCCACCTTCAGCGGCGTGAGGTTGCCGGAGGAGACGAAGGCCTTCAGGAAAGCGTTGGAGGCGGCGCCGGTGCAGGCCGCGGCCAGGTCCTCGAGCAGCAGGCGGAAGTTGGGCAGGCTGGCGTGGGCCCGCCGCGAGCCCAGCGTGGAGAAATCCATGTTCTCGGGCTCCAGCAGCAGGCGCAGGCCGTCGGCCGCCACCACGTCGGCGCGGAAGAAGGTCTCGCGGCGCGGCTCCGGCTCGGCCGCCGCGGCGCCGGCCAGGCCGCGGATGCGGGAGAAGAGGCCGTCCTTCAGGACGGAGAGGTCGGGAGCGGGCGCAGGGGCGTCGTAAGCGGCGGCGGCGATCAGGCTGACGTCCTCGTAGCGGATGAAGACCTCCGCCCCGGCCGCCTGCGCGCGCAGGCCGAGCCCCTTTAGCTCGAGCCTCGCGGTGCCGAGCGGGGAGGGGGCCTTCAGGGAATCCTCTTCGAAGAGCGCCGCGTCCAGCGCGGAATCGGCGGCCTCCACCCGGAGCCTGGCCGCGGCGTCGCGCGGCAGGCAGCGGCCCAGGTAGCCGGGGTTGCGGCGCAGGAACTCGCGGGCCCGCGCCCGGTCGCCCAGGCGGCCGGCCAGGAAGGCCTCGGCGGCCTCGCGGTCGGGTACCGCGTCCTTGAGGGCTACGGCGTAGAGCGGGGTGCAGTTCACGGTCTTTTGGCGGACATGATGTCCAGGATGATGCGGTCCACCTTGTCCATGCCGGCGGTGGAGATGAGCGAGATATTGCGGATGGTCTCCTCGGCGGTGCGGCCGACGAAGCCTTCCTCGTCGGTGATGCCCTCGCCGTGCACGGCCATCCAGGCGGCGCGGATGGCGGAATCCGCGGAGGAGGCGACCTTCAGGGCGCAGCCGCTCTTGGCGCCGTCGCAGAGCATGCCGCCGATGTCGCTGATGACGGTGTTGACGGCGAGCGCCGTGCGGCGCGGGTCGGCCCCGCCGCGCTGCCAGACCACGGCCACCGAGGCGCCGACGCCGGCGGCCACGGCGCAGCCGCAGATGGGGGCCAGCTCGCCGGTAAAGACCTTGATGTAGGAGTTGACCAGGTGCGACAGCGCGATGCTCTTGAGGATGCGCCGCTCCGGCACCTTGAAAGCCTTGCCGACCAGCCACGGCACCAGCACGGCGACCACGCCCTGGTTGCCTGATTCGCCGCTGGACATGACCGGCACCGGGACGCCGGCCATGCGGGCGTCGGTGGCCGCGGCGGCGGTCAGCTTGGCCTCTGAAATGACGTCTCGCTTGAGATAACCTTTCTTGATGAGGTCCTGGACGTAATAGCCGACCTTCTTCAGCTTCAGGCCCTCGCGGGCGGCGGCGAGGTTCATCTCGACGCCTTTCTTTATGTAGGCCAGCTCTTCGGGCGTGACGCGCTCGGCGGCGCGGAAGAGGTCCCTGAAAGAGGCTTTCCGGAGGGCTTCTTTGTAGGGCAGCCGCGGCTTGGCGCCGGAGCGCCCGGGGGCCTTGATGATGAACTTGGCGTTGAGCTTAAGCAGCGAGACCTGCTTGTGGCCGCCCTCGAGGACGCAGACGGCCCTGTCGGAACCGGCGCGGACCTCGGTGGAGATGTAGATGCCGCGGCGGGAATAGTCCACCTCGATGCGGGCGCGGCCGGCCTTCACCAGGGCCGACGCCTCGGCGAGGCGGGCGCGGGGCAGGCCGCTGAAGAGCTCGGCTCCGAGCTCCGGCCTGCGGACGACGGCGCCCACGGCGGCCGCGAGGAGGTTGCCTTTCTCGCCGCGGGTGTTGGGGATGGCCACGGCGAGGCCGTTCTTGTAGGTGCCGGGGTCGGTGCGGACCAGGACGGAGGCGGTCCTGCCTTTTAGCAGGCTGCCGGCGGTGGCGGCCGCGAAAGCGACGGCCACGGGCTCGGTGCAGCCCATAGCGGGATAGACTTCGTGCTTGAGGACTTCTTTGAGTAGTTCTTTCATTTGTGTAAGCAGCGTACGGGTCCGGCGGTCGCGGGGGTATGGGGGCCTGAGGGATGTCGCGGAAGGCCCGGCTTGCGTAAGCGCCGGGCCTGAGCGAACAAGGGGCGGGCACGGTGTGCCCGACCCCGGCCCGAAGACCCCATACCCCCGCGGCCGAGTGACGTCATCATAGATTACAAATTTTAGAAGGCCAGGCGCTTCTTCCTGGTCCAGACCGTCAGGGCCAGGCCGGCCAGCAGCGCGCCGGCGGCGCCCACCGCGAACGGCGCGGCGGGGGAGACCTTGTCCCACAGGAAACCCGCTAGCGTGCTCGCGGCGAAGGTGACGAAGCCCATGGCGCCCTGGAAATAGCCCATCGCGGTGGCGCGGTTATCGGCCGTGCTCAGGTGCGCGATGACCGCCTTGGAGATGCCCTCGTTGAAGGCGCCGTAGAAGCCGTACAGGGCGAACAGCGGCCAGATCATCCACGTCTTATGGGCGAAGGCGAAGCCGACGTAGACCGCCGCGAAGACCGCGAAGCCGAAGGTCATCGTCTTCACCTTGCCGAGCCTGTCCGACAGCCAGCCCGCCGGCGAGGCCAGCAGGGCGTACACCAGGTTGTAGCCGGTGTAGGCCAGGATCACGTGCGTCAGCGTGAAGCCCATGTCCTTGGCCTTCATGATCAGGAAGATGTCGCTGGAATTGCCGAGCGCGAAGATGCCGTACAGCAGGACGAAGGTCTTGAAATCCGAGCTCATCGGCTCGGCGGGCTGAGCCGCCGCGCCGACCGAGCGCGCCTGCGCGGCCTCCTTGACGAAGTAGACCAGCACCGCCACGGCGAGCACGCCGGGGATGAACGCCGCCATGAAGATGGCGCGGTAGTTGGGGGTGGCGCGGCCCATCAGCTCTATCATCGCCAGGGCCGTCAGCGGGCCGAGCGCGGCGCCGAGGGTGTCCATGGCCCTGTGGAAGCCGAAGGCCTTGCCCCAGTGCCGCTTCTCGATGGAACCGGCGATCAGCGCGTCGCGCGCGGAGGTGCGCAGGCCCTTGCCGACGCGGTCTATGAAGCGCGAGAACAGCACGAAATGCCAGGAGGCGGCCAGCGCGAGGACGGGCTTGGAGACGGCCGAGAGGGAATAGCCGGCCACCACGAAAGGCTTGCGGACGCCGGCCTTGTCGGAGAGGCGGCCGCCCACGATCTTGACGAGGCTCGCGGTGCCTTCGGCTATGCCCTCGATGAGGCCCACGATGTGCATCGGGGCCCCGAGCACCGAGGTGAGGAAGACCGGCACGATCGGGTAGAGCATCTCGCTCGAGATGTCCGTCAGGCCGCTGACCACGCCGAGGAAAGTCACGTTGCGCGTCAATCCCTCTTTCATGTCCCTGAAGAAGCTCATTGTCCGTTCCTTTTCAGCGCTTTATACCGATTTTAGCAGAACGCCCAGCGCCGACGCGAACAGCAGCGCCGAGACCAGGTTGATGGCGAAGACCTTGGCCGAGTCCCGCCAGCCCAGCTCCCGCAGCGTGACGAGGCAGCTGGCCATGCAGGGCAGGTAGAGGCTCAGGAAAACGCTGGCCACCACTATCGACGCGGGCGGCAGCGAGAAAGGGGCCAGCATGGCGATGGAGACGTCCTTGCGCAGGAAGCCGAGCACCATCACCGAGACCGTGTCCGCCGGCAGGCCGAGCAGCCCGGTGACGGCCGGCCGGAAGAAGGCCGAGACCGCCTTCAGCAGGCCGCTGAGGTCCAGCAGCGCCACCGCCAGCACGCCGGCGAAGATCATCGGCACCGCCTCGGTCAGGAAGTCCTTCACGCGGAACCAGAGCTTGCGCCGCAGCACGCGCGGCGACGGCGTCTGGTAAGGGGGGATCTCGAGGAACAGCTCGGGAGTCTCGCCTTTGAGCAGGCGCGACAGCAGGGCGGAGCTGGCGATGCCGGCGGCGGCGATGGCCCCGAACGCGGCCAGCGTATACCCCAGCCCGTAGGGCGCCAGCAGGCTCAGGATCATGGCGGTCTGCGGCATGCACGGGGCGAGCCCCAGGGTCAGGGCCGTGGCGATGATCCGCTCGCGGCGGGTCTCCAGGACCCGCGTGGCCAGGATGGCCGGCACCTTGCAGCCCAGGCCCAGCATCAGCGGTATGGTGCCGTAGCCGTGCAGCCCCAGCCGGTGCATCCAGCTGTCGAGCAGGACGGCCAGGCGCGGCAGGTAGCCTATGTCCTCCAGCAGGCCGAGCGCGGCGTAGAAGGCCACGATATACGGCAGCACGGTGACGAAGGGGATATAGAGGCCGGTGGTCAGCAGGCCGAAGGACTCCATGGGCCGCGGGGCCGAGCCCAGCAGCAGGGTCTTCAGGAAGCCCCCGTCCTGCAGGCCGGCCAGCGCCTTATTAAGGAACGGCAGCCAGGCGGCGTTGAACAGCGGGTCCAGGGCGTAGTTGATGAGCCCTTCCCCGAAGGCGCGGATGCCGAGGAAGACGGCCAGCAGGACCGCCGCGGCGAAGGGCAGGCCGGTGGCGGGGCGGGAGGTGACGTCCTCGAGCTTCTCCAGGAAGGAGGCGTGCTTGTGGGCTATGACCTGGCACTCGGCCGAGATGCGGCCGATCAGCTTCCACTTGTCGTCGGGACCGGCGGGCACCGGCGCGGGGGCCGGCAGGCGCCCGGCGTTGAAGTCCTCCACCGCTTTCGCGAGGGCCGAGAGGCCTTCGCCGGTGGTGGCTACGAAGGGGATGACGCGCAGGCCGAGGTGGCGGCCGAGCGCGGCGGCGTCTATGGTGACGCCGCGGCGGCGGGCGACGTCCCACTTGTTGAGCAGGATGATGACGGGGGTGCCGCCGGCGGCCAGCTCCAGCGTGTAGTAGAGGTTGCGCTCCAGGCTGGTCGCGTCCACGACGTTGAGGACCAGGGCCTTGTCCTCCTCGGCGAGCAGGCGGGCCGCCACCTCCTCGGCCTTGTTCGTGGCGGCGTGGCTGTAGGCGCCGGGGACGTCCACCACGGTGAAGCGCTCGCCGGCCAGCAGCGTGCGGCCCGCCGTGTACTCCACGGTGGTGCCGGGGTAGTTGGAAGAGATCACGTCGATACCGGTCAGCCGGGAGAAGACCACGCTCTTGCCGACGTTGGGGTTGCCGGCCAGCAGCAGGCGGCGGGACTTCACCTTTACCAGCACCTTGGCCGCCATGCCGCGGCCGAGGGCGACGCGGGTGCCCATGACCTCCACCACGACCGGGCCCGAGGACCCCTCCGGCGAGCGCTTGACCACGCGGCGGCCGGAGTAGATTCCCATGGCCTTGAGCTTGCCGGCCAGTTCGGCGCCGCCGGCGACATCGTGGACGTAGCCGGCCTCGTCGGCGCGCATCGAGAGCAGGGTGAGGGCGGGGGCGGGCTTCACGGGCGCCTCCCGGCGGCGGAGCGCCTGGCCGCGGCCAGCGCGGAACGGCGGGCCGGCCCCTTGAGGAACGCCGCCAGGCGGCCCATCCGGGCCAGGGCCTCGCGGCTGATGGCGTGCTCGGCGCGGCAGGCGTCGGCTTCGGCGGCGGCCGGGTCCATCCCCAGGATGGAGGTGAAGAAATCCTTGAGCATCGCGTGGCGGCCGGCGATCTCGCCGCCGGCGGCCACGCCGGAGGGGGAGAGGGTTATGCGGCCGTAGCGCTCCTGGCTGACGAGGCCCCTGGCGGCCAGAGTCTTCATCGCGGCGCTGACGGAAGGCTTGGAGACGCCGAGCAGCGCGCCCACGCGCGAAGCGCGCGCGGAGCCGCCGTCGCGGCAGAGGAAGTAGACCGCTTCGAGGTAGTCTTCAAGGCTGGTGGACAATCCGGTCATGGCCTCTCCAAAGTTAGTCTAGACTAACTTTAGCAAAAAAGGCCGCCGCGCGCAAGGCGCCGCGCAGGGGCGCTAGCGCGCCAGCGGTTCGGTCAGGTTGTCCAGGATGACGCTGAGGTCCTTGTCCCCGTAGCCGCTGCGGTCGGCCTTCTCCATCAGCGCCGCGGCGGCGGCGGTGACCGGCAGCTCCAGCCTCTTCGCGGCGGCCTCGCCCAGCATGAAGCGCGCGTCCTTGAGCATGTGCTTGAGCGGGAAGGCCGGGGGATATTCCCTCTTCAGGATATTCTCCTTCTTCAGGTCGAAGTAGCCGCAGTTCAGGGCCGGGTTCTCCCTTAGGGTCTGGAAAATGAGGTCGGGGGAGATGCCCTGCGCCTCGGCGAGGGCGGCGGATTCGGCGAGCGCGGTGGTGAGCTGCGCCACGATCAGGTTGACGCAGAGCTTGAGCGCGGTCCCGGCAGGGGCGGGGCCGGCGTAGATGACCGCGCGGCCCATGGCCTTCAAAACGGGGGAATACTTCTCCACGGCGGCCTTGTCGCCGGCGGCCAGGACCACGAGCTTGCCCGCCTCGGCCGCGGGCTTGGAGCCCGAGACCGGGCAGTCCAGGAAGGCGGCCCCGGCCGTCCAGCATTTCTTGGACAGGGCGGCGGTATAGGACGGCGAGACCGTGCTCATGTTTATCAGCGCGCTCCCGCCGGAGAGAGCGCCGAGCACCCCTTCCGGGCCTTCCAGGACCGCGTCCATCGCGGCCGGGTCGGAGACCATGGTGATGACGAGGCCGCAGGCCTTGGCCAGCGCCCGCGGCGTAGCCGCCACGTCGCAGCCCAGGTCGGCGAACTCCGCCGTGCGCTGCCGGGTGCGGTTGTAGACCGTCAGCTGGTAGCCGGCCTTGTGCAGGTTCAGCGCCATCGCCCGGCCCATGATGCCCAGCCCTATGAAACCTATCCTCGGGGGTATGCTCATTTTATACCTCTCAATACCGATATTTCGTCCGCGGAAAGCTCCCGCCAGCTCCCGGGCGCGAGGCCTTCCAGCGTCAGCGGCCCGATGGCCCGCCTTACCAGGCGCAGCACGGGGAAGCCGACCGCGGCCAGCATCCTGCGTACCTGCCTGTTGCGTCCTTCCTTCAGTACCAGTTCCGCCCAGGAGGTGGGGACCGTCTTCCGGAAACGGATGGGAGGGACCCGCTCCGGCAGGCCGGGGTCGGGCAGGGGGGAGGCGCCGCACGGCAGCGTCGGCCCGTCGTTGAGGGTTATCCCCGCGCGCAGCTTCGCCAGCGCCTCTTCCGTGACCTCGCGCTCCACCTGGGCCCAGTAGGTCTTGGGCAGCTTGTGGCGGGGGTCCGCCACGCGGGCCTGCAGCGCCCCGTCAGAGGTCAGCAGCAGCAGCCCTTCGCTGTCGTGGTCCAGGCGGCCGGCCGGGTAGACGCCTTTCGGGAAGCCGAACCCGGACAGCGCGGCGTGGCCGTGCTCCGGCGTGAACTGCGAGAGGACGCCGTAGGGCTTGTTGAAGATTATCGTCGTCATGGCCGGGGCGGGCTCCACTAAGGGGCCGCCTAAATGTTATTATAGTTTATCATGAGCTATTCCTTCATCGACAGCCAGCACGAGTTCGACGAGCTCTGCGTCAAGCTGGCCTCGCACAAGTACATCTCCATCGACACCGAATCCAACAGCCTCTACGCCTACAAGGAAAAGCTCTGCCTGATGCAGCTCTCGAGCGAGCACATCAACGCCGTCGTGGACACGCTGGCCGTGGACATAAGGCCCATTCTGCCTCTCTTCGCCGAGCCGGCGATAGAGAAGATCTTCCACTCCGCCGATTCCGACATCCGCGTCTTCAAGGGCGCGCTGAAGTGCACTTTCGCCAACATCTTCGACGTGATGGTGGCGGCCAAGTACCTCGGCATCATCCGCTGCGGCCTGGACAACCTGGTCAAGGAAGTGCTCGGCGGGGCCGAGATGAACAAGAAATACCAGAAGGCCGACTGGGGCAAGCGCCCGCTGACCAGGGAGATGCTGGACTACGCGTCCGCCGACACTATCCATCTGAAGAAGCTGCGCGACCTGCTCGGGGCCCGCCTGGAGGAGAAGGGGCGCCTGAAGGAGGCGACCGACCAGTTCGCCCAGATCTGCAGGATCGAGCCGACCCCGATGCGCTTCGACGAGAGCGGCTTCCTGACGCTGAAAGGCGCGCGCCAGCTCAACGGCCGCGGCCTCGCGGTGCTGCGCGAGCTCTACATCGCGCGCGAGGTGGCCGCGATCAAGAAGAACACGCCGCCGTTCAAGGTGATCAGCGAGGACCTGATGCTGCGCCTGTCGGTGGCGCCGCGCGAAGGCCTCAACAACCTCTCCATCTTCAAGGGCGTCAGCGGCTACGTGCTGTCCAACCACGGCGGGTGGATCCGCGAGGCGCTGCGCAAGGGCCTCAACGCGCCGCCCTACAGCGTGCCGCGCCGCGATATCTCGCGCGAGAAGCGCGCCTATTTCGAGTCGATCAAGGTCCGCTTCAAGAACCTCAAGCTCTGGCGCAAGGAGACGGCCGCCAAGCGCAACATGCTGCCCGAGGCCATCATGGGCAACGACGTGCTGGAGCGCGTGGCCTTCTCCCAGCCCAAGAGCCTAGACGACCTGGCCGCCATCCGCGGCCTCGGCGCCGAGAAAGTCTCCCTCTACGGCCCCGAACTCCTGACCTTCCTAAAAAAACACCACGTAAAATAGGGACAGACACCTATTTTTTTATCCGCACCCCGACAATACGGTGTCGGGGTGTTCTGTTATGCTGTATTTGGGGAGGGAGGGAATATGCCTAGAATATCCAGAGTAGTAGGTGTGGGTTTTCCGCACCATGTTACTCAAAGGGGAAATTATGGCGGCAGCGTTTTTGATGCCGCCTTGGATAAAGAGGTCTATTTGGAGTTGATGTCGGAATATGCCGCAAAGAATTCGCTTTCGGTCTTAGCGTATTGCCTGATGCCAAATCATGTGCATTTCATCGTGGTCCCCGGAAATGAGGACTCTCTTGCGAGGACGTTTAAGATGACCCATATGCGTTATGCTCAATATTTGAATTGGAAACGCGAAGTAAAAGGACATCTATGGCAGGGAAGGTTCTATTCTTGCATTCTCGACGGGGCGCATTTGCCGGCTGCCGCCAGATATGTGGAAAGAAATCCTGTTCGAGCCGGACTTGCCGGATCTGCGGATAGTTGGAAGTGGTCCAGCGCCGCGTATCACACAGGAGCGAGAAAGATGAATCGGGGATTCGACCTTGATGCGTTATGGTCTTTCGTCCCTGACCTGGAGAAGGATTGGGGGAGTTTCCTTTTACAGCCGAACAAGAAGGAGGTGGATGTCTCCATACGCGCAAGTACGCGGACCGGGCGTCCGATGTGCAAGGGGGCGTTTATGAGGTTGCTGGAGAAGCGCTTGGGCCGCAGGTTGAGGGCTATGAATGTCGGCAGGCCCAGTCGTGCTGAGATTCTGTCTTAATTTTGATTTTTAAAAATAGGTGTCTGTCCCTATTTTAGAGCAGTTTCTTTATCAGGTCGGGGCGGTGGATCTGGCGGAGGGCCTGGGTTACCAGGCCCCGGTTCTCGGGTTTGAAGTACTGAAGGAGCGCACGCTGCATGCGGCGCTCCGTTTCTTTTTTTGGAACGTAGACCGGCTCGAGGGTGAACGGGTCGAGGCCGGTGAAATAGATCGACGTGGCGTACTCCATCGGGGCCGGCAGGAAGTCGTTGATCTGCTGCGGCCTGATGTTGCGCTCCTTCAGGAAGACGGCGAGCTCCGCCATGTCCTCGAGCGTCGAACCGGGGTGCGCGGAGATGAAGTAGAGCACGAGGTACTGCTCCTTGCCGGCCCGCTTCGACTCGGCGAGGAACTTCGCGGCGAACTCCTTGAAGACCTCCACGGGCGGCTTCTTCATCACCGACAGCACCTTGGGGGAAACGTGCTCCGGCGCCACTTTGAGCTGGCCGCCGGTGTGGAAGCGCGCTATCTCCGAGATGTACTCGCCGCACTTGAGCGCCAGGTCCATGCGGATGCCGCTGGCGACGAAGGCCTTCTTCAAGCCCTTCAGCGCGCGGACGCGGCGCATCAGCGCCAGCAGCGGCTTGTGGTCCGTGCTGAGGTTGGGGCAGATGACCGGATGGACGCAGGAAAGCTTTTTGCACGCCTTGCAGACGTTCAGGTCCCTGCCGTGCAGGCCGTACATGTTGGCCGACGGGGCGCCGAGGTCCGAGATGTTGCCGGGGTGGCGCGGCGTGTCCAGCAGCGCGCGGGCCTCCTTCTCCACGGACTCCGGCGAGCGTTCCTGGATGAAGCGGCCCTGGTGCAGCGTAAGCGAGCAGAACGCGCAGCCGCCGAAGCAGCCGCGGTGGATGACTATCGAATCTTTGATCATCTCCAGCGCGGGGATCGGCTCTTTGTAGGAAGGGTGCGCGCGCTTGGTGAACGGCAGGCCGTAGACCGCGTCCATCTCCGGCGTGGAGAGCGGCAGCGCGGGGGGATTCTGCACCACCGCCTTGCCCTCGCTCTTCTGCACGAGGACGGCGGCGTTGTAGGGGTTGGAATTTTCGTAGATGAGGCGCGTGGCCGTGGAGAACTTCACGCGGTCGCCGGAAACTTCGCCGGCGGTGGGCAGCTCCACCGCGCCGGGGACGGCGAGGGCGGAGGCCTCTTTGGCGCCGAGCGGGTAGGCGGTGCCGCGGATGTCGCGCAGGTCCTGGACCTTTTCCCCGGCCTTGAGGCGCGCGGCTATCTCGCGCACCTGGCGTTCGCCCATGCCGTAGACCAGCAGGTCCGCCTTGGAATCCAGCAGGACGCTCTTCCTGACCTTGTCCGACCAGTAGTCGTAATGCGCGAAGCGGCGCATCGTGGCCTCTATGCCGCCGATCACCACCGGCGCGTCGGGATAGGCCTCGCGGCAGCGGTGGGAGTAGATGATGGTGGCCCTGTCGGGGCGCAGGCCGGCCCGGCCGCCGGGTGAGAAATCGTCGGAGGAGCGCACCTTCCTGTTGTGCGTGTACTTGTTGATCATCGAGTCCATGTTCCCGGCGGAGACGCCGAAGAACAGGCGGGGTTTCCCGAATTTCTTGAAATCGGCCGCGGACTCCCAGCGCGGCTGGGCGAGTATGGCCACCCTCAGGCCTTCCGCCTCCAGCACGCGGCCGACCAGGGCCATCGCGAAGGAAGGATGGTCCACGTAGGCGTCGCCGGTGACCAGGACCACGTCGACATAGTCCCAGCCCAGGGTCTTGAGTTCTTGCTGCGTGGCGGGCAGGAAAGCCATGCTCCAATGATACAAAATACGGCGGCCGGCCGGGGGTTCCAATTATATTTAAATTATGGGATAATATCGGTGTAAACCGCGGTTTTTCAGGAGGGCAAATGAAGAAACTCGTCCTTTCGCTGTGCCTGCTGCCGCTGCTCGCGGCCGCCGCCTCGGCAGACCCGTTCTCGGATTTCAAGACCTACGCGTCCGGCGCGCTGCTCAAGCCTTTCGCGGCCGACCTCGGCGGCGTCATAGGCGCCAACGACTTCAATTCCGGCCGCTCGCTCGGCTTCCCCGGCTTCGAGGCCGGCATAACCGCCGGCATCCAGGCCAAGCCGGCCAACGACGACCGCATCCTGCGCGACGCCAAGGTGAACGCTTTCGGCGTTCCGCTGCTGCAGGCCGGCGTGGCGCTGCCTTTCGTCGGGGCCGACGTGATGGCGCGCGGCACCGGCTATTCGGGCTTCTCCGTGATCGGCGGCGGCCTGCGCAAGAGCCTGCTGAAGAGCGGCACGCTGACCAAGTTCATCCCCGACGTCTCGGTGGCCGTCTGGTACGACGTGATAAACTACGACTACTTCAAAGGCAGCCATATGTCTTTCGACGCGTCGGCGTCCTTCGATATCCCGGTCGTGAAGCCTTTCGTCGGAGTGGGCTTGGACCGTACCCGCCTGGAGATCAAGAACATCGCGGGCCTGAGCGGCACGGACGGGACGATCTCCAAGCCGCGCTACACGTTCGGCGTGCGGCTGTCGCCGCTGCCGCTCGTCTACGTCTACGGCGCTTATAACATACTGCACGGCCAGGCCGGCTATTCGCTGGGCACCGGCATAAAGTTCTGATTAGGTTGGGAGGCTGGCAGCCATAAAACCGGTCCCCGCCCGCGGCGGGGCCCCCCACGGGGGGAAGCTTAGAGGTTTCCCGGCTGTATCGCAGGGCCGCTCCCTTGAACAAGGAGACCAACAATGGACACTAACATCGAGAATACGGAAAGCCGCAGGCTGATAGAGGCCGCCGAGCATTACGGGGCCAACAACTATCACCCGCTCCCCATCGTCATCACCACCGCCAAGGGCGTGTGGGTGAAGGACCCCGAGGGGAAGAAGTACATGGACATGCTCAGCGCCTACTCGGCGATGAACCACGGCCACCGGCACCCGCGCGTCATCAAGGCGCTCACCGACCAGGCCAAGCTGGTCACGCTGACCTCGCGCGCCTTCAACAACGCGCAGCTGGGCCCGTTCCTGAAGGAGCTGTGCGAGTTCACCGGCTACGAGATGGCGCTGCCGATGAACACCGGCGCCGAGGCCGTGGAGACCGCGCTGAAGACCGTGCGCAAGTGGGGCTATAAGATCAAGGGCGTGCCGGAGGGCAAGGCCGAGATCATCACCTGCACGAACAACTTCCACGGCCGCACGATCACGATCACCGGCTGCTCCACCGAGGCGCAGTACCGCGACGGCTTCGGGCCGTTCACGCCGGGCTTCAGGACCGTGGAGTACGGCAATATAGAGGCGCTGAAGGCCGCGATAAACCCGAACACCGTGGCGTTCATGCTGGAGCCGATCCAGGGCGAGGCCGGCATCATAGTGCCGCCGGCCGGCTACCTGAAGGCCGCCTACGAGCTCTGCAAGGCCAACCGCGTGCTGTTCGTGGCCGACGAGATCCAGACCGGCTTCGGCCGCACCGGCAAAAAGTTCGCCTGCGACTACGAGGGCGTGAAGCCCGATATGATCACCGTTGGTAAGGCCCTCGGCGGCGGCGTGATGCCGATCTCCGCCGTGGTGTCCTCCCGCGAGGCGCTCGGCGTCTTCAACCCCGGCGACCACGGCAGCACGTTCGGCGGCAACCCGCTGGCCTGCGCCGTCGCCCGCGAGGCGCTGAAGGTGCTGGCCGAGGAGAAGCTCGTGGAGAACTCCTACGAGTCCGGCCAGTACTTCATGGAGAAGCTGCGCTCGATCAAGGGCCCGCACATCAAGGAAGTGCGCGGCAAGGGCCTGCTGATAGGCGTGGAACTGGACTGCGCCGCGCGCCCGTACTGCGAGCAGCTGATGGGCCTGGGCCTGCTGTGCAAGGAGACCCACGACCATGTGATCCGCTTCGCGCCGCCGCTCGTGATCACGCGCAAGGAGATAGACTGGGCCTTCAAGCGCATCAAGAAGGTGCTGTCGAAGTAAGCCGTTCCCGCGGGCGGCGGCTCAGGCCGCCGCCCGCTTTTACGCCCCGGCGTTATCGCGCTGACGATGCCGCCCGGCCCCTCCGATGGCATGGGCCCGGAGGGTCGGTGTCGGGCACACCGTGCCCGCACCTTGTTCGCTCAGGCCCGGCGCTGGCCTATGGCCGTGCCGCATCAAGCGCTATGCGCTTCAGGCGGCCTTACGCAAGCCGGGCCTTCCGCGACATCCCTCCGGACCCATGCCATCGGAGGGGTTTTCCAGGTACCATGGATAAACGCAGGTCAGCAAGATCGCTTTACTTGCAGGTCGCTTTCGCCGCGGCGGTCTGGGGCGGGGCTTACCCTTTCACCAAGAGGCTCGTCGCCGAGCTGTCGCCGCTCTCGATCGTGACCTTCCGCGCCCTCGTCGGCACGCTGCTGCTGCTGGCGCTGAGCGGCTCCCGCCTTAAGGCCTCCGACTTCCGCCCTTCCGTCCTGGGCAAGCTGCTGGTCATGTCGGTGCTGGGCGTCTCCTCGCAGCAGTTCCTGCAGGCCTACGCGCTCAAGTACACGCTGGCCTCCCACGCCGGCTGGCTCATCGCCTCCACGCCTATCATGGTGGCGGCCCTCGCGGCCGTCCTCGGCGAGCGGGTGGGGCCCTATAAGCTGGCCGCCTTCGCGCTGGGGAGCGCCGGCACCGCGCTGGTGGTCCTCTCGCGCGGCGGCGCTTCCGCCTTCGGCCTGCCCGCCACCCGCGGCGACCTGGTCTTCCTGGCGACTTGCCTGTCCTGGGCCTTCTACGTGATGTGCGCCAAGCGCTGGCTGACGGCCTGGCCCGCGGCCAAAGCCACGTCGGCCACGATGCTGGTCGCGCTGGCCACGCTGCTGCCGCTCTGGGCCTTCTCCGGAGGTCCTGCCGAGTTCGCCGCCGTCTCCGCGCGGGGCTGGGTCTCGCTCGGCTACCTGGGCGTCCTCTCGTCGGCCCTAGGCTACCTGTTCTGGAACAACGCCGTCGAAGGCCTGGGCCCGGTCAAGACCTCCTATTTCATCTACCTGGAACCTTTCGCCACGCTGCTCTCCGCTTACCTGCTGCTGGGCGAACGGGCTACGGCCGCCGCTTTCGCCGGCGGCCTGCTCATCCTGGGCGGGGTCTACCTGGTGGGCCGCCGCGACGGGAGGAAGGTGGAACTTAAAGGAGCCTCCGCCAATGCCTGACTTCTCGCCGCTCAAGCAAAAGTTCGCCGGCTACTGCGCCCTGGGCGCGCCGGCTTCCGGCTTCACCACCTACAGGGCCGGCGGCCCCGCCGAGGCGCTGGTGGAGCCGGGCTCGGCGGAGGAGTTCGCCTGGCTGGCCGCCTGGTGCCGGGAGGCTTCCGTGCCGCTCACCGTCCTGGGGCAGGGTTCCAACGTCCTGGTCAGCGACAGGGGACTGCCCGGCGTGACCGCGCTGACGGGCCGCCTGGCCGCGCTGGGAGTGTCCGGCCGAAAGATCACCGCCCAGGCGGGCGTCATCTGGGACGACCTGGTCCGCCTCAGCGCCGAGAGCGGGCTGGCCGGCCTGGAGAAGACCTCCGGCATCCCGGGTTCCGTCGGGGGGGCGGTCCGCATGAACGCCGGCGCCTTCGGGCAGGAGACTTTCGACCGGCTGCTGCGGGTGGAGGCGCTGGACCGCGCCGGTAAGCCGGTGCGCCTGGAGAAGGCGGACATCCCGCACGGCTACCGCCGGACCGAGGGCCTCGCGGACCTGATCATAACCTCGGCCGTCTTCGCTTTTCCCGAAGGGGACAGGGGCACGCTGCTGCAGGACCGGTCCTGCGTGCTGGCGTCCCGCGAGATCAAGCAGCCGCTGGACCTGCCTTCCGCCGGCAGCGTCTTCAAGCGCCCGCAGGGGGATTACGCCTCGCGGCTGATAGACGCGGCCGGGCTGAAGGGGCTGCGCGTCGGCGGGGCGGCGGTGTCCGACAAGCACGCCGGGTTCATAGTCAACGCCGGCGGCGCCACCGCTTCCGATATCTACGCCCTGATCGGGGAGGTCCGCGCCAGGGTGAAGGCCGCCTCGGGGGTGGACCTGGAGCTGGAGCAGATACTGCTGGGAGATTTCTGACGGCCGCGCCGCGGCCGCGGGGGAAAAATGATACGGACGATACTCTGCGCACTGATGTTCGCGGGCCAGGCGCGCGCCGCCGGCCTGGGAGAGGCCGACGCCCTGTTCGGCAAGCGCCTCTACCAGGAGGCCCTGACCGCCTATTCCTCTTCCCTGGGCGCGCCGGGCGACGACGGACTCAGGGCGCTCTACCGCTCCGCGGAGTGCGAGGCCCTGCTGCAGCGCTACGGCGAAGCGGCCCAGCGCCTCTACGGCGTTAAATTGCCGGCCGACCCGCTCTGGCGGGGGCGCCTGCTGCTGCTGCGGGCCGAGACCGTCCGCCAGTACCTGCTGCGCTACGGGTATTCGCAGTCCGCGGACGAGCAGAAAGGGACGGACGACATAACCAAGCTGACCGGCGCCCAGCTGAGTTCCCGCATATCGGCCGATTACGACGCGCTGTGGCCGCTGCGCGGCGACCTGGCTCGCGCGCGGATGGAGGACGAGGGCTACTTCGCCGACCTGCGGGGGGCGGACCTGGCCTACACGCCGACGCTGTGGGACTTCGCCGTGCTGCGCTGGAGCGACTGGCTGCTGTCCCAGGGCGGCGCCGACCGGGCGCCTGAGGCGCTGCCGTTCGTAAAACCCGTCTACCGGGCCGATTATTCCGCCTCCGCCCCGGCGGCGTCCAAGGCCGCCGCCCTTTTCGAGGACGCGGCCTCGCTGAGCTCCTCCGATATGGATTTCGCCCGGGAGTACTGGCGCCTGCAGCGCCTGCGCATCCCGCTGGACCATCCCGGCGTCGTCGCCGTCGCGGACCCGGCCGCCCTGCGCGCCGCCGCCGCGGCGACGCTGGAAGGCTGGGCTTCCTCCTTCAAGACCTCGCTCGGGCGCGCCTGGGCGCTCTACTACGCGGCTTCGCTGCGCTCGGAGGCTTCGGCCTTCGGGGCCGCCGTGGACCTGTGCGGCCGGGCCGCCAAGGAGGCCCCGCGCTCCAAGCCGGAGGCGCTCTGCGCCAAGCTGGCGGCGGAGATAGAACTGCCGCGCCTTGAACTGACGGCGGCGTTCGCCCCGCCGCCCGGCAAGGGCAGCCTCAAGGTGAAGACCCGCAACCTGCCGCAGGTCTACTTCCGGGCCTACCGCACCACGCCGGAGGAGCTGCAGGGCCTGGGCTCCTACGAGGAGCAGGGTTGGGGGCGCGTGCGCTACCTGCAGCAGGACGCGGCCAAGGCCTTTCTCGCCCGAAAGCCGGACGCAGCCTGGAACGACAGGATCAAGTACCCGGCCCGCTACGATTACGCCGAGCGCGCCTCCGCCGTGCCGCCGCTCTCCAAGGGCCTTTACGTGGTCGTCGCTTCCGGGGACTCCGGCTTCGAGGACGGCTCGTCGCTGATGAAGGCGGTCGCGCTCAATATAACCGACATCTTCCTGCTGGGGACTGCCGGCCCTGCCGGCGACCCGGAGGATTTCCTTTACGACCCGGAGAAGCCCGGGCGCGAGGTGAGCTCCGACGTCTTCCGCCTCTACGCGCTGGACGCGCTGACGGGGCGGCCGCTCGCCGGGGCCGACATCGACGCCTATTTCAGCTCCTCCTACGGGAATTGGCGCCGCACCGCGCTGCGCACCGGGCAGGACGGCGAGGCCTCGCTCTCCCTGCCGCTCAGGATCTCCTACCCGTCCAACGGCTACTTCTCCGTGGACCCGTTGCTCCGCAAGGACGGGGCTTACGCCTACTGGGCCTCCTACATCAACGCCTCGCTGCCGGTCCCGCCGCCGCTGAACGTATACGCCGAGACCGACAGGCCGGTCTACCGCCCGGGCCAGGAGGTCAGGTTCAAGGCCACCGCCCTGCGCCGCGAGCCGCGCGGCTTCAGGGTCTACGACGGAGGCGCCCGCGTCAAGGTGACCGCGCGCGACCCGAACTGGCAGGAGGTCTACTCCGCCGAGCTGCCGGTCACCGGGCTGGGCAGCGCAGCCGGCTCCTTCACCGTGCCGCAGGGCCGCCTGCTGGGCCGCTACACTCTTACCGCCGAGCTGGCCGACCTGGGGGGGACCTATTCCGGCTCCGCCGGGTTCGGCGTCGAGGAATACAAGCGCCCCGAGTTCGAAGTAAAGCTGGGCGAGCCGGCCTCCCCGTGGCGCTACGGGGAGAAAGCGTCCGTGACCGGGACCGTGCGCTACTATTTCGGCTCGCCGGTGCCCGGCGCCGCCGTCAGGTACCGCGTGACGCGCTCGCGCTACGTGCCGTGGTACTGCTGGTACTGGAACTGGTTCTACCGCGCCGGGCCCCCGGCCGAGGTGGCCTCCGGCGAGGCGCGCACCGGCGACGACGGCACCTTTACCTTCTCCTTCATACCGGCCCCGGAGAGCGGCGAGCTGGCCGCCTACCCGGCTTCCTACCGGGTGGAGGCCGAGGCCCGCGACGCCGGCGGCAGGACCATAGAGGATTCCCGCTCTTACCGCGCCGGCTCCCGCGCCTGGCTGTTCGACGTCTCTTCGGAGGCCGGTTTCTTCTCCCCGTCGGGGACGCCGTCGCTCAAGGTGGCGCTGCGCGACCTGAACGACGCGCCGCGCGCCGGGAAGGCCGCCTACTCCGTCTACCGGCTCGAGAAGGACCCCGCCGGCGGGGAAGGCAGCGCCGACTGGGGCGCCTTCGGGGCCAACCCGTCGCTGGAGCAGGCTTTCAGCGCCGTGCCCGACGGCGCCAGGGTGGAGAGCGGCGCGCTTGAGATCTCGTCCGGGACGCCGGCCGCGCTGCGGCTCAAACCGCTGCCGCCGGGCGCTTACCGCCTGCGGCTCAAGGCCTCGGACCCGTGGGGCGGGGAAGCCTCCTCGGAACTGGTGCTGGTCAGCGCCGCCGCGGACCCCGCGGCCAACCGCGCGCTGCGCCTGCCGCCGGTGGCCCTGTTCGAGCGAGCCTCCTACCTGCCCGGCGAGACGGCCCGCGTCCTGATAGGCGCCTCGGCGCTGAAAGGCCCCAGGTTCGTGGAGATCCTCGCCGGCGGTTTCGTGCTGGACCGCGCCCAGGCGCCGGGCGGCGGGCTGTCCGTCTATTCGCTGAAGGTCGGCCCGGCGCACCGCGGCGGTTTCGGCCTGCGCTGGTTCGGGGCCGGCGGTTTCAGGATCTATTCCGCCATGGGCGAGGCCGATGTCCCGCGCGCCGACAGGCGCCTCTCGCTGGCGCTGGACTACGATAAGGTGCTCGCGCCCGGCCAGACCGTCTCCTGGAAGCTCAGGGCGGCCGACGCGGCCGGCAGGCCGGTCTCCGGCGAGGCCCTCGTGCGCGTCTTCGACCGTTCGCTGGAGTATTACGCCGGCGACGCCGGCTTCTGGACCGATTCGCTCTACCCGAGGCGCTATTCCTCCGGCGAGGGCTACGGCTCGCTGTTCGCGCCCTACGCCGTGGACCTGCCGGTGCGGGCGGGGCTGGTGCAGAAGATGCTGGACCTTTTCCGCCGCTCGGTGGCCGAGCCGCGCCTGGCCTCGCTGCGCGTGGCCGGGACGCGCGCGGGCAGCCGCCGCGCCATGCTGGCCAAGGGCCTGATGGAGGACGGCGGCTTCGGCGGCAACATGGCGACTATGGACCTGGCGATGCCGGCTTCCGTAGGGGCGATGTCCGAGGCGAGGGCCAAGGCCGCGCCGGCGGCCGCCGCGCAGGGCGAGCCCGCCGCGCGCCCCTCGTTCGCACCCGCTCCCGAGGTGAAGGTGCGGAAGGATTTCTCGGAGACGGCCTTCTACGACCCCCAGCTCAAGGTGCTCGGCGGCGCGGCCGATATCTCGTTCCGGATCCCGGAGCGCCTGACTTCCTGGAAGATAGCTTCCTACGTGCTCACCCGCGACGTCCGCACCGGGTCGCTGGGGGCCGAGGCCGTGACCAAGAAGGACCTGATGGTGCGCCTCGACATCCCGCGCTTCTTTCGCGAAGGGGACGTCTCGCGCCTGACGGCCGTGGTGACCAACGACTCGCCGGGGGTCCTGGCCGGGGAGGTCGCGCTGGCTGTGACCGCCGACGGGGCGGACGCCGCGGCGCGCTTCGGCCTGAAGGACCTGGCCAGGCCGTTCGAGGTCAGGCCCGGCGGCACCGTGGCCCTCTACTGGGACCTGGCGGTGCCGCGCGGCACGGGGCTCTACAAGGTGCGCGCCGTGGCGCGCGCCGGGGCCCTCGCCGACGCCCAGGAGAACGACCTGCCCGTGCTGCCGTCCCGCGAGAGGCTGCTGGCCTCGTCGGTGGAGGCGCTCGACGGGGACGCCGCCGCGACCCTGGGCCTGCCCGAGCTCAAGGCGGCCGACCCGACCAGGGAGATAGAGGCCCTGCACGTAGAGATCCAGCCTCAGCTGGCCCTCACCGTGATCAACAGCCTGCCTTTCCTGGTGACCTATCCCTACGAGTGCACCGAGCAGCTGCTGAACCGCTACGTGCCGCTGGCCATAACCGACGCCTTCTACGGAAAATATCCGGCGCTCAAGGCCGCCGTCGCCAAGCTGCCGCGGCGTTCGACGCTGACCCCCGCCTGGGAGCGCGACAACCCCGTGCGCATGATGAGCCTGATGGAGACCCCGTGGGAGGAGCTCTCCAAGGGGCGCAAGGCCTACTGGCCGGTCACCGACATGCTGGACCCGAAGACGGTGGCCGCGCAGCGCGCCGAGGCGCTGGAGAAGCTGGCGGCCTACCAGGCCGCGGACGGCTCCTTCCCGTGGTTCCCCGGCGGACGCCCCGACTTCTACATGACGCTCTACGTGCTGGAGGGGCTGGCCGAGGCCGCCCGCTACGGCGTCGAGGTCCCGCGCGGCATGGCGCAGAGGGCGCTGGCGTACGCGCTGGCCGAGGCGCCCGCGCACCTGAAGCCGGAGGCGGACGAGACCTCGCTGGCGCTCTACGCTGCCTACGTCGTGACCTCGTTCCCGGCTTCCTGGCCGGAGAGCCGGACTTCGCTGACCTACGCCAAGGCCTGGGCCGACTACGCCGACGCGCATTCGGACGCGCTGACGCCTTTCGGCAAGGCCTACGCGGCCTACGTCTACGACAGGCTGGGGGAGAAGGCGAAGGCGGCCTCGTACCTGGACCGCGCGATGGACGGGGCCAGGACGGACCCGATCACCGGCGTCTACTGGGCCCCGGAGAAGAACTCCTGGCTGTGGTACAACGACACGGTGGAGAAGCACGCCTTCCTGCTGCGGACCCTGCTGGCCGTGCGCCCGAAGGACCCGAAGGTCCCGGGCCTGGTCCGCTGGCTGATTTTTAACCGCAAGGCCAACGAGTGGAAGTCCACCAAGGCCTCGGCCGCGGCCGTCTATTCGCTGCTCGACGTGATGAAGTCGCGCGGTTCGCTGGACAAGGGCGAGACCTTCGAGCTGAAATGGGGCTCCACGCGGGCGAAACTGGAATTGAAGCCGTTCGACTGGGTGTCCAAGCCGCTGCGCTGGTCCAAGTACGGTCCCGGCCTTAAGGCGGCGGACCTGGCCCCGAAGGTGGAGAAGAAAGGCCCGGGGCTGGCCTTCGTCGCGTTCAACGGCATCTATACCACCGACCGCGCGGCCGGGGAGTCCCCGGCCGGCCTGCTGAACGTGTCCCGCACCTACTTCCGGCGGGAGAAGGAGGGGGACAAGTACGTGCTCGAACCCCTCAATCCGGGCGATACGGTGGCGGTGGGCGACGAGGTGGAGGTGCACCTCGCGGTCTCGGCGCGCAGCCGCTTCGAGTACGTGCACCTGAAGGACCCGAAGCCGGCCGGCTTCGAGGCGGAGGAGCTGTCCAGCGGCTGGCGCTGGGACCTGCTAGGCCGTTACGAGGAGCCGCGCGATTCGCTGACGAACTTCTTCATGGACGCGGTGCCGCAGGGCGAGTACGTGCTGAAGTACCGCCTGCGCCCGACCACGCCGGGCACGTTCCGGATCGGCGCGGCGACGGTGCAGTCGATGTACGCGCCCGAGTTCGGCGCCCACTCGGCGGGCATGACGCTGAAAGTGAAGTAACCCCGGGCCCGCCGTGGACCGCGAGAAGCGAAGTCGGTCCGACAAGGGTATGCCTTCCTCGGGCCGGCGTCGCGGTCACGGATAAGCCGCATAGCGGCTTTCCGCGACCCCAGCTCGGCAATTTTTCGCTGAAAAAATTGCCTGCGCTCTTGCGGCCGGGACGCGAAGCATGATTATGCTTCGCTCTTCGCCC
>JAJZRA010000106.1 GCA_021847485.1 bacterium
CCTGAATTTCCAGCTCAAGGACCGGCCGCTGTCCGGGCTGACGCTGAACCTGGGAGTGAAGGACCTCTTCAACTCCGGCTTCTCCTACCTGCAGCCCTACGACGGCGGCCACGCGCCCCTGCCGGCGGCCTCGAGGGAACTCTTCGTAAAGGCGGCCTATGATTTCTAAGCCGCTCCGCGCCGTTCTGTTCGCGCTGCTGCTGCCGCTGGCCGCCCGCCCGGCGGGGGCCGGCGGCGCCGCCGCCGTGCTCTCCTACGAGGGCGGCGCCTACCTGGAAGCTTTCTCGGCCTTCCAGGCCGCCTACGGCAAAGAGGTCCCGCACTTCGACATCTCCCGCGGCGCCCCGGAGCTCCCGCCGGGCACGGACCTGGTCGTGGCCTTCGGCGGCAGGGCCGCCGCGCATAAGTATCCGCCCGGGGTCGCCGTGGTATACTGCATGGCCCCCGGAGTCTTCAAGAACCCGGCGCAGGACGGCAGGGCGATAAAGATAGGCCTCATCCCGAAATTCTCCGACATCCTGGCGCGTTTCGCGGAGGCCCAGCCGGGCCTGAAACGGCTGCGGGTGATCTGGATGACCCCCACGTTCGACGGCTTCACCGAACCCTTCCGGACGGCGGCCGCGGCCCTCGGGATCGAAGCGGCCCCGGCCAAGGTCAGGAGCCCGGAGGACCTGCCCGAGGCGCTGCGCCAGGCGCGGGCTTCTTCCGACGCTTTCTGGCTGCCGCCGGACCCGCTGCTGATGACGCCCGAGAACCTGATGATACTGCGGGAGTTCTCCTGGTCCAACGCTATACCGTTCTTCGGCTCCACCAAGGGCATGACGCGAGAGGGCGCGGTGGCCTCGGTAGGCGTCAGCTTCGGAGAGATGGGGGCGGCCGCCGCCAGGGCCGCCCTGGGGCTGGAGGCCGGCGTGAAGGTGCCCGCCCTGGTCTTCCCCGAAAAGGCGGAACTGACGCTTAACGCGACGGCGGCAAAACGGTGCGGCCTGACGCTGACCCCGGCCCTGCTGAGGAAAGCAGACTACCTTTTCCCATGAAACTCCATCTCAAGATCCTGCTTTTCACGCTCTCCCTGGTAGGCGTCTCGCTCTGGGTGAACATCCATTTCTCCCGCAAGACCGTCACGGAGGCGATGAGCGCGCTGATCGCGGACGGCGCGGTCTCCGCCGCCGCGGACCTCTCCCCGGCCCTGCACAGGGCCCTCCAGGCCCGCAGCGAGCTGGAAGCCATCAAGACGCTGCACGTTTTCGAGCAGAAGACCGGCGCTCTCTACGCCGGCATCGTAGGGCTCGACGGCACCATCATCGCCCATACCAACGTCGCGCTGACCGGGACCAGGCTGCAGAGCCCCCTTACCAGGAAGGTCCAGGAGGGGGAACCGGCCTTCCGCCGCGCCGACTACCGCGGCGAGGAGATCGTAGAGGTCCTGCTGCCTCTGCGCTACGCGGGCAAGCCAAGCGGCGAGGATATCCTTTTCGAAGGCCTGCGGGGGGGCGGCGAGCCGGCCGGCTACCTGCAGGCAGGGCTGCCGCTGACGCCGGCCAGGAAGGCGGAGAAGAGCATCATCTTCCGCCTGATCCTGCTGGCGCTGCTGATCTCGGGCGCCGCCCTGGCCCTCTCCGCGCTCTTCGTCCGGCTTATCATGCGCCAGCTCGACCAGCTCCGCCAGGGCATCCGCAAGGTGCGCGACGGCGACTACGACGTCAGCGTGCCGGTAGTCGCCGCCGACGAACTCGGCGACGTGGCGGTCAGTTTCAACAAGCTCGCCAGGGGCCTCGCCGAGACGACGGTCTCCAAGAAATACCTGGACTCCATCCTCGAGAGCATGCCCGACCCGCTGATCATCACCGACGAGGAGGGACGGGTCCTGAAGGCCAACATGGCCGCGGCCGAATTCTCGGGCTACGATTTCATGCCGCCCGGCTCGCTTAACCTAAAGGACCTGCTGGAGCCCCAGGCCGACGGCGCGGTCTCGCCTTTCAGCCTGCTGTCGTGGACCGGCCACACCAAGGAGATGGACCTGCTGTTCCTGGCCTCGGACGGCAGGCGCATCCCGGTCATGCTCTCGGCCGCCTTCACCGGCGGCCCGAACCGCCGCGAGGCCGTCATCGTCCTCAAGGACACGACGCAGCACCGCGAGTCCGAGGCGCGCCTGACCCAGTACCTCAAGGAGGTGGAGACGGTCAACAGCGAGCTGGACGCGTTCGCTCACACCGTCTCGCACGACCTCAAGGAGCCGCTGCGCGGCATCGAGATGTTCTCCAACATCCTGATGTCCGATTTCGCCGGGAAACTGGACCCGCAGGCCGCGGACTACCTGGGCCGCATCGCGAAAGCGGCAGCCCGCATGCGCCGCCTGATAGACGACCTGCTCGGCTACGCCCGCGTGGCCCGCGTCCGCAACCCCTACGAGGACGCCGACACCGGCAAGCTGGCCGCCGAGGCCGCGGCGGGCCTCGCCTCCCTCATCGAGGAGCGCGGCGCCGAGGTGAAGGTGTCCGAAGGCCTGCCCACGCTCTTCTGCGACCCGGTCAAGGTGCAGCAGGCTTTCCACAACCTGATCACCAACGCCATCAAGTACAACAAGAGCGACCCGCCCCGCGTGGAGATCTCCGCCGAGCGGTTCGGCGAGTATTACTGGAAATTCGCGGTCAAGGACAACGGCATAGGCGTCCCGAGCCAGTACTACGAGGATATCTTCAAGATGTTCAAGCGCCTGCACGCCCGGCAGGACTTCGGCGGCGGCACCGGCGCCGGCCTGGCCATCGTCAAGAAGATAGTCGAGGAGCATTCCGGCAAGGTCTGGGTGGAGTCCCGGGAAGGGGAAGGCTCCGTTTTTTATTTCATCATACCGGCCGACCTGCGCAGGCGGCCGTCAGGAGGTTAGCATGCCCGCGGAACAGAAGAGTTTGAGCGTACTGCTGGTGGAGGACAACGAGGACGACGTGCTGATAGCCCAGCGCGCGTTCCGCGAGTTCAAGGTGATAACCGAGGTGCTGGTCGCGCGCGACGGCCAGGAGGCGCTCGACATGATGACGGCGGCCGGCCGCTACTCGGGCGGCAAGCCGCTGCGCCCGGCGCTGGTCCTGCTGGACATCACGCTGCCGCTGATGGACGGCATCGCCGTCCTGAAACGCCTGAAGGCGGACCCGGCCCTGCGCGGCATCCCGGTGGTCATGCTGACCACCTCCTCGCGCATGGAGGACATAGTGCGCGCCTACGAGAACGGAGCCGCCTCCTACATCACCAAGCCGGCCTCGCTCGACGAGTTCCTGGCCCTCGCCCGCAGCTTCGAGTTCTATTGGACCACCGTCTCGAAGCTGCCGCTCTGACCGGAGGATACGATGGCCGACGCGAAGAAACCACGACTGCCCGACATAGCGGTGCTGAAATGGCGGAACATAGCCGACCTGCTGGCGCAGGTGGCCGGCGTCCCCATGGCCAGCATCAACATCCTGGAGGACGGACGCCTCAGGGTGATCAGCGGCACCCACGGCAAGGAGCTGCGCTCCGGAGAGGACACCTACCTGGACCTCGCCCCCGGCAGCCGGATCTACTGCGCCGCGGTAGTGCAGGCGCGCGAGAAGCTGGTAGTGCAGGACGCGACCAAGAGCGACTTCTGGAGGGAGAGCGAGGGCGCCAGGCAGGGCTATATCGCCTACGCCGGCGTGCCGATCTTCACCCCGGACGGCGACATCTTCGGCAGCGTCTGCCTCTTCGACCGCAAGCCGAACGAGTTCCAGGGCCCCATCGTAAGGCTGATGGAGGAGTTCAGCGAGATCATCACCGGGCACCTCTCGATCATCGTCAAGAACGCCCAGCTCGAGGACACGCTGAAGGAGGTCCGCACGCTGCAGGGCCTCATCCCGATCTGCGCCAACTGCAAGAAGATCCGCGACGACAAGGGTTTCTGGCAGAAGGTGGAGGTCTACCTGGAGGAGCGCTCGAACGCGCGCTTCACGCACGGCCTCTGCGAGGACTGCATCCAGAAGCTCTACGGCAAGGAGAAGTGGTTCAAGGAGAAGGACAAGGACGCCTAAAGTACGCCGAGGTGGCCCAGCAGGATCTTCAGGCCGATGCCTATCAGGACCAGGCCGCCCGCCGCCTCCATCCGGTGCTCGAAGAAGTGGCCGCCGGCCGAGCCGATCTTGACGCCGGCGACCGACGTCAGGAAAGTGACAAGGCCTATCACCAGCACCGGCGCGATTATCGAGAGCCGCAGCAGCGAGAAGGTGAGGCCGACGGCCAGGGCGTCGATGCTGGTGGCGATGGCGAGGACGGTCAGCGTGCCGGTATCGAACGGGCAGGTCCTGGGCCCGCCGCACTCCT
>JAJZRA010000107.1 GCA_021847485.1 bacterium
TCGCAGTCCGTGGACGCGCTGGGGCACCGGCGCTTTCCTGAGTTCATCCTGAAGGAGCTGTGCCGCAACGACGACGGGCGCGCCTTCTCGGCCCCGTGGTGGCTGGAGGCGCCGGCGCTGTTCTACCGGCCGCAGGCGCTCAAGGGCGCCGTCGAGGACCCCGAGAGCGAGCTGGCCTCGTGGGACGGGTTCCGCGGCGCGCTGGACCGCGTGCGCCTGCCGGCGCGCCGCCGCCAGGCCCGCGCTCTTTCGGTGCCCGGCTCCTCGGGCTCGGTCTCGGTGGCCGACGTGCTGCCGCGCGTCTGGGGCCGCCGGGGCGGCCTGTTCTCCGACGATTTCAACCGCGCCACCTTCACCCGCGAGGAGACGGCCGGCGGCATAGAGGACTGGCTGGAGCTCGCCGTCAGCGGCAAGATAGAGCTGTTCAGCCCCGACCGCTTCGAGAACGGCCCGCTGCCGGCCGAGGAATGCGCGTTCGTGATCTCGCCGCGCAAGCTGGCCGGGCGCTCGGGCCTCAAGATGCTGCCCTACCCCGGCTACCCTTCGGGCGGCGGGCTGATGCTGGTCTACAACCTCAGCGTCTCGGCCTCCGCGCAGGACCCCGCCGGGGCGGCCGCGTTCGTTTCATGGGCGCTGGAGCAGCGCAACCTGGGGCTCTTCACCGAGAGCTTCGGCGTGTTCCCGTGCCTGAAGCCGGTCTTCGAGGAGCGCCTGCGCGAGGAGCGCGAGGCCGGCGTCTACCGGCGGCTCTTCTCGGCCCCGGAGCTAAAACCCAATATCATGGTCTACCCCACCGCCGAACTGCTGCTCGAGCGCGCGCTTTGGAACCTGTCGCTGAGGATAGCCAGACGCGACTACGACCGCGAGGACCTGACGAGGGAGCTGATCATGGCCCAGGGGGAGGCCGATTACCTGCTTTCGCTCTACTAGCATGAGGAAAGGACAGAAGACCGTCTACGCGGCCCCGCCGGCCGCCTTCTACGAAGGGCGCGACGCCTTCCTGCGCGCCGCGCTGGAGTCCGTCGCGGAGCGGTTCGGGCTCGACGGCGCCTCTTTCTACGAGTACGAGGAGAAGAGCGGCCTGCTGCGCCTGCGCCACCGCTTCGCGGCCGGCGTCTCCTTCGAGCACGAGGAGGACCTGCGCCCCGCGCCCGGCTCGCCCGCGGCCAGGGCCCTGGAGACGCTCGAGCCCGCCTCGGCCCGCACGCAGGGCGGCAGCTTTCTCTATTCCCCTTTCCGCTTCGACTACTGCGACCCTTCCGGCGGGCGCGGCGTGGTGCCGTGCTACGGCCTCGTGCGCCTGGAGCGGGGGCCGCGCAAGCGCCGCTTCGGCGCCGCCGAGACCGCCAAGGCCGACGCCCACCTCAGGTCCTTCCTGCGCGACTACTACAAGGCCGAGTTCTTCTCGCTGTACCGCAAGTACGACAAGAACGTGACGGCCATCACCGAGCTGACCGAGGTGTTCGCCACCGCGCTGCGCGTGCGCGACAGCTTCCGGCATATCCTCTCCGGCATCCAGACCTATTTCGGCTTCGACCGGGTGCGGCTGTACCTGATCGACGAGAAGAACCGCAAGCTCAAGGGCGAGCTGTCGGCCGATATCCGCGGCCAGATCAAGAGCATCGCCTACGAGGAGATCCCGCTGGAGCCCGGCGCGCACCGCTTCGCCGACATCGTGCTGGGCCGGTCCTCCGGCGCGTTCATGGAGCGCTACAAGGACTGCGTGCTCTACATGCCGCTGTCGGTGCAGGGAGTGACGATCGGCCTGCTGATAGTGGACAACCTGCTCAGCCAGCAGCGCATCGAACCGCAGGAGCTCGCGATGCTGAAATCCTTCGGCGGGCAGATCGCGCTGGCCGTGGACAACGCCCGGCTCTTCGACAAGGTCGAGGAGCTGTCGCTCTACGACGAGCTGACGAAGCTGCCGCTGCGCCGCTATTTCAACCAGCGCTTCCAGGAGGAGTTCTACCGCGCCGAGCGCTTCAAGCAGCCGCTGGCCCTGGTCTGGGCCGACGTGGACTATTTCAAAGAGGTTAACGATACCTACGGCCACCAGATCGGCGACAAGGTGCTCAAGGAGGCCGGGCGCGTCATCCTGTCCAACCTGCGCAAGATCGACTTCCCGTGCCGCTACGGCGGCGACGAGATCATCATCCTGCTGCCGCAGGCCACCGGCGAGGAGGCCAGGCGCCTCGCGCAGCGCCTCAGCCAGGAACTGAACGAGCTGCGCATCCCGGTGCCGTTCTCCAAGGCCAAGGAGCTGCGCGTGACGCTTTCGATCGGCATCTCCACTTTCCCCAACGACGCCTCCACGATGGACGCGCTGCTGGAGAAGGCGGACGACGCGCTGTACTGGGTGAAATCCCACGGGCGCGCCGGCATAGCGCTCTATTCCGACGTGGCGGAGCAGCGGGCCAAGGCCGCTGCCGCCGGAGGCAACACCGATGTCAAAGCTTAGAGGGGCCCTCGCGGCCCTGTGCCTGCTCGCGGCCGCCGTCCCGGCGGAGGCCGTCTTCGAGGACGTGCCGGCGGACGCCCGCCAGCTGGCCCTGGGCGGCCAGGGGGCGGGCCTCGAGGACCCGCTCTCCGTCTTCGAGAACCCGGCGCTGCCCGGCGCCATCCGCAAGTTCGAGACGGGGGCGTCCTTCCTGGGCTCGCACCGGACCACTCGCGGCTCCGCCGACTTCAGCTCCTACGGGGCCTGGGCGTCGCTGCCCGGCATGGCGTACGGCCGGATGGGGACTTTCTCGTTAGCGGGCGTCTACCGCGACGACGGGGGGAAGCTGACGGAGAAGACGGTGCTGCTGGGCTGGGGCACCACCAACCTGCTGCGCAAGGATTACGGGCTGCTGGATTTCGGCGCGAACCTGAAACTGATGCGCGCCTCGGCCTCCGGCGGCGACTCGGCGATGGGGCTGGGCCTGGACATAGGCGCGGCCTTCAGGCCTGACGATTCCCATACGGTGGGCTTCTCGATCCTGAACCTCAATTCCCCGTCCTACGCCGTCGGGCTGGTGAAGGACAACGCGCCGCGCGTGATCCGGCTGGGCGTCTCGGAGCGGCGCGACGATTATACGCTGACGCTGGACCTGGCCAGGCGCTCCGGGTCGGAGGCGGCTGACGGAAACTTCAGCCTGACCCCCGGCGTGGAGCATGTCTGGCGGACGGAGCGCTCCGGGCGCTTCTTCTCGCGGACCGGCCTGAACCTGGCCTCGCGGGCCTCGGCGCTGAGCGCCGGCATAGGCTGGAAGCGCGCGGTTTCGGAGCTTTCTTACGGCATTTCGGTGCCGCTGACCGGGCTGATCGTGCCGGCCCACTCGGTCACGCTGACGCTGCGTTTCGGCGACCGCGATATCGAGGGCGAGTACGACAGGATGATCAAGCAGGAGATCAAGTACCGCCGCGACCTGGTGGAGGCGCTCGACGAGTCGGCCCGCCGGGAGCAGCTGCTGAAGGACGAGCTGGCCTCGATGAAGGCGGAGCTGGATTCGCTCTCCGCGCGGCTGCGCGGCGAGGCGGCGGCCAAGGCCAACGTGGCGGCGGAGAAGGAGCGGCTGGCCGCGGTGGTGCGGCGGCAGCAGGCGGCGGAGGCGGAGCTGAAGGCGCTGGCGGCCAAGCGCGCGGCGGACAAGCTCAACCAGCTGCGTTACGATTTCAGCAAGGACTGGCAGAGTTACCTCAAGCTCAAGGGCGGGGGGGCGCCGCCCGACGTGCTGAAGAGCTCCTTGCAGCGCATCATCGCCCAGTACCAGGACGCCGGCATCGACATCTCGCAGGCCACCGTGGAACTCCAGTCCCTGGTCCGCTGACCGGGGCCCGACCGCTCCTGGCGGCGCGGGCGGGTTTGTAACAGTTTGTTAACAATTCTTTCACGGCCGGTTAATACCCCCTTGATAAACTTTACCTAGCTTAAGGTCTGGAGCGGCGGGCTCCGGGCCCTCGGTCCATATCGGGAAAACTATGGAAAGCAAGGATATAGACAGGCATCTCAACGATCTCTGGAAGAAAGTGGCCGGCTCCGACTACGTGCCGGAGGCCTCGCCGCTCCCTCCGGACGTGCGCCAGTCCAACATGGAGACCATGCGCTTCCTGCGCGAGAACTTCTCCAAGGCCGAGAGCGACTGGAAGGCCCTCGTGGCCGCCAAGGACGCCCAGCTGCGCGACCTGTCCGCCCAGCTCGAGGAGACCAAGGCCCACCTGAGCGAGATCAAGCAGCATTACCAGGAGGCGCGCGAGCGCGCCATCAACGAGGAGATGGCCGCCGCCGTCAACCTCGAAGAGTCCAAGAAGATCATCGACACGCAGAAGCGCAA
>JAJZRA010000033.1 GCA_021847485.1 bacterium
ACGACCTTGCCGAGCTTGGCGTCGTAGACGTACTTGCCGGTGGCCGCGGTCTTCTTGGTCTCTTTATTCTCTGGCATAGCTGTATGGGGGAGGGGGCGGGGAAATTTGGTGCGCTCGACAGGTGAGGACCGGCGAAGAGCGGAACATGATCATGTTCCGCGTCCGGTCCGCAAGGGCGGAGGCGGTTCCCTGCGCAGCGGAACCGCCGAGCCGGGGTCGCGGAAAACCGCTATGCGGTTTATCCGTGACTCGGACGACTAGTTGCGTAAGTTAAGAGATCTTGGTGCGCTCGACAGGAATCGAACCTGTATAACCGCCTTCGCAGGGCGGGACTCTATCCGTTGAGATACGAGCGCAAAGAACCGCTGAAAGTATATTCTATTAAATTCGGGCTTTGGAGGACAATACCGGTCAGATCCCGAAGAGCTTTTTCCACCAGGGTTTGGCCTCCGGCGCCTTGGCCTCCGGCGCCTGCTCGAAGACCTGCTGCTCGCCCTGGCCCTTGAAGACCGGCATGCCCACGCGGAACGTGGTGCCGCGGCCCGGTTCGCTGTCGAGGCTGATGCGGCCGCCCTGCATGACCACCATGGCTTTGGTGATGGACAGGCCCAGGCCGGTGCCGCCCACCTTCTCTCCGGAGGCCACCTGCACGAACTTCTCGAAGACCTTGTCCTGGTCCTCCTTCTTGATGCCGCAGCCGGTGTCCTTGACCGAGAAGAAGGTTAAATTGGCCAGGGACTCGCGTCCGGCGTCGGCCGAGATCTCGATGCTGCCGCCCTGCGGCGTGAACTTGATGGCGTTGGAGACCAGGTTGATGAGCACCTGCACGGTGCGGCGCTTGTCGGCGTAGATGTGCTGGACGCCCGGCTCTACGGAGACCGAAAGGCGCACCCCCTTGGAGTCGGCCCAGGCGCGCATGGCGTCGGCGGCCTCGCGGGCTATGTCGCCCGCCGGCACGCCTTCCTGGTGGAAGACCATCTTGCCCGACTGCAGCTTGGAGAAGTCCAGGATGTCGGTGATGATGGAATTGAGGCGCTCGGTGTTGCGGATGGCGGTGTTCAGCACGCCGCGGGCGGACTCGTGGGGGCCGGCGGCTTCGCGCGCCATGATCTCCAGCGCGGCCTTGATGGAGGTGAGCGGCGAGCGCAGTTCGTGCGTCATCGTGGCGATGAAGTCCTGCTGGAGCTGCTCCACCTGCTTGAGCTTGGCGGCGTCGGTGGGGATGGAGACCGCGCCGACTATCTTGCCTTCCTCGTTCTGGATGATGGCGGTGGCCTTCTTGACCGTGTCGGCGATCTCGGCCGGGCCGCTGCGGGCCACCTCTTTGGTGATGACGCCGGTGGCCTCGGGCTTGATCTCCCTGGCGAGCGAGACCACCTGGTGCTCGATCTGGGAAAGGTCCACGATCTTCTTGCCGGAGAGCTCCGCGAGCGGCTTGCCGGACATGGCCTCCGCCTGCGGGTTCATCATCAGGATCTTGCCTTCCTTGTCCACGACGACGACGCCTTCGGCGATGCTCGTCATCACGGACTCGGTGCGGGCCATGTCGTTCTCGACCTTGCGCTTCTCGCGGCGCACGGCCTCGAGGGCCTTGCCGACGCTCTCCTCTATCTCCTTGCGCAGCTTGGAGGTAAGCAGCTCCATGACGCGCTTCTGCTCGGCGGCGTCGCTGGTGGCGCGGCTGACCACGGTGACCAGCGCCGTCTCCAGGTTCTGGGCCGAGATCCTTTCCGCCATGCGCAGGTCGGCCTGCTCGGACGGGGAGGGGGCTGCCCCCGCTTCCCGGCCGGGCGCCGTCACCGCGCCCTGCGGGGCGCCGGCTTCCACCTTGGCGTAGACGGCCTCGTTGAGCTTTACCCTGGTCACGCCCTTCTCGGCGAGGAAGGCCTTGGCGTCGCCTTTCTGGGCCTGCACCTGGCAGAGGGCCAGCAGGTCGGAGCCGTCGGCCCCGGCGGAGAAGGTGATGGTCTGCAGGCGGAACTTGGAGTAGAGGTTCTTGAGGGAATTCGGCAGCTTGTCGGCCGTCAGCAGCGGCTGGCCGTTTATCAGCAGCTTGTCCGCGTCTATCGTGACCGAGAAGTCGCCGCCGCCGAGCGAGTCGGCGATCTGCGCCAGCAGGGCCTGGCCCTCGTCGAGGGCCTGCTTGACCTGCGGGTGGTCGGGCTTGTAGAGGTTGATCTGCACGAGGGCCCTCGTGAAGATCTTGAGGAAGTTGAACCAGAGCAGCTTGGGGTCCTGGGTTTCCGTCATAGCCTGTGGAGGTTCTTTCCTTTCAGGCCCTTGGTGGCGTTCCTGGTGTCGAAGACCAGCCTGGCGTTCTTTACGATGTCCGCGTAATCTATGCAGGAATGCGGCGTGACGATGATCACGCAGTCGTAGTCCTTTATGCGCCGGAGCGCGTCCCTGCGGGAGCGGCGCGTGACGCCCTCGATGTCCGCCTCGGCCACGTACGGGTCGTAGAAGTCGGCCTTGGCGCCGGTCTTCTCCAGCAGGATCAGCACGTCGTGGGCGGGGCTCTCGCGCGGGTCGGAGATGTCGGGCTTGTAGGCCATGCCGATCATCAGCACCCGGGAGCGGCTCAGCGCCTTGCCGCGCGCGTTGAGCAGCTCGCCGACGCGCTCGACCGCGTGGGCCGGCATGGAGGAATTGATGGCGCCGGCCAGCTCGATGAAGCGGGGCTCGAAGTTGAGCGTCTTCATCTTCCAGCCGAGGTAGTGCGGGTCGAGGGGGATGCAGTGGCCGCCGATGCCGGGGCCGGGGTAGAACGGCATGAAGCCGAAAGGCTTGGACGAGGCCGCGCCGATGACCTCCCAGACGTCGAGGCCCAGCTTGTGGCACATCAGCGCCATCTCGTTGATCATCGCTATGTTGACCGCGCGGAAGGTGTTCTCGAGCAGCTTGACCAGCTCGGCCGCCTCGGTGCCGGAGACCGGCAGGACGCGGTCGATCACGGCGCCGTAGAGCGCGGCGGCGAGCGCCGTGCAGGCCGGGGTGTGGCCGCCGACCACCTTCGGGGTGTTCTTGACGCCGTACTTGCTGTTGCCCGGGTCGACGCGCTCCGGCGAGAAGGCGAGGAAGAAGTCCCGGCCGGCCTTGAGGCCGCCGGTCTCGAGCATCGGCTTGACCAGCTCCTTGGTGGTGCCGGGGTAGGTGGTGCTCTCGAGGATGATCAGCTGGCCGCGGCGCAGGTACTTGCGGGCCTCCTTGACCGAGGCCACTATATAGGAAACGTCGGGGTCCTTGCTCTTGCGCAGCGGGGTGGGGACGCAGATGATGACGGCGTCCATCTTCCGGAGGCCGGCGAAGTCCAGCGTGGCGGTCAGCAGGCCCTTCTTCACCAGTTCGGCGACCTCGGCGGTCGGGACGTCGGCTATATAGGACTCGCCGTCCTTTATATCGCGCACTTTCTGCGCGTCCACCTCGAAGCCGGTCACGCGGAAGCCGCCCTTGGCGAACTCCGCCGCCAGAGGCAGGCCCACGTAGCCGAGCCCTATGATGCCGACCCTGGCGCCGCGGTCCTTGATGAGCTGCTGTAATTTTTTCATCGTGAATATCCCCGGAAAATTCCCCTAGAATTATACTAAAAAAGCCGATTTCGGGCCCCTACTTCCTTTACTAGTGGATATATTAATATAATTATCTATTATGGAGTGGATTTTACAGCTCCCGGTGCTGGTTTTTTCCGTCATTTTCCACGAGTTCGCCCACGGCTATACGGCTTACAGGCACGGGGACGATACGGCCTATCTTTCCGGCCGGCTGTCGTTCAACCCGCTGCCGCACATAGACCCGGTGGGGACCATCCTGATCCCGGCGATGTGCGTGCTGATGCACTTCCCGGCCATCGGCTGGGCCAAGCCGGTGCCGGTGAACCCGTACCGGATGCACAGCCCCCGCGCCGATATGGCCAAGGTGGCCGTCAGCGGCCCGCTGTCCAATATCCTCCTGGCGCTGGTCGCGGCGGTGCTGTTCAAGGTAGTGATGCTCTTCGTGGGCGGCGACCTGGGGTTGACGCTGATGCGGATGCTGGCGTTCGCGGTGATCATCAACCTGGCGCTGGCGGTCTTCAACCTGGTGCCGGTGTTCCCGCTGGACGGCAGCCAGATAGCGCTGGGCCTGCTGAAGGGCCGCGCGCTGGAAATTTACGAGAAGCACCTGCCCTACGGCATGTACATCATCCTGGGCCTGGTCCTGACCGGCCTGATCAAGTACATAGTGCTGCCGCCGCTGGGGCTGGCGCTGATGGTTCTATCCTACTTCGGCATCTACATAGGCTAAGGAACATGGAAAACGAAAAGAGATCCGTCGTCGTCTCCGGGGCCCGCCCGACGGGCCGGCTGCACCTGGGCAATTACTGGGGCACCCTCCGGAACTGGGCGGAGCTGCAGGACAAGTTCAACTGCTATTTCTTCGTGGCGGACTGGCACGCGCTGACCACCGGCGCCGACAAGAGCGAGAGCCTCGCCGCCAACACCCGCGAAATGGTGCTGGACTGGCTGGCCATCGGCCTGGACCCGGCGAAGGCCGTCTTCTTCCGCCAGTCGGACGTGAAGCCGCACGCGGAGCTGGCGCTGCTGCTGGGCATGGTGACGCCTATCAGCTGGCTGCTCCGGAACCCCACTTTCAAGGACCAGCTGCAGGAGCTCTACAAGCAGAAGTACAAGGGCCAGGAAGACAAGATGAAGAAGGCCGAGGGCGTGACCCGGCAGCTCGCCGAGGCGCACGGCCACGACGCCGACGAGCTGGCGCTGCACAGCGACATGGCCGTCTACGGCTTCCTCGGCTACCCGGTGCTGATGGCGGCCGACATCCTGCTCTACGACGCCACGCACGTGCCGATAGGCCGCGACCAGCTGCCGCACCTGGAGCTGACCCGCGACATGGTGCGCCGCTTCAACCATATGTTCGGCGGGGACGTGCTGAAGGAGCCCGAACCGCTGTTCACCAGCTCTCCCGTGGTGCCCGGCCTCGACGGCCGTAAGATGAGCAAGTCCTACGGCAACACGATCTCGATCTTCGAGGAGGCCAAGACCCTCGAGGCCAAGATCAAGAAGATGTACACCGACCCGCAGAAGATCAAACTGGACGACAAGGGCCACCCGGAGGGCTGCGTGGTCTGCGCCTTCCATAAGCTCTATAACCCGGACTGGAAGGCCCGCGAGCAGGAATGCCGCGAGGGCAAGGTGGGCTGCGGCGCCTGCAAGAAGCAGCTGACCGAACTGATGGAGAAGGAGATCGGGGCCCTGAGGACGCGCCGCGCCGAGCTGGCCGCCACGGTGGACCCCGAGAAGCTGCTGGCCGGGGGCGCCGTGAAGGCCCGCGCCGCCGCCGACGCCAAGATGAAGGCCGTCTCCAGGGCCGCGGGGCTGATCTGATGAACGCCATAGACATCCATCTCGAGAATTTCGAGGGGCCGCTCGACCTCTTGATGCACCTGATCAAGAAGAACAACCTCGACATCTACGATATCCCGATAGCGCAGATCACGTCCGAGTACCTGCAGTACCTGGACGTGATGAAGAGCCTGAACCTGGAGGTCGCCGGGGAGTTCCTGGTGATGGCCGCGACGCTGATGCAGATAAAGGCCAAGCTGCTGCTGCCCGCCCCCGAGGTGGAGGGCGGCGAGAGCGGCCCCGACCCGCGCGGGGCCCTCGTCAGCATGCTCGAGGAGTACCAGCGCTACAAGGAAGCGTCCAAGGACATGAACGGGCGCTTCAACAGGTACAAGGACGCGTTCTACCGCGGCTCGCCGGTGTTCTCCAGCGAGGAGAAGTACCTGGACCTGGACTTCTACGCGCTGATGGACGCCGTCAAGCGCGCGTTCCAGCGCGCCGAGCCCACCCGCGAGGTGGAGGCCGACCAGTTCCCGATAGAGTCGCGCGTCGCGAAGATCCAGCAGATGCTGGAAGGCCGCGAGTGGCTGCTGCTCGACGACGTGTTCGCGGCCGAGACCAAGCGCCTCGGCGTGATCACCTGCTTCATGGCGCTGCTGGAGCTGATAAAGCAGCGCAAGATCCTGGTCTCGCAGGACGAGGCCTACCAGGAAGTGCGCATCTACCCGGCGCCGCCCGCTCCCGCCGAAGAGAAGCCCGCGGCCGAGCCCGCCGCCGCGGCCCCGTCCGCGGAGGCGCAGGGGCCGGACGCGCCGGACGCCGGCACCGCGAACTGAATCTGACCCGATACTCCGAGAGGTAATATGGAAGACGTCGAACTTAAGAAAGTGCTGGAGACCCTGCTTTTCATCACCGACGCGCCGCTGCCGGTGAGCCGCATAGCCCAGCTGTGCGAGATCAAGAACAAGGAACGCATCGAGAGCGCGCTGCAGGAGCTGCGCAAAGGCTACGACGAGGAAGGCCGCACGCTGCAGGTGATGCAGGTCGCCGGCGGCTGGCAGCTGGCCACGCGCCCGGAATACGGCCTGTGGGTGCGCAAGCTCTACCATAACAAGATGACCGTGCGCCTGACGCAGGCCGCGCTCGAGACCCTCTGCATCATAGCCTACAAGCAGCCGCTGACCCGCGCCGAGATCGAGGCGATCCGCGGCGTGGAGGTCATCGGCCCGATCGAGACGCTGACGCAGCGCAAGCTGATCACCGTCGTCGGCCGCCGCGAGACCATCGGCCGCCCGATCCTCTACGGCACGACCAGCGAGTTCCTGCGCCAGTTCGGCCTGAACTCCCTGGACGACCTGCCCAAGCTGGACACCTTCAATATAGAGAACGCCGCCGCCGCCGCGCAGAGCACCGCGGTCGAGCTGGTGGAGCAGGACGCGCTGGAGACCGTGGCCGAGGGCGCGCCGCCCGCCGACCCGGCCCAGGCCGCCGCCGCGGGCGAGGTCCCCGCGGAAGCCGAGGCCCCGGCCGAAGTCTCCGCGGAAACCGAAGCGCCGGCCGAAGTCTCCGCGGAGACCGAAGCGCCGGCAGCCGGCGACGGCGCCGAAGCTGCCGCCGGAGAGGCGCCGCTGGAAGAGCCCGCCCCGGAACCGCGGGAGGACGAGGCGGCGCCCGTGCCCGCGGACGACGCCGCCGGCGAGGACGGCGGTGAAGGCGGGGAGAAAGCGCAGTAGCGCCGCCGCCCGCGCGGAGCCCGCGCCGGGTTCCCGGAACTATACGACATGCCTGAGATACGCAAGGACCCTGTTTTCGGACGCTGGGTGATCATCGCTTCGGAGCGCGGCCTGCGCCCCAACGAGTTCCGCCCCGGCTCCGGCTCCGAGACCGCCGGCTACGCGTGCCCTTTCTGCGCCGGCCACGAAGAACTGACCCCGCCGGAGATCTACTCCCTGCCGGACGGCAAGGGGGGCTGGCGCCTGCGCGTGGTGCGCAACAAGTACCCGGCGCTGGTGTCGGACGGCTCGGTGGAGAACCGCCGCGCCGGCATCTACGACCGGATGGACGGCATGGGCTTCCACGAGGTGGTCATCGAGACGCCCGAGCACGGCCGCCTGCTGGAGCAGATGCCCGCGGAGGCCGTGGCCGACGTGATCCGCACCTTCACGCTGCGCGTCAGGGAGATCCGGAAGGACCCGCGCATCAAGTACGTGATGATCTTCAAGAACCACGGCCGCAACGCCGGCGCGAGCCTGGTGCACCCGCATTCGCAGATCATAGCCATGCCGATGGCGCCGCTGCGCGTCATGCAGGAGATCGAGGGGGCCGCCGATTACCTCCAGGAGCGCGGCACCTGCGTCTTCTGCGATATCCTCAAGGCCGAGGCCGAGTTCGCCAAGCGCGTGGTCGCCGAGAACGCGGATTTCATGGCCGTCACGCCGTACGCCAGCCGGTTCTCCTTCGAGACCTGGATCCTGCCGAAGGCGCACGCGAGCCATTTCGAGGAGATGCCCGACGCTCAGGCGGAGCGGCTGGCCGAAGTGCTCAAGACCGCGTTGACCAAGCTTTCGGTCTCGCTGCCGGAACTGTCCTACAACCTGATCGTGCACACGATGCCGGTCCGGGAGCCGTCGGCCGGGCATTACCACTGGCACATAGAGATCATGCCCAAGCTCAGCCACGTGGCCGGCTTCGAGTGGGGCACCGGCTTCTATATAAACACCGTGTCCCCCGAGGACGCGGCCGAGATACTCAACTCCGGCAAACGCTATAAGGCGTAGAGGGACCGGGAGGGGAACATGAAGATACTGATAGCCGCGAGCGAAGCTTTTCCGTTCTGCAAGACCGGCGGCCTGGCCGACGTGACCGGGGCGCTGGCCCAGGTCTTCTCCAGGACCGACGGCGCCGAGGTGGTGCTGTTCCTGCCGCGCTACCGCAACGTGGGCGGCGGCGCCTTCTCGCCGAAGGCGGCCGGCGGCAGCTTCCTGATCCCGGTGGGCAACCGGATGGAGACGGCGACGATGAGCCGCGTGCAGTGGGGCAAGGTCGCGGTCTATTTCATCGAGAACCCCAAGTTCTTCGACCGGCCGGGGCTGTACCGCACCGCGCAGGGCGACTACGAGGACAACGACGAGCGGTTCATCTTCTTCTCGCGCGCGGTGCTGGAGGGCGCCAAGTTCATAGGCTTCAAGCCCGACGTGATCCACTGCCACGACTGGCAGACCGGCCTGGTGCCGGCCTACCTGCGCACGCTCTACCGCATCGATTCGTTCTACGCCAAGACGGCCTCGGTCTTCACGATCCACAATATCGCCTACCAGGGGATGTTCCCGAAGGAGACGCTGCTGAAGGCCGGCTTCTCGTGGCTGGACTTCACGCCGGACAAGCTGGAGTACTACGGCGGCGTCAATTTCATGAAGTCGGCGCTGGTCTTCGCGGACCTGGTCACTACGGTGAGCCCGACTTACGCCAGCGAGATCCAGTTCCGGCCGGAGTTCGGCCACGGCATGGAGGGCGTGCTGCGCCACCGCACGGCGGACCTGTTCGGCATCCTCAACGGCATCGACGAGGAGATCTGGGACCCGGCGACCGACACTTTCCTGGAGCGCGGCTACGAGCTCAAGAGCTTCCAGCGCGGCAAGGCGGCGTGCAAGAAGGCGCTGCAGAAGGAGCTGGGCCTGGAGGAGAACAAGGACCTGATCCTGGCGGGCGTGGTGAGCCGCCTGGACCGGCAGAAGGGGCTGGACGTGCTGCTGCGGGCGGCGGGGGATTTCACGGACAAGATGCAGTTCGTGGTGCTGGGCGCCGGGGACCCGGGCCTGTCCGACGCCTTCGGCGCGCTGGCGGCGGCCCACCCGAAGCGGGTGGCGTTCCGGGCGGCCTTCGACGAGGCGCTGGCCCACAAGATCTACGGCGGCTCGGACATCTTCGTGATGCCGTCGCGGTTCGAGCCGTGCGGCCTGAGCCAGATGATCTCGATGCGCTACGGCTCGCTGCCGGTGGTGACGCGCACGGGCGGGCTCAAGGACACGGTGCTCTACAACGGGGAGCCGAAGGATTCCAACGGCTTCGCCATCGACTACGCCGACGAGGGGCAGCTGCGCTCGGTGCTGGGGCACATCGTGTCGCTCTACGGGTGGCGCGAGAACTGGAACATGATGGTGCGCAACGCGATGAAGGGGGACTTCGCCTGGGGCAAGTCCGCCGAGGCGTACCTGAAGCTCTTCAACATAGCCGCGCAGCGCCGCCAGCTCTGACGCAGCGGGACCAGGGACACCAAAGGGACGCCTTCCTCGGGTCGGTGTCGGGCACACCGTGCCCGCACCTTGTTCGCTCGGGGCCGGCGCTTACGCAAGCCGGCCCCTCCGCGACATCCCTCGAAAGGCGTCCCTTTGGTGTCCCTGCGCCGGGGCGAACTCTTCAAAGGCCTACGCGGAGATAGGTCCCCGGACCCTCGCGGCGGCGCGGGTTTTCAGCGATAATCTGTTAGATGCGAAGATACATCAAAGGGCTTTGCTTTGCCTTCCTTATAGCTTTCGGTCCCGTCCCCGCCACGGCGGGGGAGCTGTCCTATTTCCCGGCCGGCGAGTGGCCGCAGACCCCGGCCGTGCCGCCGCCCTCCGTCTCCAGCGGCTCCGTGGTACCGGTCCCCGAGCTTTCCGCCCTGCCCGCTTACGCTTTTTCCGGCAAGGCCGACATAGAGGGGCTTATCGAGAGCGCCGTGCGGGCTTCCACCTCCAGCGTGGAGGTGGCCGTCTACGGCTTTACGCTGCCGCGCGTGGCGCAGGCCCTGGCGGACGCCAGGGCGCGCGGCGTCAGGGTGCGCGTGATCATGAACGAGTCGCATCTCTTTACTCCGCGCCGCAGCGAGCAGATCCAGCAGCTGCTGGACGCCGGCGTGGAGATGCGGTCGCTGCGGGGCGTGGGCCGTTACGGCATCATGCATAACAAGCTCGGCATCTACGACGGGAAGGTCGTCTCGGCCGGGTCTTTCAACTGGGCGGTGACCGCCAACGAGGCCAACAGCGAGAACGCCGTCTTTATAGCGGACCCGGAGGTCACGGCCTCCTACCGCGCCTATTTCGAGTGGATGTGGGGCCTGGCCAGGCCCTCGGCCGAGGGGCCGGCCGAGCCGGTCGCGGCCTACCCGCCGCCCCCGGCCTGCGGCGCCCGCCCGCTGGACTTCAACGGGGCGCTGCTGCCGCGCTGCACCTTCTCCCCGGGCGGCGACACCGAGAAGGACATCGCCGCCGCGCTGGACTTCGCGCGGGAGACCGCCGATATCGCCGTCTTCAGCTTCTATTCCCAGACCATCGCCGACGCCGTGCTCAACGCGCATAAGCGCGGCGTGAAGGTGCGCGTGCTGACGGACCGGGTGCAGGCCAGCCAGTCCGACGTCGGCAAGCTTTTCATGGACGCCGGCGTCCCGTTCCGCTGGAGCCAGGGCTTCGCCGGCAAGGGCGTCATGCACAACAAGTTCGCGGTGCTGGACGGGAAGCTGCTGATGACCGGCTCCTTCAACTGGTCGGTCAACGCGCAGCAGAACAATTTCGAGAACGAGTACTACAGCGCCGACCCGGCGCTGGCCGCGGCCTTCGCCGCCCAGTTCGGGGACCTCTTCGACGCCGCGGAGACGCCCACCCCCGAAGACCTCGCCAAAGCCCGCCGCGAAGCCCTCCGCCTTTCCGGAAGATAAGGACCGGACCTGTAAAATAGAAGTTATTGTCCGTGCGCCGCTATGACGTGAAAAATGGAGGCCGGGGCCTCCATTTTTCATGAGCGGGAGCGCTAGGGAGCGCGGCTCAATAGAGGTAGAGGGCCTTTCCCTTGTATTTCAGGCCGGCGTCTATCAGGACGGTGCCGTGCATCTTGGAGGAAGGGTCGAAGATGTAGATCCAGCCGCCGCTTTCCTTCAGCGGGCTGTTCTTCCTGTCCACGGTCGTGACGGTGAACACCTTGCGCGTGCGCGGGTAGCCCGGCAGCTGCAGCTCCGGCAGTTCCGGAAGATAGCGGGGGACGAGCGACTCCAGCTTCTCGGGATAGGACCCCTGGGTGTCGCAGTAATACAGCTGGAGCGCGCCGCGCAGGACCCCCAGGTCGCTGACGGCCAGGGCCTTGCGGCCGTAATTCTTCAGCATTTCGGTCTTGGCCTTGGCTATCGAGCCGCGCAGCGCGCGGCTGTTCTCGCGCGCCTCGGCCAGGAGGTCGGCGGCTTCTCCGCAGGCGGCCTTGAGCTCGGCTTCCAGCGCGGTTACGCTCTTGGCTGCGCCGGCCTTGGCCGCGCCGGAGAGGGCGGGCGAGGCTATGACCGAAAGGGCGCACAGAACTGGCAGAAGGGCGGTCTTTTTGAGCATGGAGGAGATGATACAATCTTGCCGGCGGCGGCGCAACTCCGGCGCCGGGGAAAAAAGAAGGGAGGCCCCGGGGCTCCGGCGCCGGGGAAAAAAGAAGGGAGGCCCCGGGGCCTCCCTTCTTCTTTTTGACGGGGGTCAGGCCCCGCCGGCTTCCTGGCGCTTGTCGCCGCCCATGTACTTCTTGCGGAACCAGACCTCCAGGTCGTCGAACAGCGAGTAGGTGACCGGCGTCATCAGCAGCGTGATCAGCAGCGACAGCGCCTGGCCGCCGATGATGACCAGCGCCATCGCGCGGCGCGTGCCGGAGCCGGCGCCGGTGCCGAGCGCGGTCGGGATCATGCCGGCTATCAGCGTCAGCGTCGTCATCAGGATCGGGCGCAAGCGGGTCTTGTTGGCCTCGATCATCGCCTGGTAGCGCGGCAGGCCCTTGGCCCGCAGCGTGTTGGTGTAGTCCACCTGCAGGATCGAGTTCTTCTTGACGATGCCGAACAGCAGGAACATGCCCATCAGGCTGAAGATCGTCAGGTCCTGGCCGGTCATGAACAGCGACAGCACCGCGAACGGGATCGTCAGCGGCAGCACGATCATGATCGAGATCGGGTAGACGAAGCTCTCGAACTGGCTGGCGAGCACGATATAGATGAAGATGAACGCCATCAGGAAGGCCGTCAGGAAGCTCTTCAACATCTTGCCGAGCTCCTTGGCGCGGCCGGTCACGCCGCCTTTGTACTCCGGCGGGACGTGCAGGGCCTTGAAGGCCTTGTCGGCCTCCTTGATCAGCTTGTCCATGCCGATGCCGTCCATGTTGGCCAGCACCTGCACGTTGCGCTGCCTGTTGTAGCGCGAGATCTGCGTCGGGCCGAACCCCTCGGTGACGCGGGCCACGCTGTCCAGGCGCGTGACCCGGCCGCCGGCGGCCGGCACCATCAGCGCCTCGATGGCCTCCTTGCGGTCGCGGAAGTTCTCCTCGGCGCGCAGGCGGACCTGGTAGAGCTCGTCGCCGTCCTTGTACTTGGTGATGTCCTCTTCGCCGCCGACCAGCGTCCGCAGCGAGGTGGCGATGTCCTCCACCTTGACGCCCAGGTCGTGGGCGCGGCTGCGGTCGATCTCGATGCGGTACTCCGGCTTGGCGTAGGAGAAGCTGGTGTCCACGTCCACCGCGCCCTTGAGCGTGCGCAGGTGGTCGGCCACGGCCTTGGAATACTCGTCGAGCTTATGCAGGTCGGGGCCGGAGATGTTGTACTGGAAGGCCGCCTCGCCGCCGCCGAAGCCGCCGACGGGCATCACCTGCACGCGCAGGCCCTTGTACTTGGAGAGCATCTTGCGGGAGGCCTGCACCAGCTTCTCGATCGGCAGGTCGCGCTCCTTGATGTCCACGGTCTCCACCAGCAGGTAGCCCTCGTTGGAGGCCACCGAGCCGCTGTGGCCGCCGGTGCCGGTGCCGATCGAGGTCATGATGTTGGTGACGTAGGGGAGCTGGCGGGTCTCGGTCTCGATCTGCGAGAACAGCTCCTTCATCTTGCCGAGGCTGGTGCCCTCCGGGGCGGTCACGATGATCTGGTACTGGCCGGTGTCGTCCTGCGGCACGAAGTCCTTGCCGACGAACATCAGCAGCGGCACCATCGAGATCATGATGATCACCGCGTAGGCCACCATCTGCTTGCGGCGGGCGAGCGCCCACTCCAGCATCTTTATGTAGCGCGTCGCCAGCCAGTCGTTGACCTTGTCGGTCAGCTTCTGCATCTCCGACTTGCCGCCGGGGCGGACCTTGAGGAAGATGGAGCAGAGCATCGGCGTCAGCGTCAGCGCGATGAACGTGCTGATCGCGACGGCGTAGGCGATGGTCAGGCCGTAGCTCTTGAGGAAGCGGCCGATGATGCCGCTCATGTAGGCCATCGGCACGAAGATGACGAGCAGCGCGGCCGACATCGCCAGCACGGCGAAGGAGATCTCCTTCGAGCCGTCGAGCGAGGCCTTGAGCGGGCTCATCTTGTGCTCTTCCATGTGCCGGTAGATGTTCTCGAGCATGACGATCGCGTCGTCGATGACGATGCCGACGGCTATCGTCAGGCCGAGCAGCGTCATGTTGTTGAGCGTGAAGCCGCTGAGGTCCATGAAGATGAACGTGCCGATCAGCGACGTCGGGATGGCGAGCGACGAGATGATGGTGGAGCGGAAGTCGCCTATGAACAGCAGCACCATCAGCGCGGCGAAGAGCGCGCCGAGGATCAGGTGCTCCTTGACGGTGTTGACCGATTCCTTGATGAAGACGCTCTGGTCGCCGACGATCGTGGTCTGGACGCCGGGCGGGATGACCTCGCGGAGCTCGGCGAGGCGTTCCTTGATGCTGCGGACCACCTCCACGGTGTTGGTGCCGGACTGCTTCTTTACCACCAGCGTGACCGACGGCCGGCCGTTATAAGAGGAGGCGGTCGTCATGCGCTCGCCGGTGTCCTCCACGCGGCCGATGTCGGAGACGCGCACCTGCGCGCCGTTGATGTTGGCGACGACGATGTTGTTGAAGTCCTTCACGTCCTGGATGCGGCCCATCGTGCGCAGCACGAACTCCTTGTCCTTCTGCTCCACCTTGCCGCCGGGGATCTCGATGTTCTGCTGGACGATCGCGTCCTTGACCTGCTTGATCGAGAGGTTGAGGGCGGACAGCTTGAGCGGGTTGACCACCACGTGGATCTCGCGCTCGCGGCCGCCGACGATGTCTATCGAGCCGACGCCGCTGACGGTCTCGATGTTCTCCTTGATCTTCTTCTTGGCTATCTGCGTCAGGTCTATCAGGTCGCGGTCGCCGTAGACCACGATGTTGAGCACCGCGGTGGCGCCTATGTCGAACTTGCCGATGACCGGCGGGTCGGTGCCCTGCGGCAGCTGGCGCTGCACGGAATTGACCTTGTCGCGCACTTCCTGCGCGGCGACGTCGCCGTTCTTCTCGAGGGCGAACTTGATCATCAGCACCGAGAGGCCCTCGTAGCTGGTGGACTGCAGGTCCTCGATGCCGGAGACGGTGTTGACGGCCTCCTCGATGGGCTTGGTCACCGAGGACTCTATCTCCTCGGGGCCGGCGCCCCTGAGCGTGGTCTGGACGATGACGAACGGGAACTCGACGTTGGGGAACAGGTCCACGCCGAGGCGGCTGTAGCCGAAGAGGCCCAGCACGACGATGGTGGCGACCATCATCGTGGTGAAGATGGGCTTGCTGACCGAGATCTCGGTTATTTTCATAGGAGCGGTCCCCGGGGGGTCAGTTCTGCACCTTGATCTTGCTGCCGTCCTTGAGGCCGTAGAGCCCGAAGGTGACGATCTCCTGGCCCTCCTTGATGCCGCTCACCTGCGTGTAGTCGGTCGTGGCTATGCCGGTCTTAACGGCCACGCGGCGGACCGTGCCGTCGTTCTGCGGCGTGAAAACGTAGGACTTGCCGTCCTCCTCGACGACCGCGCCGGCCGGGACGGAAAGGGCCGCGCCGCGCGACGCTACGATCAGGCGCACCTCGGCGAACATGCCGGACTTGAGGCGGCGGTCGGCATTGTCCACCAGCACCTCCACCACGGTGTTGCGGGAGTGGGAGTCCACCACGGGGCTGACGCGGTAGACCTTGCCGGTGAAGTACCGGTCCGGGAAGGCGTCCACCTTGATGCGGGCGGATTGGCCCTGGAAGACCTTGCCGATGTACTTCTCGGGGACGTCCACGGCCACGCGGACCTGGCTCTGGTTGACCACCAGCGCTATCGGGGTCTGCGGCGTCACGTTGGCGCCGCTGTCCTGGTAGACGCGGCCGACCACGCCGGTCAGCGTGGACGGCACCGGCGCGGGCTCGTAGACCACGCCGGGCTCGTCGCGTTCCACCAGCGCCACGGTCTCGTCCTTCTTGACCGGGTCGCCCTCCTTGAGGACGTTGCGCAGCAGCTTGCCGGAGATGCGGGGGTAGAGAGTGGCCTCGTCCAGCGCCTTGACCGAGCCGGTCAGCAGGATGTACTCCTCGAGGTCCCGGGTCCGCGCCTTTTCGGTCTTGACGAGGAAGCGGTCCTTCTCCAGGTCGTCGAGCGCCTCGGCGGCCTTGTTGCGGCAGCCGGCGGCCAGGGCCGCCGCGGCGAGGGTCAGGATGATCACGCTGAGTTTGGCTTTGTTCATATATGGTTCCTTGAATTACGGATCGCTATTCTCCCAGGGCCCACCTGAGCTGCGCGTCGGCGGAGCAGGTGTCGTGCTGGGCCTGGTTGTAGAGGGTCTGGGCCTTGTTCAGGGCGAGCGTGGCGTCGTTGAGGTCTAGCTGGCCGGCGAGGCCGTTCTTGAAGCGGACCTCGGTGGCGCTCAGCGCCTTGCGGGCCTGCTCCACGGCGGTGCCCTGCGAGGCGAGGCGCTCGGAGGCCTCGTTCATCGCGAGCCAGGCCTTCTTGACGTCGATCTTTATCCGGCGCTCCATCTCGCGCAGGTTGGTGTCGGCGATGCCTTCCTGCAGCCTGGCCTGGCGCGTGCGCGAGCTGACCGCGCCGCCGGAGAACAGCGGCAGCGAGAGCCGCACGCCGGCCACGGTGCTCCAGCTCTGGTCGGCCTTGGACGGGAAGCCGGAGTCGCTCTGGCCCTGGAACTGGCGGGAGGCGAAGGCGCTCAGGTAGGGGAAATGCCCGGCGCGCTCTATCGAGACCATCTCGTGGTAGAGGTCGCGCTGGTACTTCATGTTGCGGTAGTCGGGGCGGGCGGAGAGCGCGCGGGCGTACAGCCCGTCGAAGCTCCCGGCGGAGGCCCCGCCGCAGGCGAAGCCGTCGGTCAGGTCTATCTCGGCCTCGGGGTCGATGCCGAGCAGGTTCTTGAGCTCCACGAGGCCCTCCTCGTAGAGGTTCTGGGCCTGCGTCAGGGCGGGCTCGGTGTTGGAGACCTCCACCTTCTGGCGCAGCACGGCGAGGTCGCTGGCGATGCCCTGCCTGTACTGGGCCTCGATGGTGGCGAGGTGCTGGCGGGCGAGGTCGAGCGACTCCTTCTGCACGGCCGTCATCGCCTTGGCGAGCAGCACCGCGTAGTACATCTGCTTGACCGAGCGCTCGACGGCCTTCTGCGCGGTCTTCAGCTGCTCCCCGCTGGCGCTGGAGTAGATGTTGGCCATCTTGATGCCGGTGTAGACCTTGCCGCCGGCCCAGAGCACCTGGCTGAGGTCGAGCGAGCCGGAGTAGGAATTGTTCAGGCCCACCTTGACCTTGGTCGCGCCGAAGAAATAGGAAGGGGACTCGATGTTGCGGGTGTACTGGCCCGAGGCGCTCAGCTGCGGGTAGACCGAGCCCCAGTACTCGCTGACCCTTTCCTTATATATCCGGCGGGTCTCCTCGGCGGTCACCACGGAGGCGTTGTTGGCCAGGGCGGTCTTCACCGCGCCGTCCAGCGTGAGCGGCTGAGGGGCGGCCTTGGCGAGGAGGGGGGTCAGCAGCACCACCAGCAGCGCTGCCTTCAGGTGCCGCGCGCCGGAGACGATGAGCCTGGCCAGGCGCCGCGGGAGGTCCTTCTCCAGGCTGGCCACGCCGTTCTCGCGGGCCTCCACCATGAAATAGGTCAGCACGGCGCTGATCATGTGCAGGATGTCGTCCGCGCCGTGGCGGGGGAGGGGCTCCCTGGCGAGGATGCCGCGCATCGTGTCGCGGTTGCGCAGCTTGAGGTCGCGCGCCATCTCGGCCAGCACGCCGTGTTCCGGGGAGGACATGATCTTCAGCGCGCACTTGGGCATCTCGGGATAGCGCTTGATGAAGTCCAGGTGGTTCTCGAAGATCCTCTCGAGCTTGCTCTCCAGGGTGGCGGCGCGGTCGGCGATCTCGAAGGTCAGCTCCTTGATGTGCTTGGTCCCCTCGACGAAGGCGGCCTTGATCAGCTCGTCCTTGTCCTTGAAGTAGTAGTAGAGCACGGGCTTCGTGATCTTGAGCTTGGCCGCTATCTCGCGCATCGAGACGGCGTCGGGGCCTTTCTCGGCCATCAGCTGGACGGCCGTCTCCAGGATGCGCTGTCTGGTCCTGTCGCCTTTCTTGATCTTGGGTTCTTGTCGTGGTTTCATAGAAAACTTACCTACCGGTAAATAAATTGTAGCACCCCGCCCGCCGCCCTGTCAACGGGGCCAAAGGGCCCAGGGGCGGGTGGGCCCTTTTCCGGCGGCCGCGTGGGACCATTGCCTCTATTGCCGTCCGTCAAACGCGGATAGAATAGTTGAAGTCGCATCCCTTGTAATCCCCCGAACAGGCGGGGGAGCATCCACCGGCTGGCCTTAACCCGCCGTGACCAGGGGAAACGGAAAACGTTCTTTTCCGTTTCCTTTTTTTGCTTTGGATGAACGGGATAAAATGAAAAACAACCTGACCCTAGCTCTTCTGCTGGCCGCCTGTCTGGCCGCCCCCGCGGCGGCCCAGGATGCGGCTCCTTCCGGCGACCCGATGGCCGGCACCGGGCCTTTTTCCAACCCCGAGTTCCAGGACATGCTGGAGACCTCCGACGGCTACCTGAACGCGCAGAACACGATGAAGGTCCGCACCGACTTCAGCGACTTCCGAGATTCCCCTGTCTCGGCGGCGCCCAGCCTGAAGAACCCCGCCCCCGCGGCGGCCAAGGCCGCGCCGGCCGCCTCCGCGCCGGCCGCCGCCCGCAAGCCTTTCCTGCCCACCAGCCACTACAAGGTCACTTTCGCCGGGGAGAGCGGCCCGGTGGGTTCCTACGTCTGGCCCGTGGGCGAAGGCCCGCGCAAGTACGCCAGGGAGTACGTCTTCCTGAGCGTCACGCCCGCCGCCAAGGACTATTCGGCCCTGCTGGGGCGCCTTGAGAAGGAATGCGGTTTCCGGTTCGCCGGCGAGAAGACCTACTACTACGGCAACGTCCGCCGCACCGTAGTGCTGGGCTGGGCCCCGGCGGCCAACCTGCTGAAAGTGGTCCGCCTGAAGGGCGTGCGCGAGGCCGCCGTGGAGAAGCGCGGCGCCGTGCCGCTCAAGACCAAGGTCCGCCTGACGCTGAAGGTGCCCTACCAGAACAGCCCCAACGAGTTCGTGCCGGGCTTCCTCAGGCGCATCTCCGCGGAGAACGGTTTCTCCGCCGAGGCGTGGTTCCGCCTGCCGCAGAAGGAGAAGGACTCCAAGTTCAGCGTCTTCGACGTGAGCGGCTCGCTGCCGGTGGACATGATAGGCGAGCTGTCGCGCTCTCCCTTCGTGGCCTCGGTGGAGTTCCGGGACTCCTCGCTCTGAGCCGTACCGCAGCCCGCCAAAGGCCGCCCGGCGGGCGGCCTTTTTCATGCCCGGCCAAAAAGTTATAATTGATACCTATGGACGAACACCGACACCAGCGGGAGCATAGCCATCCGAAGCCCCGCAAAGGCTACAGGGTGGCCTTCCTGCTGGCCTTCTCCGCCGGCCTGCTGGCCGAGATGCTGCTTTTCCTGCACGCCCAGATGCGCGAGATCTCCGTCCTGCTCAAGGACGACTTCCGCGTGATCGTCGTGCGCGACGACCGCTCCAAGGAGACGCCTGAGGCCATAGGCGCGGCGCTGGCTTCCATCAGGGGCACCAGGGACGCCGTCTTCATCAGCCGGCAGGACCGCCTGACCCGCCTGAAGGCCGACGAGCCCGAGCTGGTGGCCTCCGTGCTGCCGCCCGGCGCCAACCCGATGCCCGACACCTGGGAGGTGGAGCTGGCCGACGACGCTCTGGGCGATATCAACGCCTGGACCGACGCGGCCTGGCGCGTAGGCGGGGTGGGGGATATCAAGTACAAGCCGCTGGAGGCCTACGCGGTCATGCACGCACTTTTCTACGGCCACCTGATAACGCTGTCGCTGTCGCTGGCGCTGCTGGCCTTCATGATCATGTCCGCCATGGTGCTGACGCACGGCCACACGCCGGCGACGCTGGCCGCCTCGCTGGGCGCCGACCGCAACTGGTTCCTGGCCGGGGCCGGCGGCGCCGCCGCCTCGGCTCTGGCGGCCTACGCCGTAGTCTACCCCGTCAAATACCTCAGCCCCGTATGGGTCTGGCCCAGCCCGCTCTGGCAGGCCGCCGTCGTGGCCGCCGGCGCGCTGTTCGGCTGGGTGCTTTGCCAATGGAAAAACGTCCGTTCCTGACGGCGCTCCTGGCGCTGGCCCTGCTGTGCCCCGCCCCCGCGCGCGGGCAGAACTCCGTCGAGGCCAAGAAGAAGAGCCTCGAGGAGATCAATCGCCAGCTCGAGGAGAAGAAGAAGGAGCTCGACCAGTACAAGGCCGAGGAGGAGCGCATCGCCGCCGAGCTGGCCGGCCTGAAGAAGGAGGAGAAGCAGACCGCCTCCCGCAAGGCCGAGCTGGAAGGGCAGCTGGCGGCCTCCCGCTCCCGCTCCGGCGAGGCCCGGCAGAAGTACGACTCCCTCGAGAAGGCCAGGAAGGAGCTCTCCGGCGACATCTCCGGCGAGCTGGTGATGCTTTCTCTGCAGAAGGATTTCTATTACCCCTATTACGGCCTGCGCGACATCTCCAAGGACATGCTGATGCGCTCGGCGATGATCAACAAGCGGGCCCTGCTCAGCCGCATAAAGGGCGAGAGCGCCCGCGTGAACAAGGACATGGAGAAGCTGCGGGCGAAAGGCCTCGAGCTCAGGTCCCGCCGGGAACTGCTGGCCCGGCAGAGCTCCGCTCACCGCACCCTGCTCAAAAGCAAGCAGAGCGAACTGGAGAGGACCCGCGAGCAGCAGGCCAAGCTGGAGCGGGAGCTGGAGAACCTGCAGAACGCCGCCCTCGGCCTGACGCGGCTGGTCAAGAAGCTGCAGAAGCAGGCCCCGTACCGTTCCGATACCGGCCCGGCGGAGCTGCCTGTCCCGCGGGATTCGCTGGCCTGGCCGGCGCAGGGCAAGGTCATCAGCCGCTTCGGCCGCGAGGACGTGCCCGGCCTCAAGACCTGGATCGTCAGGGAAGGCATCCGGATCGCTACCGCCGAGAACGCGCCGGTGACGCCGGCGCTGGCCGGCAAGGTGATCTACGCCGGCCCCTTCCGCACCTACGGCAACGTCGTTATCGTGGACCACGAGAAAGGCTTTTTCACGATCTACGGCCTGCTCAGCCGGATAGATACCGCCAAGGGGCGGGCCGTCGATACCGCCACCAGGCTCGGCCTGGCCGGCGAGGATACCCAGGCCATGAGTTCCGGCCGTAAATCTTCCGGCAGCGCCGTCTATTTCGAGATCCGCAAGGGCGACCGGGCCCTCGACCCCTTAAAGTGGCTCCGGAATTAGATATAATCTTTTAATAAATAATAGGGCCGGCCGCGGACCAAGGGTCTCCGCCGGCCAGCCCGTTTTGGCTTTTTAAGGAGCATACATGAAGAACGCGCGCAAGATACTGCTGGTCACCCTGTCCGCCCTCGTCATAGGGGCCGTATTCCCCTACGCCAACTACGCGCTGGACAAGACCTACGAGCAGCTCAAGCTGATCGTGGACGTAATGGAACTCATCAAGGACAACTACGTCGACCCGATCGATCCGCAGAAGCTGGTCTACGGCGCGGCCAAGGGCATGGTGGCCGAGCTCGACGACTTCTCCCAGTTCATGGAGCCGGACGTCTACGCCCGGGTCAAGAGCGACACCGAAGGCGAGTTCGGCGGCATCGGCATCCGCGTGGACGTAAAGGACGGCTGGCTGACCGTCGTGACCCCGCTGCCCGGCACGCCGGCCTGGAAGGCCCAGATGATGCCCGGCGACAAGATCATCAAGATCGAAGGCGTCAGCACGCGCGATATGATCATCGACGACGCCATCAAGAAGCTGCGCGGCAGGCCCGGCACGCAGGTCAAGATCACCACCGCGCGCGAGCCCGAGGATAAGAACGCCGAATGGGTCACGAAGGACCTGACGCTGACCCGCGAGCTGATCAAGACCGAGAACGTGAAGTGGCGCATGCTCGGCGATAAGATAGGCTATATCCGGATAGTGGAGTTCACCGGCCACGTCACCGAGAACGTGGAGAAGGCGCTGGCCGAGCTGAAGGGCAAGGGCATGGAGTCGCTCGTCATAGACCTGCGCTACAACCCCGGCGGCCTGCTGGCCGCGGCCGTGGACATCAGCAAACTGTTCATGAACGACAATAAGATGATCGTCTACACCAAGGGCCGCAAGCCGGAGAACTACCAGGAGTTCAGGGCCAACGGCCGGGCGCCTTTCGAGACGCTGCCGCTGGTCATCCTGATCAACCGGTATTCCGCGTCCGCCAGCGAGATCGTCGCCGGCGCGATGCAGGACAACAAGCGCGCCGTCATCGTCGGCGAGCGTTCGTTCGGCAAGGCCAGCGTGCAGAGCATGATCCCGCTGTCCGACAAGTCCGCGCTGCGCCTGACGATAGCCAAGTATTACACGCCCAGCGGCAAGTCCATCCAGCACGACGCCAACAGCGAGCACGGCGGCATCACCCCGGACATAGCGGTCAAGGTCCCGCTCGAGACCGAGAAGAAGCTGCTGCAGCAGGGCGAGGAGATCTACTACCCCGGCAAGGACGAGAAGGACGAGAAGAAGAAGGACCTCGTCCGGGACGAAGTGCTGGAGCGCGCCGAGGAACTGCTCAAGGCCCGCGCCGTCCTCAGCAACCTGCAGCCGGGCAAGTAAGGTGTCGGAAATGGGGTCGGGTCTTGGATCTTGACATTTTAAAGCTGCAAGGCCGCGGCTCGCGGCACACGCCGAATGTCAAGATCCAAGACCTGACCCCGGCATGATGAAGATCCTGGCTTTCGAGACTACCTGCGACGAGACTTCCGCGGCCGTGCTGGAGGGGCGGGTGCTGCGGTCGAACGCCGTCTTTTCCCAGATCAGGCTGCACCGCAGATACAGCGGCGTCGTGCCCGAGCTGGCCAGCCGCGCCCACCTCGAGAAGATACCTTTCGTGCTGAAGGGTGCGCTCGGCGCGGCGGGCTGCCGGCTGCCGCTCAGGGCCGGCGCCTTCGACGCCGTGGCCTTCTCGCGCGGGCCGGGCCTGCCCGGCGCGCTGATGGTGGGGCGCGTGGCCGCCGAGGCCGCCGCCGGGCTGGCCCGGGCGCCGCTCATAGGCGTCAGCCACCTGGAGGGCCACCTGCTCGCCTGCGAGTTCGAGGGCGCCAAAGCCTCGCGCCCGCTGGAATTCCCGCTGCTGGCCCTGCTGGTGTCGGGCGGGCACACGGAGCTCTGGCACGCCCGCGGCTACGGCGACTACCGCGTGCTGGGCCGCACGCGCGACGACGCGGCCGGCGAGGCTTTCGACAAGGTGGCCAAGCTGCTGGGCCTGCCCTACCCCGGCGGGCCCTCGGTGGAGAAGGCCGCCGCCCGCGCGCGGGGCGAAGGCCCCGGGTTCCCCAGGCCGCACATGGAAGGCACGTGGGACTTCTCTTTCAGCGGGCTGAAGACGGCCGTCAGCTACTACCTGGCGGGCAGGCTGGGCCAGGATTTCTACAAGCGGGCGCTGCGGCTGCCGCCTGCCGAGGCGGCGCTGGTCTGCCGCGGGTTCCAGGACGCCGTGGCCGAGACGCTGGTGAAGAAGACCGCGGCCGCCGCCCGGAAGCTCGGGCTGCGGAGGATCGCGGTGGGGGGAGGGGTGTCCGCCAACGGCGCGCTGCGCCGGGCCTTCGGCGCCCTGGAAGGCTTGGAGGTGCGGTTCTCCGAGAAGGCCTACTGTTCCGACAACGCCGCGATGGTCGCGCTGTGCGCGCTGCGCCGCCTGGAGGCCGGGAAATTCGCCAATTCCGTAAAGGTCTCCCCGGAGCTGGACCGCCCCGGCTGGGCAATATAAATTCAACAACCGCGCGTTATAAATCTATTTAGATGAAGATCTGGCTGCTGTCCGACTACGACCACCGCAAGCATCTCGCTTTCAAGAGCATGCTGGCGCGGTTCTCCGCCGCCTTCCCGGACGCGCAGGCGGAGTTCTCGGTCAAGAGCCGCCGCAGCCTGTGGGAGAGCCTGTTCGCGCACCTGCGCGACCCGAAGCGCAACCCGCTGGCCGACGTGATAGAGATCCCGCAGAACTGGACCGAGCTGCTCTCCCGCCTGGGCCTGATCTCCGAACTTTCGCAGTCCGTGGACGCGCTGGGGCACCGGCGCTTCCCGGAGTTCATCCTGAAGGAGCTGTGCCGCAACGACGACGGGCGCGCCTTCTCGGCCCCGTGGTGGCTGGAGGCGCCGGCGCTGTTCTACCGGCCGCAGGCGCTCAAGGGCGCCGTCGAGGACCCCGAGGCCGAGCTGGCCTCGTGGGACGGGTTCCGCGCCGCGCTGGACCGCGTGCGCCTGCCGGCGCGCCGCCGCCAGGCCCGGGCCCTCTCGGTGCCGGGTTCCTCCGGCTCGGTCTCGGTCGCCGATGTGCTGCCGCGCGTCTGGGGCCGCCGGGGCGGCCTGTTCTCCGACGATTTCAACCGCGCCACCTTCACCCGCGAGGAGACGGCCGGCGGCATAGAGGACTGGC
>JAJZRA010000001.1 GCA_021847485.1 bacterium
CCATCCAGGTGGACCGGGCCCGCCGGATGGTGCGCTTCTCCCGGCCCGTCCAGATCAACATGGGCGGCATCCTGCGCGGCTACTGCTTCGCGCGGGCCTACGCCATCCTGGACCGGCTGGCGCCGGTCAGCCCGGTGGAGCTGAGGCTGGGCAGCAACATGCTGGCCTACGGCAAGCGCCCCTGGCGCTACGAGATCCTGGACCCTTTCCGCGACGGCAAGGCCTTCGGCGAGCTGGATTTCGACAGCGGCGTGGTCATGTCCTCCTCGGGGCGCGAGCACTTCGTGCAGATAGAGGGGAAACTCTACTCCCATATCCTGGACCTGAAGACCGGCTATCCGCTGCCGGACTTCTCCAGCCTGGTGGTCTACACCCCGCGCATCGAGGAGGACAGCTTCCTCGCCTCGGCGGTGCTGGCCGTCATGGGCAGGGAGAAGGCCTTCTCGCTGCTCTCGCGCATGAAAGGCGCCACCGCGGTCTGGATAGACGGCTCGGGCAGGGAGACGGTCTTCCAGAACGGCGACAGCCGGGCCCGCTGGAAAAAGGCCTCCCGGCTGTTCTGACCGCCGAGAAAGGAAAAGAAGAAGGCCCGGGACTCCGGGCCTTCTTCTTTTACGGCGGGACGGGAAGGGTTCAGCGCAGTTCCTCGAACTCTCCCTTGGCCCTGTTCTTGCGGCAGTTGTTCCAGTCGAAGCAGCGGCCGTTCATCGCGATGTAGACGCCGGGGGGCAGCACCTGCGCGAAGGACAGCGCCGACCCCAGGTTGAACATCCCGTCGGAGGACCCGAACTTGTAGGGGACCATCGCGCCGGTCAGCACGACGGTCTTGTCCTTGATCTTCGGGCCCAGCGCGCGGGCGGTCTCGGGCATCGTGTCGGTGCCGTGCGTGACCACGATATGCTTCTCCCGGCAGGCCAGGCACTCGCGCAGGATGGCGGCGCGGTGCCGGGCCTTCATGAAGAGGCTGTCAATCATCATCAGCGTCTTCACCCTGACGGGCAGGCGCGAACGGCCCAGCTTCAGCATCTCCTCCAGGTGCGTCTTGCGGAAGAAGAGCTGGCCGTTGAGCTCGTTGTACTCCTTGTCGAAGGTCCCGCCGGTGACCAGCAGTTTTATCGTCATGGCTTTATTTGCGGGCGTCCTTCATGAAGGCCAGGTAGCCCTTGTAGGCCATGTAGATGTCGAGCTTGCCGGCCAGCTCCATGGGGGCGTGCATCGATAAGAGGCCCACGCCGCAGTCCACGACCTGCATGCCGTGACGCGCCATGAACTTGGCGATCGTGCCGGCGCCGCCCTGGTCCACCTTGCCGAGCTCGCCGGTCTGCCAGACCACGCCGTCACGGTCGAAGATGCGGCGGATATGGGCGAGGAACTCGGCGGAGGCGTCGGAAGAGCCGCCCTTGCCGCCGGCGCCGGTGAACTTGGTCACGCAGACGCCGTGGTTGATGTGCGCCGAGTTGCGCTTCTCGAAGAAGGAGGGGAACATCGGGTCGAACAGCGCGTTCACGTCGGCCGAGAGCATCCAGGAGTTCCGGAGCGCCCGCTTCAGCGTGAGCTCGCTGTAAGACTCGGAGACGAGGTCCAGCAGCTCGGCGGCCTCGTGCTCGAACAGGTCCGACTCCATGCCGGTGGAGCCGACGGAGCCGATCTCCTCCTTGTCGCACAGCAGCACGCAAGCCGTGTGCTCCGGGACGCCTTTCATGTCGAGCATGGCCTTCAGACCGGCGTAGGCGCAGACGCGGTCGTCATGGCCGTAGGCCAGGACCATCGAGCGGTCCAGGCCGGCCTCGCGCGGTTTGCCGGCCGGCACGAGCTCCAGTTCGGCCGTCTGGAAATCCTGTTCGGTGACGCCGTACTTCTTATTGAGGATGGAGAGGACGGCGTGCTTGACCTTCTCCTTGATGTCCTTGCCGGCGGCGGGGGCGGAGGCGGCTACCACGTCGAGGCCTTCGCCGGGGATGGCCTGGCCGAGGGGCTTCTGGTTCTGCTCTCCGGCTATATGGGGCAGCAGATCGGTGATGCAGAGCACCGGTTCGGACGGGTCCTCGCCCACGCTGACCTTGATCTTTCTGCCGCCGGGTTTCACGAACACGCCGTGCAGCGCCAGCGGCATCGTGACCCACTGATATTTGCGGATGCCGCCGTAATAATGGGTGTCGAAGTAAGCCAGCCCGGAGTTCTCGTAGAGCGGGTTCTGCTTGAGGTCGATGCGGGGGGCGTCGGTATGGCCGCCGACGATGTGCATGCCTGCCTCGAGGGGCTTCCGGCCCACCACTACGGCCATCAGCGTTTTGCCCTCGCGGGAGCTGTAGACCTTGTCGCCGGGGTTCAGTTTCACGCCGTCGCGGGCGCACTGCGCCATGTCGCGGAAGCCGGCCGCCTGCAGCAGCAGCACCGCTTCGTCATGGGCGTCGCGCTCGGTCTTGGCCTTGCCGAGGTAGTCCATGTAGGCGCGGTTGTACTCCTCGCAGCGCTTGAGCTCGGCGGGGGAGACCTTGTCGTAGCCGTTCTTGTTCGTGAAGGAGAGCTCGCGGCTCCCTGCGGTCTGTTTGCCTGCTTTCTTGGTGGGCATGTTCGTATCTCCTGGGTGCGGAAATAGACGTCTTAGCGGACCACCATATATTAGCATAAATGAAATTGCTATCATTAATGACGGATGAACGACGAAAAGTACGCCCGCCGGGTCCTCACGCTGGTCTTCTGCCTGAGCCTGTTCAACTACATAGACCGCCAGGTCCTCTACGCGGTGTTCCCGCTGCTCAAGGCCGACCTGCGGCTCTCGGACGCCCAACTGGGCTTCCTGGCCTCGTCGTTCATGATCGTCTACATGTGCGTGGCGCCGTTCGTCGGCTATTTCGGCGACCGCGTCCGCCGGCCGCTCATCATCGGCGTCAGCGCGATGTTCTGGAGCGTCTCGACGCTGTTCAGCGGCCTCATAAGGAATTACGGCCAGCTGGCGTTCACGCGCTCGGCCGTGGGCGTGGGCGAGGCCGGCTACGGCACGGTCTGCCCGTCTTTCCTGGCCGAGTGGTTCCCGGTGGAGAAGCGCGCCCGCGTGATGGCCACCTACGCGCTGGCGATCCCCGCCGGCAGCGCCGTCGGCTACCTGCTCGGCGGCTTCCTCGGCCAGCATTTCGGCTGGCGCAACGCTTTCTACATGGTGGCCGTGCCCGGGATGCTGCTGGGCCTGGCCGCGCTGTTCCTGAAGGAGACGCCGGAGAAGACGGGGCGTTCCGAGCATATCCCGCTCAGGGGCTACCTGGCCCTTTTCCGCAACCGCACCTTCCTGCTGGTCTGCCTGTCGCAGTCCATCGGCACGTTCACGGTGGGGGGGCTGGCGGCCTGGATGCCGTCCTACTTCGTCAGGACCTTCGGCGTGTCGGTGGCCAAGGCCGGGTTCCTGTTCGGCGCGGTCACCGTGGCGGCGGGACTGGCCGGCAACTTCGCGGGCGGCTGGGCGGCGGACTGGCTGCATAAGCGCACGAAGCGCGCCTATTTCGTGGTGGGCTACCTGAGCTTCTTCCTGAGCATCCCGTTCGGGGTCGGGGCTGTCATGGCCGACGGGCTCAACGCCTGCCTGGCGCTGATCTTCCTGGCGGAGTTCTTCATCTTCGCCTACTCGGGGCCCTACCACGCGGCTATAGTGGAGACCGTGCCCGTCACGATGCGTTCGATGGCCTTCGCGGTGGATATCTTCATCATCCACGCGCTGGGCGACGCGGTCTCGCCGTTCCTGCTGGGCATCGTCTCGGACGCCGCCGGTCTGCCGGCGGCCATCTTCCTCGCCATGCTGTACCTGCTGCTGGGCGGCGTCACGTCGATCCTGGCCGGCGAGGCCTACAAGAAGGAATTCCATGCCGCCTAATTTCGAAGTGGTGAAGGAAGCCCCGGACCTGCTGGTCATAAACAAGCCTTCGGGCCTGCTGACCATGCCGGCCCGCGGGGAACTGGCCAAAGAGAAGCACCTGGTCGGCCTGCTGCACCAGCGCTTCGGCAAGGTCTTCGTCGTGCACCGCCTGGACCGCGACGCCAGCGGCCTGATACTCTTCGCCCGCACCGAGAAGGCCCACCGCTATTATTCGGGCCTGTTCGAGACGCGGGCGGTGGAGAAGCATTACCTCGTGGCGGCCGAGGGCCGCGTGGCGGAGGAGCGGGGGGAGATAGACAAGCCGCTCAAGCAGCGGGGTTCCGGGCGCGTTTCGGTGGCTTTCGACGGCAAGGCGTCGGTCACTACCTACAAGGTGGTGGAGCGCCACAAGACCGCCACCGTACTCGACGTTTCCATAGCCACGGGCCGGCGGCACCAGATACGGGCCCATCTCTATTCCATCGGCCACCCGGTGATCGGCGACAGGCTGTACGGCGACGCGGCCAAGCAGGCCCGCTACCCGCGCCTGATGCTGCACGCCTGGAGGCTCAAGTTCAACGACATGACGACCTGCAAGCCGGTGCGCTTCGAGGCCGACCCGCCGGAGGATTTCATGGGCGTCCTAAAGGTGTTATAATACAGCCAGGGTCAGTCAGGCTCTTCGAATAAGGCACCCAGCCGGGTGCCTTATTGTTCTTTAATAGCGTGAAACTTCGGGGCGGGGGCGGCATCTAATATGGAAGGGGAAAGACGGTTATAAGGAGTGGTTTATATGGCATTCATGGACCAGCAGACTTCGGATGAGGTGAAGAAGCGCCTGGAGGCGCTGGAGACGGAGGTCAAGATAGTGTTCTTCAAGGAGAACATCATGTGCCAGACCTGCGGCCCGGCCGAGGACTTCTACAAGGAGGTGGCCTCCTTATCGTCCAAGGTCAAGCTGGAGGTGTACAACCAGATAACCGACGTCGAGAAGGCCAGCGCTTACGGCGTCTCGCTGACGCCCGCCGCCGTGATCGAGGGCCCCAAGGGCTCGCGCGTGCGCTTCTACGGCATTCCCGCCGGCTACGAGTTCGTCTCGCTGCTCGAGGCGCTCAAGAACTCCGCCGCGCCGGCCACCGACCTCAACCCGGACACGGTGGCCGCCCTCGGCGCCGTGACCGCCCCGGTCAACATCAAGGTCTTCGTCACCCCGACGTGCCCGTACTGCCCGTCGGCTGTGGTGCTGGCGCACAAGTTCGCGCTGAGCTCGCCGCAGGTCACCGCCGAGATGATCGAGGCTACCGAGTTCCCGGACCTCTCCGACAAGTACCAGGTGGAGGGCGTGCCGAAGATAGTCGTCAACGACAAGGTGCACCTGGTCGGCGCGCAGCCCGAGCAGGCCATGCTGAAGGCCGTACAGGACTCGCTGACGGCCTGACGGTATTTTAAGGAGGGGGAATTATGACTAAGAACGTAGGTAAAGCGGACAGGATCATACGGCTGGTAGCGGGCCTCGCGCTCGCCTTCGGGGCCTACCGGGCCGAAGGCGCGGCGATGTACATACTCGGCGCGGCGGCGGCCATCGCGCTGCTCACCGGCCTGCTGGGGTGGTGCGGCCTCTATATGCTGCTCGGCATCAACACCTGCAAGATAGACAAGCCGTAGGCTACCTGGCCGCCAGCTCCAGTTCCGCGGAGCGCTCCTCTCCCCCGGACAGGAAGGTTATCCTGACCTTCGTCCCGGGGGAGAGCTTTTTGAGCGCCTCCGAATAGGCCTTGAGACCGTCCACCGCGACCCCGTCCACCGCCGTGATCACGTCGCCCGGCCTGAAGGCCGTGGCGGCCAGCGGCGAGCCGGGCGTCACGTCCTGGGCCCGCACGCCGGGGCCGGGGAAGGAGAAGTCCGGCACCAGGCCGGTGGAGACGCCGCGCCGGCCGGCCGAAGCCGGAACGCCGGGGGCGCCTGAAGGGCGGGTCAGGAAGTCGGAATCCCCGGCCAGATAGTCTATGACCTCGCGCGCGAACTCGGCCTGCCTGACGATGCCGGGAATGTCCAGCTTGTCCGGGGTGTCGGTCGGGCGGTGGTAATCGGCGTTGGGCCCGCTGAAGAACTGAACGGCCGGTATGCCGGCCCCGATGAAGCTGGCCTGGTCGCTCGAATCCAGGTCCTCCTTTACCAGGTCGTAGTCCGTGCCGGTAACGAAGCCCGCGCCGCGGAAGATATGCACCCATTTGTCCGAAGAGGACGAACCGAGCACCAGCACTTTACCGGACCCCAGCCTCCCCACCGTGTCGAAGTTCAGGTCCGCGTCGACGGCCGCCCTGAGCGGCGCCGGCAGCGAGGCGGCGAAGGCGCGGGAGCCGGCCCGGCCGTCCTCCTCGCCGTCGAAAGCGGCAAAGACCACCGTGCGGCGCTGCGGGTGCGCGCCGTACCAGCGCGCCAGCTCCAGCAGCAGAGCGACCCCGGAGGCGTTGTCGTCGGCGCCGGGGTAGACCTGCCCGCCGGCGGCCGGCAGGTGGTCGTAATGCGCGCTGAGAAAGACGTACTTGTCCTTCTCCGCGGTCCCTTCGGCCATGCCGACGAGGTTGACGAGGCCGCGGCCGGCGGGCTCGGCGAAGGAGCCGCCGCGGAACGGCTTAAGCCCGGCCTTGCGGAAAGCGGAAGTTATATAGGCCTCCGCCCCGGCGTGCCCCGGCGTGCCCGGGGCCCTGCCGCCCGGCAGGGAGGCCAGCGCGCGCGCGTCGCCGCCGATGCGCTCCGCCTGGAAAACGGAGGGGAGGACCGCCAGCGGCCGGCGGACGGGGTAGCCGCCCGGTACGGCCCGCGGGCCGCCGGGCAGGTCGGCCGCGAGCGGGGAGGCCGTCACCTTCCAGATGCCGGAGGCCACGGAGACCATGTCCTTGTCGAAGACCAGCCACGAGTATTTCCCGTAATGAGGCAGTTTAGAGGCCAGCAGGCCGAGCTTCTCACCGGCATCGGAGATCACCAGCGCGGCGGAACAGGCCGTATCGCCGGGGCACAGGCCCGCCAGCACGAAGGTGTTGCCTTCCCGGGGAAAGCGCCTGCCGTCCAGCGTCACGGCTTCGGAGGAGACGGCCGCCCCGTAGGCCGCCAGCGAACTCTCCAGGCCCCGCGCCAGCGCGTTGTCCCCGCCGAAGACCCAGTAGGACGCGGCGCCCGGGACCGCGGCGGTGTCGGGCAGCACTTCGGGCAGGTTGGCCCTGTCCTTGGTCCACGCCGCGGCCAGCGCGGCCCAGGGAGCGGCCCCGGGGCCGGGCGGCAGGAAGATGCGCGGCCGCTCGGCGCCCAGCAGGCGCGAGAGGGTCGGGGGGGTCTCGAGCGGGCTGAGCTTGCGGAACACGTCGAACTCCGGGTCTATTTCTATGCGCACCGGGCGCACCGGGGCGGTGTAATGGAAGGTCTCCTCGCGGGAATCGAACCGCAGGACCTTCATGCGGGGCTCGGCGAGTCCCTCCAGATAGACGGCGGCGGGCACCTCCAGCGCGTAGGCGGGGCCGGCCTGCTTCTGGGTCAGAGTGAATTCCAGGTCGTAGCCGTCCAGGCCGCGGACCAGCGTCACCGGGCCCAGCGCCAGCTCGGGCGCGCCGGCGCGCTCCGTCCACTGCGCGAAGAAACCGGCCAGGCGGCCGGAGCCGGTGACCTTCTCGAAGGCGGCGCGCAGGTCGGCGTAGGAGGCGGTCCGGAACTTTTCGGCGGAGTAGAAGGCGCGCAGGCCCTTTATGAAATTCCCGTCTCCGAGCAGGCGGCGCAGCATGTGGTAGAACATCAGCGACTTGCCGTAGCCGACGGCCTCGGACGCCGAGGAATGGCGCGAGCGGAAGGCGGTGAGCGGGAAGTCGGAGGCGCCGCGCACGTAGTCGGAGTACTTCTGCAGGGCGGCCATCCGGTACTCGCGGCCCTTGCCGCGGTTCTCCGCTATCAGGTAGTCGGCCAGGTAGGCGGTGAGGCCCTCGCACCAGTTGCCTTTGGCGTAATCCACGAAGACGCCGTTGCCCCACCAGTTGTGCAGGATCTCGTGCGGGTAGGAGGAGTTGAGGATGAACGGCAGGCGGATCACGGCGGGGCCGAGCAGCGTGAACGAGGGCAGGCCGTAGCCGGTCTCCCAGAAGTTCTCGACGAGGGCGAACTTGCCGTAGGGGTAGGGGCCGATGAGCGCGGAGTACAGGCCGATGTACCGGGCGTCGGCCTCCAGGTAGCGGGCCGCCAGCTCCGGGTCGGGCCGGCGGAGGAAAGCGTAATAGGTCAGGCGCCCGTCGCGGCGCGAGTATTCCGTGTAGGGCCCGCAGGCCAGCGTGATCTCGTCCTGGGGCTCGGGGGCGTCCCAGACGGAGACGCCGGTCCGGGAGGAGGTCAGGACGGATACCCTGTCGCCACCGGAGACGGCCGAATAGGGCGGCGGGAGCGAGGCCTTCAGCCGGTAGGTGACCAGGGCGCCCTCCGGCTGCGGGTACCAGCCGGACGCGCCGGAGAGGTAGCAGCCGTCCTTCGAGATCAGCCCGGGCGTTTCCGAGAAGCTGCGCGCGTACTCCTCGGCCTGCTCCCCGAGGGGGTGGGCGATCGTGCCGGCGTAGCGCACGGTGAAGGCCTTCACCGGCCGGGGCGCCGTGAAGCGCCAGGCCTCGTAAATGTCCGCCGACGAGGAATAGTTGATGCCGTAGCGCGCGGCGTCGGCCGGGCCCAGGGCCTCCAGGCGCCCGTCGGGAGAGGTGGGGGCGAGGCCCCTGTGCAGCGAGAAGACGAACTCGGCGCGCTTTTCCGGGAAGGAGAGGCGGTCGGAGACGGCCAGCGTGCCGGCCGGAGGGTCGATCTCGGCCGAAATGTCGTGCCGGACGGTCAGGGCGGAGGCGGGCGCGGCCGCCAGCAGAAGGATAAGGAGAGCGGTTCTCATGGGTTCCCCATCGGCTAAAAATTATTACAATATACTACAACTTTCGGAACGGGAGATATCATGGCACACAAGCAAAAGACCGGCCTGCTGATAGTCGTCGACGCCGTAGGCCTCTCCACCCTCGAATACCTGCTCTCCAGGCACCCCGGCAAAGTGAAGCTGCCCAACCTCGCCCGCCTGGGCCTCGGCACGCTGCTCAAGCCCGAGCTCACCCGGCGCATCGGCGGGAAGTTCGCCGGCAAGTCCTACGCCGCCGCGATCACGCAGGTGTCGGCCACCGCCGACAGCCTGGTCGGCCACCGCGAGATGATGGGCGTGATAGACCACCGCACCTACGACCTCTTCGAACACGGCTTCAGCCGCGAGTACCTCTCCGAGCTGGAGCGCCGCATCGGCCGTAAGACCTTCTTCAACAGGATGGCCGGCGGCATGGAGGCCATCGAGCTCAACGCCGAGGAGCACGAGCGCACCGGCAGCCCGATAGCCTACGCCAGCAAGTGCGACCCGCTCATCCAGCTGGCGATGAACGAGGCCGTCATCCCGGTGGCCGAGCAGCACAAGATCGCCGACACCGCTTTCGCGCTGGCGATGGAGATGAAGATCCCGATCACCCGCGCGATAGCCCGCTCCTATATAAGGAACGGGGCCGGCGAGATCATCCGCACCTCCAACCGCCACGACGCGGTGCTGCCGATAGGCCAGGACACGCTGGTGGACGTGATGAACCGCAACGCCGTCTGGACCGTGGCCGTCGGCAAGACCGCCGACCTGGTCAACACGACGTACCGCGCCAAGATCAAGCTGACCCACGAGGTCTACCTGGACCCGGCCCTGAAGCTGCGCTTCGTGCACCCGAAGAGGAAGGACACCAACCCGTTCTCCATCCAGGGCACCGTCAACGCGCTGCAGGCCGCGCACGCGGTCTACCGCCCGAAGGGCACTTTCATCTTCACGAACCTCGTCGATACCGACAGCGTCTACGGGCATACCCGCGACATAGCGGGCGGCCTGAAGTCGCTCGAGGAGATCGACCGCTGCCTGCCGCTGATAGAGAAGAACCTGGCGAAGGGCGACCTGCTGGGGATCACCGCGGACCACGGCATGCTGCACCGCGAGGACTACGGCTACCACAACAACGAGCCGCTGCCGTTCCTGGCCGCGCGCAAGGGCTCCGACGGCAGGCTCGGCGGGCTGAAGACCGGCCTGCTGCCGGGGCTGGCCGACATCGGCAGCGTCTTCGCGCAGTTCTTCGGCGTGCAGGACGAGTACCGCGGGCTGGTGAAGCTGGACTGAGCCCGGCGGACGCAAAAGAAAAGGCCGGGAAAGTTCCCGGCCTTTTCCTTTTTCAGTCCTGACGGGTCACTTGTAGTAGGGGTCCACGAAAGCGCGGTAGGACTGCGGCGTCAGCGCCGCCCAGGTGTACTTGTTGCCGGCGTTCCAGAGCACCCAGCTGTCGAGCAGGTTGAGGCGGGCCGCCAGCAGCTGCGCGCGCACCTCGTGCGGCCCGTAATGCCAGCCCAGCGAGAAGTCCTGCAGGTACGGGCGCAGCTTGGCGTAGTTCGGGCCCAGCTTGCCCATGGCGTCCTTCAGGCCGCGGTCTATCACCTTGAACGGCTGGGAGTTCGGGTTCTTCAGGTTGTATTCCCCGGAGTAGTAGTGCGAGGGGTACATCATCGGGTAGACGTAATCGGCGCCGGAGGCCAGCGTCGCTATGTCCTGTCCTATGCCCATGTCGTTCTTGACCGTGGTGGTCAGGCCGAAGACGTCGGCCGAGATCTTGACCTTGTAGGGGGAGAGGCGCTTGCGCGCGTATTCGAGGAACTCGCCGAGGTTGCGCGTGGCGGTCTGCCGGTTATGCGGCTTGGAGTAGCGGCACAGGCTCGTGTCGCCCTCTGACGGGTAGCGGATGTAGTCGAACTGGATCTCGTCGAAGCCGAGCCTGGCGGCGCGTTCGGCTATGTCCAGCGTATAGTCCCAGACTTCCCTGTTGTACGGGTCCAGCCACGTCGCGCCGTTGCGGCTGCGCCAAAGGTCCCCGGAAGGCGTGCGGACGGCCAGGTCTTTGCGGGCCTTGGGAAGTATCTTGTCCTTGAAGACGACGATGCGCGCTATGGTGTAGAGCCCGGCGCCCTTGAAATCTTTCAGCATGGCTTCCGGGTCGGGGATGGCGTTCTCGTGGGCGCCGTACCTGGAAGCCTGCTCCACGCCCGGAATGTAGACCTTGCCGTCGGTCTCCTTGATCGCTACGACCACGGCGTTGATCACCGAGCCGGAGATCTTTTTCAGCAGCTCGCGGCGGGTCTTCGCCGAGCCGGCGCCCCAGCAGGTCAGGTGGATGCCGCGGACCTGGCGCTCCGCCGAGATCAGGCCTTTCAACTCGGTGGTCGAGACGGCCACCCTCGCGGGTTCCGGCCTGCCCGCGGCGGCCTTCTCCGCCCCGGTGGAGACTCGGACGGCGGCGGCTTCGCGCCTGGGCGCCGCGCGGTGGCGGGCGGCCTTGTGCCTGGCGGCGAAAGAAGGGTCGGAGCAGGCGAGGAGCAGAAAAAGCGCTGTATGCAGCATAGGGATATATTTTACAATTTACGGGTCGCCTAGTCTCGGGACGAGGGGAGAAAATGAGATCTTCTACGCTATTCACGGGGGTCATGCTTATGGCGCAGCAGCTTTCGGCGGCCGGCACGCTCACGGTGCATTACAGCAGGCTGGACGGGGACTATTCCGGTTGGAAGCTTTGGACCTGGAACGAAAGCGACCGGCGCCCCGGCTTCGACGTGCCGGTGTCCGGGACGGACGGGTTCGGCGCCGTCTTCCGCCTGGACCTGGACGCCGCCGGGCTGGCCGGCAAGAAGACCGGGATCCTGCCCCGCAAGGGCGACTGGGCCGACAAGGACGCCCCCGACCGCTTCGTGGAGGCCGCCCCCGGCGACGTCTACCTGCTGCAGGGCGACCCGAAGGTCTACAAGACCCCTCCGGAGATCTCCACCTCCGTGACCGGCGCCTTCCTGGACGGTCCCGGCGAGGTGCGCGTCACCTTCAACAGGCCGCTGGACAAGGCCTTCCTGGACAGGGAAGGGTTCTACCTTACCCGCGGCGAGAGCGCTTTCCAGCCGCTACGGGCCGAGCCGATAGGGGGGACCTATTCCCGCGCGGCCAGGCTTTCCTTCGACAGCCTCGGCGCCCCCGACTACGCGGGCCTCAACGCCGGGCGCTACCTGCTGCACTCGCGCGATTTCAAGCCCCTGCCGGTGGCCCTCGGCGGCGCCGTCTACGGCCCCGATTTCGACAGTTCCCTGCCCATGGGCCTGACGGGCGGCACGCTGCGGGTCTTCGCGCCTTTCGCGACGAAGGTGGAAGCCCTTGTCTACGAGACGCCTTCCGCGCAGCCCAAGGTCTACGCGCTCGAACCGCGCGGGGCCGGCGTCTGGGAGAAGCATCTCGGCGGCCTGATAGAGGGAAAGTACTACCGCCTGCGCACCGTGCAGGGAGGCCGGACCTACGAGGGCCTCGACCCCTACGCGCGCTGCGTCACCGCCGACGACGGCAAGGCGCTGGCGGCCGCCGACCATACGCCGGTGGCCCCCGGCCCCTCGTTCCCGCTCTCGGAGGCCGTGATCTACGAGGTGCACCTGCGGGACCTGACCTCGGACCCGTTCTCCGGCGTGAAGGAGAAGGGGAAATACCTGGGCGCGGCCGAGGCCGGCACCCGCCATCCGGAGTTCCCTGAAATTACCACCGGCCTCGACCATATCGCCGAGCTCGGCGTCAACGCGGTGCATATCCTGCCTTTCCAGGACTTCGAGAACGGCGACAGCACCACGGCCTACAACTGGGGCTACATGCCCGTGAACTTCGATTCGCCGGAGGGGGCCTACGCCACCAGGACCGACGACCTCTCGCGGGTGCGCGAGGCCAAGCTGATGATAGACGCGTTCCACCGCAAGGGCCTCAAGGTCATCATGGACGTCGTCTACAACCATACCGCCGAGACCCGCTCCAAGGTCTACAACTTCAACGCGCTGGCGATGGACTACTACTACCGGCTGAACCCCGACGGCTCCTACTCCAACGGCTCCGGCTGCGGCAACGAGTTCCGCACCGAGGCCCCTATGGCCCGCCGCTTCCTGCTCGACAGCCTGCTGTACTGGCTCAACGAGTACAAGGTGGACGGCTTCCGCTTCGACCTGATGGGGCTGATAGACGCCGACACGGCGGCCGAGATCGCCCGCGAGCTGCGCCGCGCCCGGCCGGACGTCATCATCTACGGGGAGCCGTGGACCGCCGGGGCGAGCCCCGTGCGCGGCGTCAGGAAGGGGAGCCAGCGCGGCAAGGGCTACGCCGTCTTCAACGACGATTTCCGCGACGCCATCAAGGGCAGCGTCTTCTCGCTGGCGGACCTCGGTTACGTCGAGGCCGGCCGTAACCGGGAAGGCGTCATGCGCGGCATCCGCGGCTCGGTGGACGGTTTTGCCGACGGGCCGCTCGAGACGGTCAACTACGTCTCCTGCCACGACAACCATACGCTGTGGGACCGCATAGACCTGTCGGTCAAGGACGCGACTCCCGGGGAGAAGGTCCGCATGGACAAGCTCGCCAACGCTCTGGTGCTGACCTCGCAGGGCATCCCGTTCCTGCACGCCGGCGAGGAGTTCCTGCGCACCAAGAAAGGGGAGGAGAACTCCTACAACCTGCCCGACGACATCAACCGCCTGGACTGGACCCGCAAGAAGGAAAACCTGCCGGTCTTCGAATACTACCGCGGGCTGATAGCGCTGCGGCGCGCGCACCCGGCCTTCCGCATGACCACCGCGCGCGAGGCCAGGGAGGACCTGAAGTTCTACGAGGAGCTCGGCCTCAAGGTGGAGCCGCCGGCCATAGCCTACCTGCTCTACGGCGACAAGGCGGGCGACCCGTGGAGCCGCATCCTCGTGCTGGTGAACCCGGAACGCAAGGCGCTGAAGTTCGCGCTGCCGGCCGGGAAATGGACCCGCGTCTTCGACGCCTCCGGCGCCGTGAGCGGCGCCGCGCCGGTGTCCGGTTCCTTCGCGGCCGAGCCGCTGTCGCTGACGGTGCTGAAACTTTAGTCCCGGGCCGGGCGGGGCCGAAAGGCCCTGTCGCCGGCCCCGCGGCAGGCGGTATAATATACGGGAACTTTATCGGGGGAACCCGGGGAGGAAGAATGATCAAGTCAGTTCTCGCAGCCTTTATGCTGTTCTCGTCCGCCGGCGCTTACGCGGCGGAGTTCAGCCTGCAGAAGATCGACGCCGCCGGCCTGAAGGCCGCTGAGGCGCCCGTGCCGCAGGTCCCGCCGGCCGTCCGCGCCGACGCCGGGGTCCCGCAGGACCTCGTCTACCGCTTCCAGCAGGTCTACAATTCGCTTTCGGCCATCGAGCGCGACCTGACCTGGGTGCGCAGCGATATCGACCGGCTGGACGGCCGGGCCCGGCAGATAGTCCAGCTCAACTCCCATGACGCCTTCTTCCAGTCCGACCTGCGCCGCATGAGTTCCGACATGTCGCGCCGCTTCACCGACATGCAGCGGGCCGCCTACGACCTGCGCGCCCTGCTCTCCCAGGCGCAGAAGTCCGCCGACCTCAACCGGCAGGCCCGCGACATAGAGACCATGGCCCGGGACATCCTCCGCGAGACCTGGCCCGGCATCGAGGACGCCGCGCAGCGCCTGGAATGGACCGTGCGCTCCGGCAAGCCGGAGCTGCTGGGTTACGACGCCCAGTGGACGGCCTCCGACGTCTCCCGCTACGCCCGCCAGTTCAGCGACCAGGCCCGCACCGCCTCCTACGACGCGCAGGACCTGGTGAACCGTACGCAGCCCTGACGGCGCGCCGCGGCGCGGAAGGCGGGACCCTCCGGGGCCCCGCCTTTTTCTTTGCTAGAATAAAGTGAACTTTCAGGGCGGGCGGCGTCACTAATTTACTAGGACTATGCAAGAAGCCAGCGATGAGCAGCTTATAAAGGCCGCGGCCGCGGGGGAAACCGCGGCCCTGGGCACGCTGGTGGAGCGCTACAAGGACCGGGTGCTGACCTTCATGGCCTGGCACTTCTCGCTGCCGCCCGAAGAGGCCCTGGACATGACGCAGGAGGTCTTCCTGGCGGTCTGGAAGAGCGCCGGCACGTTCAGGGGCGAGTCGCTTTTCCGCACCTGGCTGTTCTCGGTGGCGAGGAACGTCGGCCTGGGGTATTTCAGGCATTACGTGGCCAAGAAGGCGGAGAGCGCCGGGCTGCTGTTCGGGGACGAGGAGTTCGAGAACATCCCCGACGGCGCCGCGGGCCTGCTGGAGGGGCTCGAGGCCGAGGAGCGCCGCGCCCTGGTCAGGGGCGCCGTGCAGGCGCTGCCGGACAAGCTGAAGGCGGCGCTGCTGCTGCGGGAATGGGAGGGGCTGGCCTACGAGGAGATAGCCTCGGTCCTGCAGGTGCCGGTGGGCACGGTGCGTTCCAGGCTGCACAACGCTTACGCCCGCCTGCTGAAAAGCCTCGGGGAGAAGGATCTATGAGCTGCGATAAGGACATGAAGAGGGACGTGCTGCTGCTGGCCGCGGGGCTGCTGCCGGCGGCCAGGGCCGGCGGCGTCGAGGCTCACCTGGCCGGCTGCCCCGCCTGCGCCGCGCTGCGCCAGGCGGTACTGGAGGAGCGCGCCGCCCTTAAAGAGGCCGGCGCCCCGCTGCTGGCGGCCGGCCGGCGGTTCTCAGTGACGCCGGAACTCACGGCCGCCCCGGCGCGCCGCTTCGCTTTCGCGCTGGCCGCCGCCGCGGCCTGCTTCGCGGTCTTCGTGCTGCTGCGCGGCGAGCCGCGCCCCGTTCCGGGCGCTCCCGGAGGGGGGATGACCCCTGCCCCCTCGGGCGGGTTCAGCGTGGCCGAGGGGAGCGGGCCTGCGCCGTCGGACCTGCTGCTGAAGCTCAGCGGGCGGCGCGCCGCCCCCGTTTATATTTCGGGACCCAGGTCGTAACTAGGAGGACTTATGAAGACAAGTACCGTAGTTATAGCCGCGCTGCTGGCCCTGGCCGCCGCCGGGACGGCCTGGCACGCCAGGCGCGCGGAAAACTACCGCTCCCCGGAGAGGGTGACGGGCTACCGCTCGCTCGTGATGGAGTTCCCCAAGGCCCAGCTGCGCTGGGTGAGGAGGGGGGACTATCTCGACGTGATCAGCGTGTTCGACGCGCAGCTGTCCGGCGGCCGCAAGGAAAAAGTGGCCGCGACGCTGCTGCAGAACGTGCGCGTGGCCGGCGTGGACGTCCGCCGCGGCACGATCGTGCTGCTGGTAAACCCGCTCGAGGCCGAGTATTCCGCGCTGATGGGGCGGCAGGGGGAGGTGACCCTCGCGCTGCGCGCGCCCGGCGACAAGGCGATGACCGCCATGGAGATAGCCAGCTACCGCAAACTTATAAAATAGGAGCCTTTCTATGGACGACAACACGAGAGCCGCCAACGCGCTGGCCCTGCGCAACGCCGCCGAGGCGCTGCGCGGGAACCGCTTCGGGGCGGAGGTCTTCGCCACGGGCGCGGAGGCGGCCAAGGCCGTGCTGGCGCTGGCGGCCGTTGGCTCTACCGTGGGCCTCGGCGGCTGCATGACCGCGCAGGCCCTGGGCCTGCCGGCCGCGCTCGAGGCCGCCGGCAGCCGCGTGATAACCCACGCCCCCGGCATGTCCGCCGAGGAGCGCCGCGGCGTCTGGCTGGCCGCCCAGGCGGCGGACCTCTACATAGCCTCGCCCCAGGCCGTTACCGCCGACGGAAAACTGATCTTCCTGGACGGTTCCGGCAACCGCGCCGCCGCCGTGATCTGCGGCCCGCGCAGGATAGTCCTGATAGCCGGGGTCAACAAGCTGGCCCGCTCGCAGGAGGAGGGGCTCTGGCGCGCGCGCAACACGGCCGCCGTGGCCAACAACATCCGCCTGAAGAAGGACAATCCCTGCGTGAAGACCGGGCGCTGCGGGGACTGCGCCTCCCCGTCGCGCATCTGCAACGCGGTCACGCTGCTCTGGAAGAAGCCCTCCTACAGCGACGTCCGGGTGCTGCTGGTCAACGAAGAGCTCGGCTACTGAGCCCGGCCGCGTAACAAAATGGACATCGGAACCGCCCGGCGTTAATGTATACTATACAGGCGCGGGAAGGCCCGCGTTCTTCGCCATGAGGACAACGCACGGACTGCTGACCAACGCCGCGGCCGCCCTGCTGGCCGCCTGGGCCGGCTGCGTCCCGGCCTCGGCCGGGGGGGCCGGCACCACCACGGCGAACTTCCTCAAGGTCCCGGCGGCCCCGCTGCCGGCCGGCATGGCCGAGGCCTACACCGCCATGGTCGGGCCCGACTCCCAGATCTACAATCCCGCGGGGCTGGGCCTGCTGGGCTACTCCTCTTTCTCCGGCGCGCACAACCAGTACATCGACGGGATAACCCAGGAGTACCTGGCCGCCTCCTGGCGCTCGCCTTACGGCACGGTCGGGGCCGTCTTCTCGACACTGTCGAGCGGCGACATCGAGGCCTACGACGTCAACGACATGCGCGTCGGCAACACCTCCACCGGCCACCGGATGGCCTCGCTGGCCTACGCCCAGTCCTGGCCGCATTTCAACCAGGACATCGGCAAACTGGACCCGATGCTGATAACGCCGAGCTGGACGCGGGTGCAGCCGGTCCGCGACTACCGGCCCAAGTCCTACCGCGTCTCGGTGGGCGCTGCGGTCAAGCAGGTCAGCGAGAAACTGGGCAAGGACTCGGCTTCCGCTTACGCCTTCGACGCGGGCGTGCTGCTCGTGCTGCCCCGCCACCTTCAGCTGGGGCTCGCCGCGCTGAACCTCGGCGGGAGCGAGAAGTTCGTCTCCGAGTCCTACGATCTGCCTTCCTCGCTGCGCTTCGGCCTGGCCAAGGACTTCCACACGATCAACGACGTGATGATCTTCACGCTGGCCTCCGACGTGGTCAAGTACAGCGACAGCGACTACGTCAGCGCCACCGGCATGCAGGTGGACATCATGCGGATGTTCCAGTTCCGGCTGGGCTACCAGTCCCGCAAGGATTCGGGCTCGCGCCTGTCGGGCGGCTTCGGCATGAACTTCGACAGGCTTTCCGACTCGAACAGTTTCCTGCGGGGCGCGCGCGTGGACTACGCCTACCTGGACTACGGCTCCCTCGGGCCGACCCACCGCCTGGGCGTGCAGTTCATCTGGTAGCCCGTCCTCAACCCTCCGCCATAATTTGTATAATTGACCTGATGGATATCGAAAAATATATAAAAAGCCGGGCGGCCGCCGTCAATGCCGCGCTGCCGCGCTTCGTGGCGGCCCTCAGGGACAGCGACCCGCGCCTGGCCGGGGCCATGACCTATTCCCTGGCGGCGGGCGGCAAGCGCCTGCGCCCCGTGCTGATGGGCGCCTCGTACGAGATCTTCGGGGGCAAGGCCTCCGAGATCCTGCCGGCGGCCTGCGCGCTGGAGATGGTGCACACCTATTCCCTGGTCCACGACGACCTGCCGGCCATGGACGACGACGACCTGCGCCGCGGGCGCCCGACCAGCCACAAGGTCTACGGCGAGGCGCTGGCGATACTGGCCGGCGACGCCCTGCTGACCGACGCTTTCACCGTGCTGCTGTCCTCCAGGTACCCGGCCCGCGTGAAGCCGGCGGGCCTGCTGGCGGCGGCCCGGGTCCTGGCGCGCCGCGCCGGGGCGCGCGGCATGGTCTCGGGGCAGGCCGCGGACCTGGCCGCCGAGGGCTTCCTGCGCGGCAAGGTCACGCCGGCCCGCCGCAAGGCCGGCCTGCAGCTGCTCTCCTATATCCACCTGCACAAGACCGCGGACCTCATAACCGCCGCGGTCGAGATGGGCGCGGCCCTGGCCGGCGCCCCTGAAAAGGATTTCCGCGCGCTGTCTGCCTTCGGGCGCGACATCGGCCTCTGCTTCCAGGTGGCCGACGACATCCTGGACGTGGTCGGCGACAAGAAGAAGCTCGGCAAGAGCGGCAGCGACGCGCGCAACAAGAAGCTGACCTACGCGTCCCTGCTCGGCGTGCCCGAGGCCCGGGCCAGGGCCGAGGCGCTGATGCGCAAGGCGCTGCCGGCGCTGGCGCGCGCCCGCGGCGCCGCCGGCCCCAAGGCCGCGCTGGCCGGCATAGCGGAGTTCGTCTACAGGCGGGAGAACTGATGGGAATACTATTCGGGATAAGAGGCTCCGAGGACATCAAGAAACTGGGCGTGCAGGCGCTGCCGCCGCTGGCCGCCGAGGTGCGCAAGCTCATCATTGAGACCGTCAGCCGCAACGGCGGCCACCTGGCCTCCAGCCTGGGGGCCACGGACCTGATCCTGTCGCTGCACTACGTTTTCGACACGCCGAAGGACCGCATCGTCTTCGACACCGGCCACCAGGCCTACGCGCACAAGGTCCTGACCGGGCGCGCCGACAAGTTCCATACCATCCGCACGAAGGGCGGCCTCTCCGGCTTCCTGAAGCGCTACGAGTCCGAGTACGACTCCTTCGGCGCCGGCCACGCCTCCACGGCGCTGTCGGCCGCCGCCGGCATGGCCGCGGCCCGCGACCAGGCGGGCGAGAGCTACCGCGTGGTGGCCGTGGTCGCCGACGGCGCGATGACCGGCGGCATGGCCTGGGAGGCAATGCAGAACGTCGGCCAGCTCGGCACCGACCTGCTCGTCGTCCTGAACGACAACCAGATGTTCATCTCGCAGCGGGTCGGCCGCCTCGGCAAGATCCTGACGCGCCTGCTGACGCTGGGCACGGTCCAGAGCGCCGAGCGCAAGGCCGAGCTGTTCCTCAACCGCTTCCAGTTCTGGGGCAAGAAGATCCTGCGCGTCGCCAAGCGCGCGAGGGTGCTGTTCTTCCCCGGCATGATCTTCGAGGAGATGGGGTTCACCTATTTCGGGCCGGTCGACGGCCACAACATCGAGGAACTCGTCGAGGTGCTGGGCCACGTCAAGAAGCTCAAGGGCCCGGTGCTGCTGCACGTGGTGACCAAGAAGGGCCGCGGCTACGAGCCCGCCGAGGACGCCCCCACGGATTTTCACGGCGCGCCCAAGTTCGACATCGAGACCGGCGAGGCCGTGAAGAAGGGCGCCGCCGGCGCCGCTTCCGCGCCCACGTTCACCTCGGTCTTCGGCAAGACGCTGGTGAAGCTGGCCCGCAAGGACCCGAGGATCTGCGCGATCACCGCCGCGATGCCGGAGGGCACCGGGCTGGACCTTTTCCGCGATACCTTCCCCAAGCGCTATTACGACGTGGGCATCGCCGAGGAGCACGCGGTCACGTTCGCGGCCGGCCTCGCCGCCGACGGCATGAAGCCGGTGGCGGCCATCTACTCCTCCTTCATGCAGCGCTCCTTCGACCAGGTGCAGCACGACATCTCGCTGCAGAAGCTGCCGGTGGTCATAGCGATGGACCGCGCCGGCCTGGTGGGGGAGGACGGCCCCACGCACCACGGCGTCTTCGATATGTCCATCTTCCGGACCCTGCCCGACGTGGTGGTCATGGCCCCGGCTGACGAGAACGAGCTGCAGCACATGCTGGCTACCTCCCTGGCGTGCGGGAAGCCGGTCCTGCTGCGCTATCCGCGCGGCAAGGGCTTCGGCGTGCCGATGGACGACGAGCCCGCCCCGCTGCCCGTGGGCAAGGGCCGCGTGCTCTCGCGGGGCAGGGACCTCAATTTCCTCGCCGTGGGCAACCGCGTGCACCCGGCCGTGAAGGCCGCCGAGCTGCTGAAGGCCCGCGGCATCGACGCCGGCGTGACCGACATGCGCTTCGTCAAGCCGCTCGACGCGGCCCTCGTGACCGAGCTGGCCGCGGCCGGCCCCCTGGTGACGGTGGAGGACAACGCTCTCGCCGGCGGCTTCGGTTCGGCCGTGCTGGAGCATCTCAATTCCGCCGGCGTGCAGGCCCGAGTGCTGCGCCTCGGCATCCCCGACGCCTACGTGGAGCAGGGAAAGCCCGACGAGCTGTACGCCGACCTCGGCCTGTCCCCGGAGGGGCTCGCCGACTCGGCCGACGCCTGGCTGGGCAGGGACCATCTGGTAAAGAACGCTAAATAGCAACAGGAGTACAACGTGAAAAAACCTAAAGTCAGCAAGGAAGTCCTCAGGCTCCGCCGTTCCAAAGCCTACCGGAAAGCCTACCTGGACCCCGAATTCCTCAGCAGCGACGAGATGCGGCCGGTGCGCCTGCAGCTCGAACTGCAGAAGCCGGAGATGACCCTGGCCGAGTACGGCGTGAAGTCCACCGTCGTGGTCTTCGGCAGCGCCCGGATCTGGGACGCGGCGCAGTCCGAGGAGCGCGTCAGGCAGGTGAAGGCCCTGCTGAAGAAGGACCCGAAGAACCCCGTCCTCCGCAACAAGCTGGCCTCGGTGGTCAGGCTGAAGAACTCCACGAAGTACTACGACGTGGCCCGCGACTTCGGCAGGCTGGTCTCGCAGAGCGAGGTGCTGCCCGGCCGCAAGCTCGTGGTCGTCACCGGCGGCGGCCCCGGCATCATGGAAGCCGCCAACCGCGGCGCCCACGAGGCCGGCGCGCACAGCATCGGCCTCAATATCACGCTGGAGATGGAACAGGGGCCCAACCCCTACGTCTCCCCGGAGTTCTGCTTCCGCTTCCACTACTTCGCCGTGCGCAAGATGCACTTCGTGATGCGCGCCAGGGCGCTCGTCGTCTGCCCCGGCGGTTTCGGCACGATGGACGAGCTCTTCGAGGTGCTGACCCTCGTGCAGACCGGCAAGAAGAGCCGCCTGCCGATAGTGCTCGTCGGCAAGAAGTACTGGACCGACGTGATGAACTTCCCGAACATGGCCAAGTGGGGCTATATCTCGAAGGAAGACCTCAAGCTGTTCCGCTACGCGGAGACCGGCGAGGAGATCCTCGGGCACATCGAGGACTTCTACAGGAAATACCCGCTGGCTAACGGCAAATGAGCCGCGCGGGGGGGGCGGCGGCCTGGGGCCTGGCGGTCTTGACCGCCGGCGCCGCCCTGGCCGCCGCCGCTCTCGTGGCCCTCTACCCGCCTCCCGCTACCTTCTCCCTGATCTATCCTCCGGCCAGCCCGCACGTGCGGGACGGCCGTTTCGCCGGGCCCGCCTGCAACGGCGTGCAGTGCCGGCTGTGCCCTTACGAGTGCTTCCTGCCCGAAGGCGCCCGCGGCCGCTGCCGCGTGCGCATGAACTGCGGGGGCCGCATAAAGACGCTGGTCTACGGCCAGCCGGCCGCCGTCCACGTCGACCCGATCGAGAAGAAGCCGGTCTACCACATGTACCCGGGCAGCCTCGTCTACTCGCTGGCCACCGCGGGGTGCAACCTCTCGTGCAAGGGCTGCCAGAACTGGGAGATCTCGCAGATCTACCCGGAACAGGCCCCCGCGCGCCTGGCCGTGCCGTCGTCGCTGCTGTTCCGGGCGGACCCCGGCGGCCGCGCGTTCGGCGAGCTGGCCGTCTCCGAGGTCTCCTCGCTGCCGCCGGAGAAAGTGGTAGAGTACGCGCTGGCCACCCGCTGCCGCTCCGTGGCGTACACCTATTCCGAGCCGACCGTCTTCTACGAGTACATGTACGACACCGCCGCGCTGGCCAGGAAGAACGGCCTGCGCAACGTGATGGTCAGCGCCGGTTTCATCAACCCGGAGCCGCTCGAGCGGCTGCTGCCGCTGATGGACGTGGTGAAGATAGACCTGAAGGGCTTCAGCGGCAAGTTCTACCGGGCCTATACCGGCGGCCGCCTGGAGCCGGTCAAGCGCACGCTGCTGGAGCTCAAGAAGAAGGGCGCCCTCGTCGAGGTGGTGAACCTGGTGGTGCCCGGCCTCAACGACGCCCCGGCGGACATCGACGCGCTGACGACGTGGGTGCGCGACGCGCTCGGGCCCGACACCCCGCTCTTCTTCACGCGCTTCACGCCCGCCTACCTGGCTGGCGACCTGCCGCCCACGCCGGTCGCCACGCTGGACCGGGCGCGGGAGACGGCGATGAAGAAAGGGCTGCGGTACGTCTACGTCGGCAACGTGCCGGGCGACCCGGGCGAGAACACCTACTGCCCCAAGTGCGGCAGGGTGCTGGTCCGGCGCTACGGCTACGCCGTGCTCGAGGACAGGCTGACCGCGACCGGCGGCCGCTGCCCGTGGGACGGCACTAAGATACCCGGTATCTGGTAGGGGGGGACATGCATAAACTCATATTCTGCTGCGCGCTGCTGGCGGCCGCGCCTTGCGCCGCGCGCGAGCCGGCCGTGGCCGGGCAGTTCTACCCGGCGGACCCGGCCGAGCTGGCCGGGACCGTCGACGCCTACCTGGCCGCCGCCGCCACGGGCTACGCCCCGGCGGCGGACGTCGTCGCGGCGGTCAGCCCGCACGCCGGCTATGAGTTCTCCGGCCGGCTGGCGGCGCTGGCCGTCAGGAACGTGGCCGACTCCTACGACACCGTCGTCGTGCTGGCTACCGGCCATACCGAGGCCGTGAAAGGGGCCGCGTTGCTGGCCTCCGACGATTATTCCACGCCGCTCGGCAGGGTGCCCACCGACCGCGCGCTCGCCGCGGCGCTGCTGAAGGCGAGCCCGCTCTTCGAGGACCGCCCGTCGGCGCACGCGCGCGAGCACGCCGTCGAGGTGCAGCTGCCGTTCCTGCAGCGCCGGCTGAAGAAGCCGTTCAAGCTGCTGGCCGCCGTGCTGAACACTGACGACCGGGCCGCGCTGAAGAAGATCGGGGCGGCGCTCGCCGCCGCGCTGCGCGGCCGCAAGGCGCTGATCCTGGTGTCCACCGACTTTTCCCATTACCCGCCCCACTCCGTCGCGGCCCCCGCGGACGGGGCGATGGCCCTGGCCGCGGAGTCCATGGACCCGGCGCTGGTCGCCGCCACGTCGCGCGTGCTGCTGGCCGCCGGGGCGCCGGGCCTCGAGACCTGCGCCTGCGGCGAGGCCGCCCTCGAGGCGGGGATGGAGGCCGCGCGCCTGCTCGGCGCGAAGTCCTTTTCCGTCCTCAAGACGGCGGATTCCTATTCCGAGGCCCCGGCCCTCTCCGGTCCGGACAGGGTGGTGGGCTATATCGCCGGGCTCTTCCTGAAGACGGGGACGCCGCCGTCCCTGGCGCTGGATAAAGGCCAGAAGGCCTTCCTGCTGGCCGAGGCGCGGCGCACCGTCGCCGCCGCGCTCTCCGGGAAGAAGCCCGCCGCCGGCCTGGCCGCGGACCCGCGCCTGGACCTGCCTGGCGCGGCCTTCGTCACGCTGACCATAGGCGGCGCGCTGCGCGGCTGCGTCGGCACGGTGGAGCCGGTCATGACGCTGGCGGACGCCGTGCGTTACGGCGCCTATTCCGCGGCCTTCCGCGACGGGCGCTTCCGGCCGCTGACCGCGGCCGAGCTGCCTAAGGTGAAGATGGAAGTGTCGGTGCTGTCCCGTCTGAAGCCGTCATCGGCCGCGGCACTTAAGCCCGGCCGCGACGGGGCCGTGGTGGAGAAGGGCGGCCGGTCCGGCCTCTTCCTGCCTCAGGTCTGGGAACAGTTGCCGGACAGGAAGGAGTTCCTCGGCGAGCTTTGCGAACAGAAGGCCGGCCTCCCGCGCGACTGCTGGAAGGACCCGGCGGTGAAGATCTACTCCTTTACGGTAGACGCTTTCTCGGAGTGACGCCGGGCCAGCAGGCCGCCCGCCAGGGCGGCGGCCGCGGCGGCGCAGAAGATATAGAACGAGCCGCGGATGCCCGCCAGCGGTACGCTGAATGCGGCCGCGGCGAGCCCCCCGGCGGCCCCGCCGGCCAGGTCCCAGGCGTAGACGTCCCGGCCCGCGGACCCCGCCGCCGCCGCGAAGAAGGCGCCGGACGCGCCCCCGCCGAGGAGGATCAGCGTCCTGGCGCTCCAGGGCGCCAGTGCGGCCTGCGGGTGCAGGCCGGCGCAGAGAGCCAGCGCCGCCGCCGCGCTCTCGGCTAAAAAGACCGTCCTCGGCGAGCGGCCGCGGCCGGCGGCCGCCCCGGCGGCCGCCCCGGCCATGAAGAGCGCGAACATCGCGCCCAGTTCCGGGCTCAGCCTGCCCGTGCCGGACTGGAAGGCCAGCAGGACCGTCGTCTCGAACCCCAGCGCCCAGAACCCCACCAGGAAAGCCTCTCCGGTGCGCTCTTCCTCGGAGAAGCGCAGCTTCCCGGCCAGCGAGCGGCCGGCGAAAGCGGCCGCCCCGGCCAGCGCCGCGAGCCCCAGCAGCGCGCCCGGAGACATGACCATGGACAGCCACGCCCGCCAGAAGTTGAAATAGGAGAGCGGGTCCAGGTCGGTGTTGAGCGGAGGGTCCTTGACCTTGGCTATCTCGCCGGCGGCCCAGGCCCGCCGGTAAGGGTCCAGGATGAAGGGCAGGGCGGAAGGCACGACGAACCTGGAATGGATCTTGCGCCGCGCGTAGGCCGCCGCCAGCGCGGCCGGGTCCAGGTTCAGCTGTCCGCGGGAGGCCAGGACCGTCAGCCGGGCTCCGGGCAGGAGCTCCACGTGGGGGAAGACGGCGCGCGCGGAGGCCAGCACGCAGGCGGCGGCGTAGGCCTGGCTCGGCGGCACGTAGTTCTCCGCGAAAGGCAGCTGGAAGACCAGCGCGCCGCCCGGCTCCAGCAGGGCCGCGGCCTTCCTGAAATACTCCACCGTGTAGAACCGGTTCTGAGCGGCGTTCTCCGGCGGCCCTCCGGCGTTGAAGACCGCGGCGTAGCGGCCGTCCCGGCCGGCGAGAGCGCGCGGGTCGGCGCGCAGCTCCGTGAAAGAGCCGCTCTTCGCGCCGGCCAACCGCGCGAGGGCCGCCGCCTTGAACGCGTCGGGCTCGGCGATCTCGGCCGCGGCGGGGGAATGTTTTAGGACCTCCGCCAGCGCGAACCACGCGCCGCCGCCGTGGAGCAGCACCGGGCCCGGCCGCTTCAGCGCGAGCAGCGGCACGTGCACCAGCTCCTCGGGGGCCGGGTCGTCGGGCGCGTGCAGCGGCCTGCCGTCCTCGTAGACGGAGCCGTCCGCCGTCACGGAGAGACGGGAACCCTCGGTCTGGACCGTGCCGACGGGCGGCGGGGCGGGCGGCTTGAGCGTCCACAGCCGCGGGGCCGCGGCAGCCGCCGCGCCCAGGACCAGGACCGCGAAGCCGGCCGCCGCCGCCTTGCGGGGCGAGCGCGGCCGCAGGGCGGCCCAGGCCGCCGCCAGCGCCAGCGCCGGTATTGCCAGCACCAGCACCGGCTCCACGCCGGGAAAAAGATGGTAATAGAGGACCGTGAAAGCGCCCGCCGCCGCGGACCCGGCGGCCTCGGCCGCGTAGAACGCCGCCGGCCTGCCGCCGAGCGCCAGGCCTGCGGCGAAGCCGTTCGCGAGCGCGGCGGGCAGGCAGAGCAGGGCCGGGCCGGCCAGCATGGCGGCAAGCCCCGGCTGGTAGAGGGCGGGCAGCGCGCCGGGTACCAGGCGCACGGCGAGAACGTTGAGCGGCGCGGCGAGGGCGAAGAGCAGCGCCGCCCCGGCGAAGCCCCGCTCGCCGCCGCGCGCCAGCCGGGCCCCGGCGCCGGTCCAGACCAGCCAGGCCGCCAGCGCCGCGGCCAGCGAGAGCTCGTGCGCCGCGAAGACCTGCGAGATCTCCCGCAGCAGCAGCGTCTGGGCCAGCAGCGAGGCCAGGCCGAAGAGTAGGAAGAGCGCCATCGATTTTATATCATAATATACCATGACCGGCACGGGCAACGTCAGGGGGAGAACTGTCGGGGCGGGCGTCTTCGGGGCGCTCCTCTTCCTGCCGGTCTTTTTCCTTTCCTCGCGCATAGCCGCGGCCGGTCCCGGCGCCCGCTACGCGCTGCCCTGGGCGCTCTTCGCCGCCGGCATCGGCGCGGCCATCGTTTACACCGGCAGGGTCTCCTTTTTCCGGCGTATATTCTTTTCGGTCTCCGCGCTGGCCTTCCTGGTCCACTTCAAGCTGGGGATGCTCTACAAGGTTTTCAACGTCACCTGCTCCAAGGACGCCCCTTTCTGCCATATAGCGATGGCGCCCTACTTTACCGGCTACCTCTACCAGCAGTATCTCGCCTTCATGAGCGGCGGCTGGAAGCTGTGGGGGCCGCTGACGCTGGGCGCGGCGTGGCTCTTCGTGACGCTGGCGATAGGCAGGGGCTGGTGCTCCTGGGCCTGTTTCTACGGCGGGATAGACGACGGCCTGCGCGCGCTGCCGCGCCGCGCCCTGCTGAAGCCCGGCGCCTGGGCCGCCAGGTTCAGGGACCTGCCCGCCGCGCTGCTGGTCTTCCTGCTGCTGGCCTCCTTCGCCTATATGCTGCCGGTCTACTGTCTGTGGCTCTGCCCGTTCAAGCTGACGGGGGAGTTCCTGGACGCCGAGCGCTCGACGAGGGCGCTGCAGTACGGCCTGATGGGCCTGGCGCTGGCGGCGCTGACGCTCGGGCCGCTGCTCACCAAGAAGCGCGTCTTCTGCTCCTACCTGTGCCCGTTCGCCGCCTGGCAGGCCTTCTGGGGGCGGATCAACCCTTTCCGCGTGACGCCGGCCGAGGCCTGTTCCGGCTGCGGCGCCTGCGCGCGCGTCTGCCCTATGTCGGCCATAAAGAGCGGGCCGGGAGGCAGGGCCGAGGTCCTCGCCTACTGCAACCTCTGCGGCGAATGCGTGGAAGCCTGCCCCGCCGGAGGCTTGCGCTATACCCTCTTCGGGCTGGAGCTCCCCGGCGGCGGCGCCCTGGCCGGTTTCCTGACCGCGCAGAATTTTTACGTGTACTCGGCCCTGACGCTGGGGGCCGTATTCTCTTCGTTGTGGGCGCCGGCAGCGCTGAAGGACGTGATCGGCGCGCTGGCCCGCTAAAAGGATGGAAGAATGAAAGACGGGAAATGGCTGGAACCGCGCTACACTAGCAAGGAGATCTTCGAGAAGGATTACTCCAAGCTTGACCTCTCCGGAATGGAAGTGAGGTGCCCGGGCTGCAAGGACGGGGTCGCGCTCAACCATAAGAACAACTTCGGCAAGAACGCCGGCTGGTGCAAGCGCTGCAACCGGGCCGTCAACATCTAGCGCCGTCAGCGGTCCGAGATGCCGGCACTTTTCGCCGAAGGCTTCCTGCTGGGGCTTTCCACCGGCTTCTACTGCCTCGCCTCCTGCCTGCCGCTGCTGGCGCCGTACATGCTGGCCGAGGGCGGCGGGACCTGGAAGCCCAACCTCCTGATCTTCCTGCGTTTCGCGGGCGGCCGCCTGGCCGCCTACGCGCTCTTCGCGCTGCTGGCCACGCTGGCGGGCCGGGCCGGCCGGTACGCGCTGCCCGGCTGGGCGGTGCCCGCCTCGCTGCTGGCCTGCGGCCTGCTGATGACGGCCCTGGCCCTGCTGCGGACGGCCGGCGGGGGGAAGGCTCTCTGCGCTCTCGAGCGCGGGCTTTCCCCGGCCCTCAAGAGGCTGCCGCTGGCTATGGGCTTCGCCACCGGAATTAACATCTGCCCGCCTTTCGCCGCCGGCTTTCTTAGGCTGGTCGGGCTGGCCGACCTGCCGAAGGGCTTCGCTTACTTCGGCGGCTTCTTCGTTTCCACTACCCTTTTCCTGACCCCGGTCCTGCTGGGGACCCCCTGGCTGGGCCGGCGCGCCAACGAGATCGGGCGCCTCACCCTGCTGGTGGCCGGCCTCTGGTTCTGCCTGCTCGGGCTTAAAGGTCTTATTTGACATTCGTCATAGGTCCTAGGGCCTATATCCATATAGGCCTTTTGGCCTTGCCGGGTTTTACCTTTCGGGCCTATAATTAATAAGTAGTTGATTATAGTCAACAAGGATTTTCAGCATGAAGAAACTGCTCCTCGTCTCCCTGCTCCTCCAGGCCGCTTATTTCGCGGCGCCGCTCCAGGCCGAAGACAATGTCTCCTATTCCCAGCTGCTCGCCCAGCTGAGCGTGCCCGCGGCCGACATAGCCCCGGAGCCTTCCTATTCCAAGTCCACCCTGCCGGGCGCGGACGAGGGGCGTTACTGGGTAACGGTGCTGGCCGCCGACAAGCACGCCCGTACCCGCCTGCTGGAAGCCGGCATGGACATCGTGGAGATCAGCAAGGACAGGGTCTCCGGCTTCGCCGGCCCCTACACGATGGCGCAGCTCTCCTCCAAGGCCTTCACCCTGGTCTCCAAGGTGCCGGCCTCCGCGCTGGCGGGCGGCTATAACAAGGATTTCCCTTCGGCCGACTCCGCCTACCACAACTACAAGGAGACGACCGACCTGCTGAACTCGCTGGCCGCCAAGAACTCCGACATCGCCTCGGTCTTCTCCATCGGCAAGACCACCGAGGGCCGCGATATCTGGTGCCTGCGCATCAACTCCAGCGCCAAGGGCACGGCGCCCAGCTCCAAGCCGGGGGCTTTCTTCCTGGGCAATATCCACGCCCGCGAGCACCTGGCCAACGAGGTGCCGCTGCTGCTGGCCGCCTGGCTGATGGACCACCGCAACGACGCCGACGTCAAGAAATATATATCCACGCTCGACATCTACATAGTGCCGATGGGCAACCCCGACGGCGTGGAGTACGACGTCAAGAGCGGCAGCTACCAGTACTACCGCAAGAACATGAGCGTCAACAGCGACAAGTCGCGGGGCGTGGACCTCAACCGCAACTTCGATTCCTGGTGGTGCGAGTCCGGGGCCTCGACGTACCCGAACTCCGACACCTACTGCGGCCCTAAGGCCTTCTCCGAGCCCGAGAGCCAGGCCATCAAGCGTTTCTTCGAGGCGCGCCGCAACATCAAGACGCACATCAGCTACCACTCCTACGCGAGCGAGATCCTCTACCCGTGGGGCGGCAACGAGGCCGACGTGCCCAACGCCAAGGACAAGCAGGCTTTCGTGAAGATCGCGGGCGAGATGGCCAAGCTGACCGGCTACGAGTCGCTGAAGTCCAGCGACATGTACATCGCCACCGGCGACAGCTGCGACTGGGCCTACGCCGCCACCGGCGTGCTGGCCTTCACGTTCGAGCTGGAAGGCCGCGGCTTCTACCCGGGTGCGGCCATCATCAACGGGGCGGCGGACCGCAATATCAAGGCGGCCGTCTACCTGCTGAGCGTGACCGATAATCCCTACAAGAACATCTGAGCGGCCAGGCCGCGCAAGAAAGGCCCGGGACTCCCCGGGCCTTTTCTTTTTCTAATAGCCGCCCCGGGGGCGCTATTTAAGGGTGAGCGAGTAGGACTTGATGGTGAAGGCGGGGTAGTAGGATTCCTTGGCCTTGACCAGGCCGGGCTTGCCGAGGTCGCTCTCCTTGTTGATGAAGGAGTAGCCGTGCGGCAGGTGCTTGGCCAGCTCGTTGTCGAGGAACTGGTAGAGGCCCTTCACGTCGTCGAGGGCCTTCTCGAAATTGAGCACGAAGACGCCGTCGGAGAGGCGCGAGCCGAAGGCGAAGCCGGAGATCTCGCCGTCGATGCGGACCAGCACGCCCTTCATCTCGAGCAGCTCGAAGTGCTTTAACCCGGTGACGATGGCCTTGCGCTCGCAGTTCAGCATGTCCAGCCGCGCGCCCACTTCGGGGTCCCTGGCCCAGCGGTCCAGCAGGTTCAGGCAGGCGCCGTTGTTGGCCTTGGTCAGCGGTTCCACCTTCACTTTTTTCAGCGCGGCCGTCTGCTTGTTGAACTGCGCTATCAGGTTGCGCTTCTTGGAATACTTGTGGCCGGCCAGGCCGGCCATGTCGGAGGTCCGGTAGAGGTAATCCTTGTAGCCCTGCTGCTCCTCCACGGTGAAGAGCTCCTCCAGAGCGGAGCGGTGGCGCTCGCAGTAGTCCTGCGGCACGTAATAATAGCGGGTATGGCGGTGGCGGCGGGCGACGTCGGCGAGCTCGCGCGGCTCGAGCTCGCGGAAAGGGCACGGCACCGGCATCAGCAGGCGCTTCTCCGACGGCGGCTCGATGTCGGTCTCGGCGATCAGCAGCAGGTCGCCGTCTATCCGCCAGCCCACCTCGTAGAGGCAGCGGTTCCAGACCACTATCGTGGCGGGGGAATACTCGCACAGCGGGTAGCGGTGCTTGTCGAAGAACTTCTTTATCGAGGGGTAATCCTCGGGCTTGAGACGGTTAAACATGGGTGCCTTTGGAGAGCATCGGCAGGGCCCGTCCCAGCCGGCGGAAGCCGAGCTTCCGGTAGAAAGGGTGGGAATCGTCCTGGGCGATCAGGGCGACCCAGCCTATCCCGTCGCGGCGCAGGCGGGCCAGCACGGCGCGCACCAGCCGGCGGCCGGTGCCGCGGCCGCGTTCGCTCTCGAGCACGGCCACGTCCTGGATGTAGGCGTCGCTGGCGCGGTCGCTGATGGCGCGGGCCATGCCGACCACTTCGCCCCCGCGCTCGGCCACCGCGAAGCAGTGGCTGCCGCGGATGAGGCGCCGCAGGCCGGCCGGGGTGTCTCCCGGCTTCCACCAGCCGTGGGCGCGGTAAAGTGTTATAATCCTTTTCAGGGTCCCGGGCGAAGGGGCGGTCACGAACCTGAAAGTAGGCTTGCCGGGCATACGAGCATGATATAAATCTTCCGGGCGCCCTGGAAAGCGCCGCGGGGAGGGGATATGTACTCAGAAGACAGGAACGGGCTGAAGCTGCTGAAGTTCGACAATTTCAGGGGCGCCGACGGCGTGACCTGCGCCGTCTCCACGCGCGCCGGAGGCCTTAGCTCCGGCCCGTACGCCGGCCTGAACCTCGGGCCCGGCACCGGGGACGACCCGGAGAAGGTGGACGGCAACCTGGAACTGCTCTGCGCCGCCATCGGGGCGGAACCCGCCCGCCTGGAGCGCATGCGCCAGCGGCATACCGCCAACGTGGCCGTGGCGGAAGGGGGAGGCGGCGTCCCTCCCGACAACACGGACGCCCTGGTGACCGCCGTACCCGGCGTGCCGCTGCTGGCCCTGTCGGCGGACTGCGCCCTGACCGCGCTCTACGACCGCAGGCGCAACGTGCTGGCCGTGGCCCACAGCGGCTGGCGCGGCGCCCTGCTGGGCGTGCACGCCGCGGCGCTGGGCGTCATGCGCCTGCGCTTCGGCACCGAGCCCTCCGACGTGACCGCCGGGATCTCGCCGATGATCTCGGCCGCCCGCTACCCGGTGCGGGCCGACTTCCTGGAGAAGCTAAAGACCTTCTGGCCGGACGGGGCCGACCGCCGCTTCCTGACGATGAAGGACGGCGTTCATTTCTTCAGCCTGCGCGAGCTGCTGCGCGTCCAGCTGGAGCGGCTGGGCGTGACGGACCACGAGTTCATGCACCTGTGCACCTACGACGAGAAGGAGATGTTCTACTCCTGGCGGAGGGACGGGGAGAGGACGGGGCGCTTCGGACTGATCGCGATGCTGCGCTAGCCTAGCGCAGCATATCCCAGACTATCTTGCCGAGCAGCGAGGCCGAGACCAGGAAGAGCATCGGCCGGATGGCCCATGCCCCTTTCCGGAGGGCGACGTGGGCGCCGGCGTAGTTGCCGGCCATGCCGGCCACGCCCATGGCCAGGCCGAGGCGCAGGTCCACCCTGCCCAGGGCCAGGAAGGTCGCCAGCGCGGCGAGGTTGGAGACCAGGTTCAAGAGCTTCGCCAGCGCGGTGGAGCGCAGCAGGTCGTAGCCGCAGGCCCGCGAGAAGGCCAGCGCCAGGAAGGTCCCCGTGCCCGGCCCCAGCAGCCCGTCGTAGAAACTGATCCCGAAAGCTATCAGGCAGGAGCGGGAGAGCAGCGCGCCCTCGGAGAAGCGCGAGCTGGTGTCCGAGAAGCCGAAGCCTTTCCGCGCCGCGAGGAAGACCGCGACCGGCGGCAGCAGGACTATCAGCAGGTACCGGACCGCCTCCGGCGGCACCAGCGAGACCGCCCTCGCCCCTAAAAAGGCCCCTACGGCCCCGACGGCGGCCATGATGAAGAGCAGGTCGGCCCGGGTGCGGGTCTCGCGCAGGAACCTGCCCGCGGCCACCGCGGTGCCCATCGAAGAGGAAAGTTTATTGGTGCCCAGCAGCAGCGCCGGGGAGAGGCCGTGGGCCAGGTAGGCCGGCAGCGTTATCAGGCCGCCGCCGCCGGCCATCGAGTCGACGAAGCCGGCCAGGAAGACCAGCAGGGCCAGCGGCAGGTAAGGCTGGGCCGTGTGCAGGAGTTCGATCATTTTTCGGCGGCGGCCGCCTCCAGCGCGGCGCGGGCCGCCGGGGCTTGCGTCTCCAGGGCGGCCAGCAGCTCTCCGGTCTGCGCGGAACCCGCCCGGGCGGCGGCCTCCAGCGCGCGGCAGATCTTGTTGAGGCGCAGCGCCCCGACGTTGGCGCTGCTGCCCTTAAGGGCGTGGGCCGCCTGGCGCAGAGCTTCCGCGTCGCCTGAGGCCGCGGCCTCCTTTATGGCGGCGAGCCGTCCCGGCAGGTCCTTCAGGTAGGCGGCGGCGAGATCGGAGTAAAAGCCGGGGTTCTCGGGGCCGGCCAGTTCCTTGAGCGCCTTTACGGCGGGGCCGTCCAGGACGGCGTCCCAGCGGGCGAGGGTCCCGGCGAGCGTTTCCAGGCGGACCGGCTTGGCCAGGTAGGCGTCCATGCCGGCGGCCAGCGCCTTGGCGGCGTCGTCCTTCATGGCACCGGCCGTTATGGCCACGATAGGGATGCGCTGGAGGCCCTGTTCTTCCTCCAGCCTGCGTATCCCGGCAGCGGCCTGGTAGCCGTCCATCTCGGGCATCTGGCAGTCCATCAGTACCAGGTCGTACGGGCGTCGCTTCAGCGCGTCCAGAGTTTCCTGGCCGTTCGCGGCCACGTCCGCCTCGTAGCCCAGTTTGGCCAGCTGCATTATGGCGACCTTCTGGTTGACGGTGTTGTCCTCCGCCACCAGTACCCTGAAGTACGGGTTGCGGCTTGCCTGCGCGGCCTCGGCGGCCGGCTCGGCGGGGGGGGAGGCGGGGGCGCCGCCCGAAAGCGCCGCGCCTATGGCTTTGAGCAGCGCGGTCGGGTGCAGCGGCTTCGTAAGACAGGAATGAACGCCGGCGGCCTTCAGCTCGGGCTGGGACAGCATGCCGCCCAGCGACGTCAGCATGAGCCTGGGCAGCGGCGGTATGGCGGGGTCGGCCCCTATGGCGCGCGAGAGCATCAGGCCGTCCATGCCGGGCATCTGCATGTCCAGCACGGCCAGCCGGAACGGGGCCCCGCCGGCCGCCGCCTCCCGCAGGGCCGCGAGGGCCTCCTCGCCCGAGGCCGCGAAGGCGCCCGGCATCTTCCAGAGCTCGAGGTAGCGGCCGACGAGCTCGCGGTTGGCGGCGTTGTCGTCGACTACGAGCGTTTTAACTCCGGCCACTTCGGCCCGCGGCGGGCGGGGAGCGGGCCGGCAGGAGCGGATGTCGAACGGGAGAGTGAACCAGAAAGTGGAGCCGCGGCCCGGCGCGCTCTCCGCGCCTATCTCGCCGCCCATCAGCTCCACGAGCTTCTTGCAGATCGAAAGTCCCAGCCCGGTCCCGCCGTACTTGCGGGTGGTGGAGGTGTCGGCCTGCGAGAAAGTCTGGAACAGACGTTTGCGGCCCTCTTCCGAGATGCCTATCCCGGTGTCGCGCACCTCGAAACGCAGCGTGGCGGAAGCCTCCGAGCTCTTGGCGCAGCGAACGGCGATGGCGACCTCGCCCTTCTCGGTGAACTTCACGGCGTTGCCTACCAGGTTCAGCAGCACCTGGCGCAGGCGGCCCTGGTCGCCGCAGAGGGCCTGCGGGACGCAGGGGTCCACCAGGCAGAGCAATTCCAGGCCCTTGGCCTGCGCGCGGGCGGCCAGCAGGTCGGCCGTGCTCTCGACGGTCTCGGCCAGGTCGAAATCGGTGTTCTCTATCGTCATCTTGCCGGACTCGATCTTGGAGAAGTCCAGGATGTCGTTGATGATGTCCAGCAGCGCCTCGCCGGCGCCGGTCATCGTCTTCACGTAGTCGCGCTGCTGGCCGGTGAGGGGGGTGTCCAGCAGCAGGCCGCCCATGCCGATGATGGCGTTCATCGGGGTGCGGATCTCGTGGCTCATGTTGGCGAGGAATTCCGACTTCAGCCTCGCCAGTTCCACGGCGGCGTCGCGGGCCTTCTCGATCTCCTTCTGAGCCAGCTTGGCGTCCGTGATGTCCAGCTTGACGGCCACGAAGTTGGTGATGTCGCCGCGGGGGTCCTTGACCGGCGAGATGGCGGCATGCTCCCAGAACAGCTCGCCGCTCTTCTTGCGGTTGAGGAACTCGCCGTTCCAGACCCTGCCGGCGAGCAGGGTGTCCCACATCTCCCTGTAATGCTCCTTGGTGTGCTTGCCGGAACTCAGGATCCTGGGGTTCCGGCCGATCACCTCGCTCTCGGAATAGCCGGTCAGCTCGAAGAACTTGGGGTTGGCGTATTCGATGGCGGCGTTCTTGTCCGTGATGACTATTGACGTCGGGCTGGCCTTCACGGCGGCCGAGAGCTTGCGCATCTGCAGCTGGGACTTGCGCCGGGCGCTTATGTCCGCGGCCAGGCCCAGGAAGCCCGCCAGGCGGCCTTCGTGGTCCTTGATGCCGGTCACGGTCAGTTCCACCGGCACGCGCGAACCGTCCTTGCGGACGTAGGTCCATTCCCGGTGCTCGAAGCTGCCGCCCCGCGCCATCGCCACGAAGACCTCGAAGCCGGAGACCGGCTTGCCCAGGGAGGACGAGATGTTCCTGGCGTGTTCCTCCATCTCCTCCGGCAGGTGCAGTATCTCCGGAGAGCGGCCCAGGACCTCCTTGGCCTGGTAGCCGAGCAGGCGCTCCGCCCCGCGGCTGAAGACGGTTATGGCCCCGGAAAGGTCGGTGGCTATGATGGCCAGGTGGGCGGCCGAGTCCAGGATGCTCTGCAGGCGGGCGTGCTCGTCGGCCAGCTGCGCCTCGGCCTGCTGCCGCCGCCGGGCCGAGTAGCGGGAGTAGACCAGCGCGCCGGTGACGATGAGGAACACCAGCAGGAAAGCGATGGTCAGCAGCCTGGCCCGCTGGAGGGAGGCCCCCTTGGCCTCCAGTTCCCAGTTCCTCAGGGACTCCCGTTCCCGCTCCTGGCCCAGCTTCACGCTCTTCTCGATGCGCGCGGTGAGCTCCGTGCCGATCCCGGTAAGGACCTTGAGGCGCACGGAGCCGAAACCGGCGGTCCGGCGCTGCAGGATGGTGTCCCGCAGGCGGCGGAAGCGCTGGCCCACGAGCTCCGAAAGTTCGCTTATGGGCCGGTCTTCGCCGGCCTGCGCCCCGTCCATGCCGGCCAGTACGTTCAGGTCCCTGGCCACGTCCACGGAGGCCTTGTCGAAAGGTTTGAGCGAGTCCGGCTTCCCGGTTATGATATAGGCCCGCACGGAGGATTCCGCCCTGAGCACCTCCTCGTAAACGTCGTCGTAGAGCGCCACGGCGGTCTTGACGCGGGAGATCCTGAGCTCGGCGGCCCGCCACTGCGCGAAGTTCTGGTAGATCAGCAGGAGCAGCCCCGCGGTGAGGAAGGCGAGGGCGGCCGAGATCAGCCAGGCGATGAACGAGACTTGTCGGACCTTGAACATGTTTTGCGCGGCCCCGGGGCCGCCGCGAGGTATGATACAAAAATAGCGGGGGGGCGCGCTTTGCGCGCCGGGCGCATAATATGTAGAATTAAAAATCAAAATAAGCGGCGAAAAGGACCGGCCATGGAAAAAGACGCTAACCTTGAGAGGATACGCAACACCATAGAGATCTCCGGCGGGGGCAAGCGCGTGGATACGCTGCTGCGCAACGCGCGCGTCATCAACACGTTCTCGGGGGACATCCACCGCACGCACGTGGCCATCCACGGCGGCAAGATCGTCGGCTTCGGCGACTACAAGGCCAAGCGCACGGTGGACCTCAAAGGCGCCTACGTCGCCCCCGGCTTCATCGACGGCCACGTCCATATCGAGAGTTCGATGGTCAAGGTCCCCGAGTTCGCCCGCACCGTGCTGCCGTGCGGCACCACCTCCGTGGTGATAGATCCGCACGAGATCGCCAACGTGCTCGGCCTGGACGGCATAAAGTACATGCTCTCCTCCAGCCTCAACGCCGTGCTCGGCGTCTACGTGATGCTGCCGTCCTGCGTGCCGGCCACGCACCTCGAGACCGCCGGCGCCGAGCTGGACGCGCACGACCTGTCGCTGCTGCTGGGCGACGACCGCGTGCTGGGCATAGGCGAGATGATGAACTACCCCGGCGTGATCTTCCGCGACCGCGGCGTGCTGGAGAAGATCGCCATAGCGAAGAACAAGGTGATCGACGGCCACGCGCCGATGCTCAAGGACAAGCAGCTCTACGCCTACGTCTCGGCCGGCATCAAGAGCGACCACGAGTGCACCGACGTCGCCGAGGCCCGCGAGAAGCTGCGCGCCGGCATGTACATCATGATCCGCGAAGGCACGGCCGCCAAGAACCTCAGGGGCCTGCTGCCGCTCGTCAATTCCGAGAATTCCCGCAAGTTCATCTTCGTCACGGACGACCGCCACCTCGAGGACATAGAGCGGGAGGGCCATATAGACTACCTGGTGCGCACCGCGGTGCGCCTCGGCGTGGACCCTATCCGCGCTATCCAGATGGCGACGATCAACACGGCCGAGTACTTCGGGCTGAAGAACCTCGGCGCGATAGCCCCCGGTTACCAGGCCGACATCGTGGTCCTGCAGGACCTGAAGGGCCTGAAGGTCACCAAGGTCTTCAAGCAGGGCCGCCTCGTCGCATCCGACCGCCGCATCGCCCCGGGCGTCATCAAGGACTACGAGGGCAAGGCCCGCGGCACCGTCAACGTGAAGTGGATCGAGCACGAGGACTTCGCGCTGAAGGCCGAGGGGGACTACGCCCGGGTCATCAACGTCGTCCCGGACCAGATCGTCACGAAGATGACCGTGGAGAAGGTCAAGCAGGACGGCGGGTACGTCTCCTCGGACACCGACCGCGACGTCCTGAAGATCGCCGTCATCGAGCGGCACATGGCCTCCGGCCGCATCGCCAAGGGCCTCGTGAAGGGCTTCGGCCTGAAGAAGGGGGCGATAGCCTCCTCGGTCTCCCATGACTCGCATAATATCGTGGTGATCGGCACGCACGACGGCGACATGTACACGGCCGCCGTGCAGGTGGTAAAGATGCAGGGCGGCATAGTGGCCGCGCTCAACGGCCAGGTGCTGGAGGCGCTGCCGCTGCCGGTGGCCGGCCTGATGTCCGACCGCAGCTCCGAGTTCGTGCGCGAGAAGCTCAAGCGCCTCTCGGAAACCGCCCGGATGCTGGGCTCCAGGCTCTCCGACCCTTTCATGGCGATGGCCTTCCTGACGCTGCCGCCCATCCCGGAGCTCCGGATCACGGACCGCGGCGTCATCGACGCGGTCAAGTTCCAGGTCACGCCGCTCTTCTGCGGCCCCAAAGGCAGATGAGGCGCGCCGCCCTGCCGCTCCTGCTGCTGCTGACGGCCCTGCCGGCGGCCGCCGCCCGCATAGAGCGGGGGCCTTACCTCGAGAACATGGCCAAGGACATGGTCACGGTCCGCTTCAGGGTGGACGCGGCCACGCCCGCCTGGGTCACGTACGGGGCGGCCCCGGACTGCGAGCGGTTCCTGACCATCTTCCCGGCAGCCAGGGAGCAGAAGGCGCCGCTCTTCGGCCTGCTGCCCGACACGACGCACTGCTACCGCATCTACCTGCCCGCCGACCAGAGCACCGGCGTCTACAAGGCCTACGAGGGGACCTTCGCCACTTTCCGCGACGAGGACAAGCCGCGTTTCTCGTTCCTGGCGTTCGGCGACTCCGGCTCCGGCACCCCGGAGCAGCTGCAGCTGGCCGGCCAGATGGACAAGTTCTCCCCGGACTTCGTGCTGCACCTGGGCGACATGGTGGAGTCCGGCCTCGACGCGGACGCGGACGCGCAGTATTTCCGCCCCTACGCCGGCCTGCAGGCCCGCGTTCCCTTCTTTCAGGCGCTGGGCAACCACGACTACGGCGCCGACGCCCGCGCCGCGGCCGGCCGCGGTTTCCTGCGGGCCAACTACGTGCCGTTCCACAGCACCCCGCTGACCGGGCTGCCGCCGCATTACTATTTCTTCGACGTCGGCAACGCCCGCTTCTTCGTCCTGGACGCCAACGCCTTCGACGGCGCGAAGTTCGCCCCGTCGCTGGAGCCGGGGTCCCGGCAGTACAGGTGGCTGGAGCGCTTCCTGGCCAGGACCGACAAGACCTGGAAGTTCGTGGCGGTGCACGAGCCGCTCTACTCCACCGGGGCGCACGGCACTTCCGAGGCCGAGCTCAAGGCCCTGGAACCGCTCTTCCTGAAATACAAGGTGGACCTGGTCTTCCAGGGGCACGACCACGACTACGAGCGCACGACGCCGGTGCGCGCCGGCGCTCCTGACGAGGCGGAAGGGATAGTCTATGTCACGCTGGGGGGAGGGGGCAGCACGCTCTATATCCAGCGGCGCAACGAGGACTGGTCCGAGAAGTTCCTGCCGACGTACAGCTTCGCCTACGCCGAGGTCGCTGACAAGGCTTTCACGATGACCGTCTACAACAAGGACGGCGAGGTCATAGACACGCTGGAGGTCACCAAGTAGGGGGGCGCCTCCCGCCTTATGCGGAAGACGGAATCTGACGGGAACGGCCGGGCGCCTTTTTTTACGCTGCAGCGCAAGCTGCTGGCGGCGGTCGTCTTTTTCAGCGCCCTGCTGGCGGTGAATTTCAAGTTCTATCTCGGCCTGGAGCGGGAATCCTCCGGACTGCTGCCGGCTATAAACCTGCTTAGCGAGCAGCGCCTCCTCGCCGGGGAGATCGGCTGTTTCGCGCAGCTCCCGGCGGGCGGGCCCGCTTCCGGCGGCCGCAAAGCGCAGGAGCTGGCCGCTAAATTCTCGGGCAACCTGGCCGCCCTGGCCGGGACTTCCCCTGCGGGCAGCGTACTGCGTCATTCTCCTTCCCCCGAGCTGGAAAAGGCGCTGGCGTCGGTGGAAGCGCAATGGGAGCCGCTGCGCGAGGCCCTCGTGGCGGCCTCCCTTACCGGCCGGGACGGACCTTCCCGGTCCTCCCGCCTGCAGCTGCGGCGGCGCTCCGCCGTGCTGGAGGAGGCCTGCGACCGCGCCTACCAGGCCGCCCTGGCGCACAGCCACGCCATGGTCCTGGGGCTGCGGAACTCGCTTATCTACCTCTTCCTTGCCGATATACTCGCGGCAGTTCTCATGCTGGTCCTGGCCCGCAGGTACCTGGTCGCCCCCATAATCCGCCTGGACAAGGCGGCTTCGGAGGCGGCCGCCGGCCGGTTGATGCGGGTGGGCGGCCCGTCGGGCCGAGACGAGTTGGGGCGGCTCGTCGCTTCGTATAACGCCATGGTCGACGCCATCCAGCGCGACGCCGACATAAAGGCCGTCTTCAATAGTCTGCTGGCCATCGCCATCGAGCGTCTCCCTATGGAGGAGATGCTCTCCCGGATGCTGAAGCGCATCCTCTCCATCCCCTGGCTGACGATAGAGTCCAAAGGCGCGATCCTGACGGCCGACGGCTCCGGGGAACTGGAGATGAGGGCCCAGTTCGGCCTGGACGGACCCACCCTCGCCGCCTGCGCTAAAGTTCCTTTGGGACGCTGCCTGTGCGGCCGGGCCGCCAGGGACAGGAAGCTGGTTTTCGCCGCCGACCTGGATCCCCGCCACGAGGTCCGTTACGAGGGGATAACGCCTCACGGCCATTACTGCATCCCGATAGTGTCCAAGGGAAGGCTGTTGGGCGTGCTGACCGTCTACCTGAAGGCCGGGCACGTCAAGATAGACGACGACGTAAGGGTGCTGGGCGCCATCGCCGACCTGCTGGCCGGAGTAATAGAGGCGCAGCAGGCCGAAGAGGAGCGCTCCAGGCTCACCGAGACGCTGAGGCAGGCCCAGAAGATGGAGGCGATGGGCCTGATGGCCGGCGGCGTGGCCCATGATTTCCAGACCATCCTGAGGGCTATCGCTTCCTATCTCGACCCGCTGCTCCGGGCCGCCGCGGAGTGCCCCCGCAACGCGTCCGACATAGACGGGATAAAGGATGCGGTGGCCAAGGGGACTTCGCTGACGCGGCAACTGCTCGCTTTCAGCCGCAAGCAGGCGTTAAGGCTCAAGCCTGTCGAGTTGGGCGAAGCCGCGCTGGGCATGCGCAAGGTCCTGGAAGGTATCCTGGGCGGGGGAGTGCGGCTGGAGATAGATCCGGGACCCGGACGGATCAACGCGGACATCGGCCAGTTGGAGCAGATATTCATAAACCTGGCGGCTAACGCCAGGGACGCCATGCCTGAAGGCGGGAGGTTCTCGGTCGCCGTCTCGGCCGCCGCCCTGGACGGGAGCGGCCGCGGGGAACTGGCGGACGCCAGGCCCGGCGCTTATGTCCTGCTTTCCGTGAGCGACACCGGTTCGGGGATGAGCGAGACGACGGCCGGGAAGATCTTCGAACCTTTCTTCACCACTAAACGGCCCGGTCAAGGGACCGGGCTGGGGCTCTCCACCGTCTACGGCATCGTAAAACAGAGCGGAGGATATATCTCCGTCGAAAGCTCGCCCGGCAAGGGGACCAGGTTCAGCATCTATTTCCCGGCCGTCTGACCGGCAGGGCTGAAAATTCCGGAAAAAACTATTGCTACCCGTACGTCTTTGTGCTATAATAAATGTGCGGGGTAGAGCAGCCTGGTAGCTCGCAAGGCCCATAACCTTGAGGTCGCAGGTTCAAATCCTGCCCCCGCAACCAAGTTTAAGCAATTCGAACCTGAGACAAGAAATATCAGGCCGGGCCCCAGATGAAAATCTGGGGCTTCGTGTTTTATGGCGGCTGGCGAGCGGGCACCCGGAGGGTGGCTGCCACGCATCGGGCGCACGGCATGATTATGCCGTGCTCTAAAGCGGCCCTCACCTTCGGCAAGAAATATCAGGCCGGGCCCCGGATGAAGATCCGGGGCTTCGTGTTTTATACGGTTCTCCGGCCGCGCTTTACCTCGCCGCCGCGGCGTCAGTTGAAATGGGCCGCCAATAACTATAGAATAGGTCCGATGACCACCTCATGGCGTTTCAAGGACGAAGGCCTCCTGCGCTGCCTCGCGGGGCTGGACGGCGTGACCCCGCAACAGGTGGCGAAGTTCAGGAATGAGCGACGCAAGTACCTGTCGCATTCTCTTATCGAGGCCGGGACCGTCACGCAGGAACGCCTGGTAGGCGCCGTGGAGGCGGCTTACAGGTGCCGCTACGTCCCGCTCTCCGCCGACAGGGCGGAGAAGTTCGCGCTGTCCCTGGTGCCGGAGCGGATCTGCCGCAAGTACGACCTGGTCCCGCTGCGCCTGACCGAGAGCGAGATGCTGGTGGCCACTTACGATCCGGCGGACCTGAACGCACAGGCGGACGTCGAGGCCCTTACGGGGCGGCGCGTCAGGCCGCAGTTCAGCCTCCCGCTGGAGATCGAGAGCTGCCTTGACCAGCTCTATAGTTCCGACAAGGTCATCTTCGACCTGCTCAGCCGCGTGGAGGCGCCCGACGATATCATGGTGGTGGGCGGGACCGGAGGCGAGGCGCCGCCGGCGGACGCCGTCTCCTCCCCGGTCATAACGCTGGTCAATTCCATCATCTCGCAGGCCTACCGCAAGCGTTCCTCGGACATCCACATCGAGCACGAGGAGCAGGGCAGCCACGTCCGCATCCGGATAGACGGCGAGCTCAGGAACATCATGAAACTGCCGCGCTACGTGGCGGCCGGGCCGGTCGTTTCCCGCATCAAGATCATGTCGGAACTGGACGTGTCCAACCATATGCGGCCGCAGGACGGCCGCACCAAGGTCCGTATCGGGCCGGCGGAGGTCGGCCTGCGCGTCTCCACGCTGCCCACCGCCTACGGCGAGAAGGTCGTCATCCGCATCCTGGACCAGCGCGCCGCCGAGGTCCCGTTCGAGAAGCTGGGCTTCGCCCCCGAGGTGGCCGCCGCGCTGGACAGGTGCGTCTCCGCCCATCAGGGAATACTGCTGGTGACCGGCCCTACCGGCTCCGGCAAGACCACCACCCTTTATTCCGTCCTTAATAAGGTAAAGCAGGAGACCAGCAACGTCGTTACCGCGGAGGACCCCATAGAGTACAAGCTGGCCGGCATCAACCAAGTGCAGGTGAACGAGCGGCAGGGGCTCTCCTTCGCCTCCGTCCTGCGGTCGGTGCTGCGCCAGGACCCCGACATCATCATGGTGGGCGAGATCCGCGACAGGGAGACGGCCGACATGGCCTTCCAGGCCGCGATGACCGGCCACCTGGTCCTTTCGACGCTGCACACCAACGACACCGTCTCCGCCATCTCGCGCCTGGCGGACATGGGCGTGGACCGCTTCAAGATCTCGCCCGGCCTGCTGGCCGTGACCGCGCAGCGGCTGGTCCGCCGCCTCTGCCCGCAGTGCAGGCGGCCGGTCCCGCCGGAGGAACTGCCCGCCGGCGTCGCCAGGGAGCTGGCGCGCCACGGTTTCGGCGCCGCCTGTTACCGCGCGGCCGGCTGCAAGGCCTGCGAAGGCTCCGGCTACTCCGGGCGCACCTCCATCGTGGAACTGCTGCTGGTGGACGCCAAGGTGAAGGAGCACATCAATTCCGGAGTTCCGGCGGAGACCATTAAGGCGAGGGCCCTGGCGTCCGGCAGCCTCAGGACTATCGGAAAGGACGCCCTCTGGCACCTGTCCACGGGGGAGACCGACCTGAAGGAGATAGAGCCGTACCTGGATGCGCCGGGCGCCGAGCCCGAGGCCGATCCCGGCCCGGAGGCCGCCTCCGCTCCGTCCCCGCGCCCGGCGGGCGCGCCGGCCCGCCGCCCGCGCGTGATGGTGGCCGACGACGACGCCATAATGCGCATGCTCATGCGCAAGGCCATCGAAAGCGCCGGCTACGAGGCGCTCGAGGCAGCGGACGGGGAGGAGGCCATCACCAGGATAGCCGCCGGCCCCGCCCCCGACCTGCTGGTGGCCGACATCAATATGCCGCGCCTCGACGGCCTCGGCCTGGTGAAGGGCGTGCGCGGAACGCTGGGGCTGCTGGACCTGCCGGTCATCATGCTGACCAGCGAAAGCTCCGACAGGAGCCAGGAGCTGGCCTTCCAGTTGGGGGCGGACGATTACGTGATAAAGCCGTTCAAGGGCCCGCTGGTCATGGCCCGGATAACGGCCGCGCTCAGGCGGGCCGGCCGCGTGAAGTGACCGGCCATTATTTTGTAAGATTATGCGCAGTGGATCCCAGGAGGATTAAGATGAAAAAGATACTTCTCGCTGTTTTCGCCTGCTTCATGGCGGGCACCGCGCTGGCCGCGGACAACACCGACCTTACCGAAGACCAGAAGACCCTGTACTTCCTCGGCAAAGCCGTCAGTTCCAAGATCAAGCAGTTCGACTTCACCCCCGAGGAGACCAAGTACATCGTCATGGGCTTCTCGGAGTCGCTGGAGGGCAAGCCCGCCAAGGCCGACGATTCCTACGGCATGAAGCTCAACGAGTACCTCGCCAAGAAGCAGGAGGCCGCGGTGGCCAAGCAGAAGGAGGCCGCCAAGCCCTTCCTCGAGAAGATGGCCAAGGAGAAGGGCGCCAAGACTCTGCCGTCCGGCGTGATCTATATCCCCGTCAAGGAAGGCAAGGGGGCCAGCCCCAAGGCCTCCGACATGGTCAAGGTGCACTACCACGGCACCTTCCCCGACGGTAAGGTCTTCGACTCCTCGGTGGAGCGCGGCACTCCCGCCGAGTTCCCGCTCAACGGCGTGATCCCGTGTTGGACCGAGGGCGTGCAGAAGATGAAGGTCGGCGGCAAGGCCAAGCTGGTCTGCCCGTCCGACACCGCCTACGGCGACCAGGGCGCGGGCGGCGCCATCCCCGGCGGCGCCACGCTGGTGTTCGACGTGGAACTGCTCGACATCGTCAAGCCCGAGGCCCCGGCCAAACCGGCCGCCAAGCCCGCCAAGAAGGACGCTCCCAAGGCCGAGGCCAAGCCCGCCGAAGCCAAGCCCGCCGAGACCAAGAAGAACTGAAGCGCGGTCAGCGGATAAAGAAAAAGCCCCGGGGTTCTCCCGGGGCTTTTTTTCTGAGGGCGGTTTCAGGCTTTCTTCCCGTCCGGCTTTATCAGCACCGACAGCAGCATCGACAGGGCCAGGATCCCCAGCACCACGCCGAGCGAAAGGATGGCGGGGATATGTACGAAGTCGGAGGCCAGCATCTTGCAGCCCACGTAGAACAGGATGACCGAGATGCCGGTCTTGAGATAGCGGAACAGGTCCAGCAGCGAGGCCAGGAGGAAGTACAGCGAGCGCAGGCCGACCACGGCGAAGACGTTGGAGGTGTAGACGATGAAGGCCTCCTTGGAGATGGCCAGCACCGCCGGGATCGAGTCCACCGCGAAGATCAGGTCCGAGGTCTCGATGACGAGCAGCGTGGCGAAGAGGGGGGTGGCGTAGAGCACCGCGTCCCTGCGCACGAAGAAGTCGCCGCTGCGGTCGTCCTTGGCGATGGGCATGACTTTCGCCAGCAGCTTCAGCACCGGGTTCGCGCCGGGGTCCATCTCCTCGTCCTTCTGGAAGTACATCTTGAAGGCCGTGTAGATCAGGATGGCGCCGAAGACGTAGATGATCCAGCCGAAGGCCTTTATCAGGCCGACGCCGGTGAAGATCAGGATCATGCGCATCACGACGGCGCCTATGATGCCCCAGGTCAGGATCTTCGGCTGGTACCGCTTGTCCACGCCGAAGTAGGCGAAGATCATCACGAAGACGAACATATTGTCCATCGAGAGGGAATACTCGATGACGTAGCCCGTGAAGAACTCTATCATGCGCTCGTAGCCCAGCATGTAGCCGGTCAGGAAGCCGAACAGCGAGGCCACCAGCACCCAGAAGCCGCAGAGCATCAGCGCTTCCTTGCGCGTGATCTCGTGCGCGCGGCCTGCCGAGAGCTTTATGTCGGCCGCGAACAGCGATGCCGCGGTGACGCCGAAGACCAGCCACATGATCTCGAGAGGTGTCATGATAAAGGAGATTATATTAAATAAAGCGCGGTTTACTTTTACGGTGATATTGTCTAGAATTTACTGACACCATTCGGTATAGGAGGAGAAATGAGCGATACGTTCGATATAGTGCTCCTGCTGGCCCTGCCCGCTTCCGGCAAGTCCGAAGTGCGGCGCTTCCTGGCCAACATCGAGCCCGAGAGGCTTACGAAAGAATTCCACATCGGCCCCAACCTGCAGCTGGACGACTTTCCGTACGTCCATATGATGCGCCGCGCCGACGACGAGCTCGGCAAGCTCGGCAAGGCTCGCATGTTCTTCAAGAGCGGCGACAAGCCGTTCATCGACCCCAAGGACTGGGGGACCCTGATCCACCTCCTCAACGAGGATTACCACGACCTGATGAAGAAGAACGTCGTGAAGGCGGATTCCGCCGCCGACCTGCTGATGCGCCGCATCGACAAGGCCGGCGAGAAGGCCAAGCTCGCCCCGCGCCTGGCGAAACTGGACAAGGACACCTGGACCAAGGTGGCCCAGGCCCTGGAAAAGGAAGCGAGGGCGATGCTCGACGAGAAGCACGCCGCCTACCCCGCCTCGTTCGAGGGCAAGACCATAGTCATCGAGGCCGCCCGCGGCGGTCCGGACAAATCGACCTTCCCTCTGCAGGACCCGCTCGGTTACCAGTACTCGCTGCGCGAGCTGGACCCCGAGATCCTCAAGCGCGCCGTGATCCTCTACGTCTGGGTCACCCCGGAGGAGAGCCGCCGCAAGAACACGGCCCGCACCAACCCGAACGACCCGGGCTCGATCCTGCACCACGGCGTGCCGATGGAAGTGATGCTCAACGACTACGGCTGCGACGACATGGACTACCTCGAGAAGACCTCCGAAGTGCCCGGCACGATCACCGTGGCCAACGGCGGCGTGAAGTACCACGTCCCGATAGGCCGCTTCGACAACCGCGTGGACAAGACCTCGTTCCTGCGCGTCGACAAGAAGGACTGGGACCCGAAGATGGTGGCCGACGTCACCAGCGGCATCAAGGGAGCTACCGACAAGCTGTACTCGATGCTGGCCGCCGCCCGGAAGTAAGGGCGTACGGCGAAAAAGAAGAGGGCCCCGGCGAAAACCGGGGCCCTTCTCTTTTGCCGGGACGGCGGCTATTTGTTCCAGTCGTCGGCGGGGGCGGGGGCCAGCCGGCTGTTGTGGCGGCCGTAGAAGAAGTAGATCGCCAGGCCGATGCCCATCCAGACTATCAGCCGCAGCCAGGTGGCCAGCGGCAGCATGAACATCTGCCCGACGGTGATCAGGATGCCCAGGGCCGGCACCAGCGGCACCAGCGGGGTCTTGAACGGCCGGGCGAGGTCCGGGTGGGTCCGCCTGAGCACTATGATGCTGGCGCAGACTATCGCGAAGGCGAGCAGCGTGCCGATCGAGACCATCTCGCCGAGCGCGCCTATCGGGAACAGCCCGCCGAACACCGCCGCCACCGCGCCGGTCGCCATCGTGGTGACGTGCGGCGTGCGGAACTTCGGGTGCACCTTCGAGAAGAAGGGGGGCAGCAGGCCGTCCATCGCCATCGCGTAGAAGATGCGCGGCTGGCCCAGCAGCAGTACCAGCATCACCGAGGAGAGGCCCGCTATCGCGCCTATCTTGATGAACTTGCGCAGCCAGAAGAGCTGGGGACCGGCGGCGTTGACGCCGACGGCGATCGGGTCGGGGACGTTGAGCAGGTCGAACTTCACGATGCCGGTCAGCACCAGCGCTACGGCGATGTAGAGCACCGTGCAGACGGCCAGCGACGCGAGGATGCCTATCGGCATGTCGCGCTGCGGGTTCTTGGCCTCCTGCGCGGCCGTCGAGACCGCGTCGAAGCCTATGTAGGCGAAGAAGATCACGCCCGCGGCCCGGAAGACGCCGCTCCAGCCGAACTGGCCGAAAGTGCCGGTGTTGGCCGGCATGAACGGGTCCCAGTTGGCCCGGTTTATGTAGGCGACGCCGAAGACGATGAACAGGATGACCACCGTGACCTTGGCGAACACCGCGAAGTCGTTGACGGTGGCGGACTCCTGGATGCCGATCACCAGCAGGCCGGTCACCACGGCGATGATCAGCACGGCGGGCAGGTTGATGATCCCGCCGGTGGCGGCCCAGCCGGTGGCGGGGTCGAACGCGAACGGCGCGCTCGACAGCGCGGCCGGGATATTGATCCCGAAGTCTTTCAGGAAGCTTACGACGTAGCCGCTCCAGCCGACGGAGACGGCCGCGGCGCCGAACAGGTACTCGAGGATCAGGTCCCAGCCGATGATCCAGGCCAGCAGTTCGCCTATCGTCGCGTAGGAATAGGTATAGGCGGAGCCGGCTATCGGGATCATCGAGGCGAACTCGGCGTAGCAGAGGCCGGCGAAAGCGCAGCCTACGGCCGAGATGATGAACGACAGCACGATGGCGGGGCCGGCGTACTGCGCGGCCGCCTGGCCGGTCAGCACGAAGATGCCCGCGCCTATGATGCCGCCGATGCCGAGCAGCGTGAGGTTCATCGCGCCGAGCGCGCGCTTGAGCGAATGCTCCTTCTCCGACGCCTGCTCCATCAGCGCGGCCAAGGATTTCTTCCTGAACAATGCCTGCATAAGCCTCCCTGAAGATACGGAATAGCGGAAATACTACTAATTTCTCCCGTCGGGCGCAAGGCGGAGCCCGTCGTGAGGGGGGCGGTATCCCGCCTCGGGTTTTGAAATTCCGTTAAAATTACTATATAATTATATTCCATTGCCGAGGTAGCTCAATGGTAGAGCATTCGCTTCGTAAGCGACAGGTTGTGGGTTCGAGTCCCATCCTCGGCTGAAGATCTTTCCGTGAACCAGGGGTTTGGCCCGTCCTTTCCGCGTTCCTCCGCTACCATGTCAAAGAAAAACATCCCGTCCCCCGCAGAGTTCGACGACGTCAGCTTCGCGCCCGGGGTCAGCTTCGCGCGCAAGGTCATCTGGTGGTGGCTGCCGCTGCTGTACCTGCTGATCTCGGACACGTTCTACCTGCGCACCTACGATTCGGCGCAGGTGAAGATCACGCTGCTGCAGATGGGCGGCATCGGCCTGATAGGGCTGTGGGCCTCGCTGCTGCTGCTCGAGGGGCGCCGCGCCTTCCGCCGCGAGGATTTCATCTTCCTGGCCCCGTTCTTCGCCTACCTGCTCTACGTGGTGGTCTCGTTCACGCACGCGCCCTACAAGGGCCCCAGCGTAGACGACTTCGTCCGCTACATCATCTACATGTCGATCACGCTGATCGTGGTGCGGGAGTTCACCACCGAAGCCATCGACCGCCTGACGAAGGTGCTGATCATCACGGCCTACATCGCCGTCCTCTACGGCGTAGTTCAGTTCCTCGACTTCCACTTCTTCCCGCCGAAAGAACAGGGGCCCGGCCTGGACCCGTTCGTCTGGCGCGGGGCTTTCGGGCGCCGCATCTTCTCCACCTACGGCAATCCCAACTTCTTCGGCAACTTCCTGGTGCTGATCTTCCCTATCGCGCTGACGCAGTTCATGAAGAAGCGTTCGGTCTTCCTGCTGCCGCTGGTGCTGCTGGACCTGTTCTGCCTCTACGCCACCGAGACCAAGGGCGCGCTGCTGGGCTTCGGCATTTCGTCGTTCCTGTTCCTGGTGTTCTACAGCTACTTCTTCCTGCGCGACAGGCTGCCTATCAGCCGTCCCAAGTTCCTGGGGCTCGCGCTGCTGCTGCCGCTTACGGCCGTCCTCGTGATCTACAAGATAGGCAACCCCATCTCCTACAGTTTCCGCATCAACACCTGGCTGTCCACCTGGGAAATGGTGGAGTCCCACCCGCTCGTCGGCCTGGGCGTGGGCAGTTTCAAGGTGATCTACCCGGCCTACCGCCGGCCGGCGATCTTCCACCTCGAGGGCAAGCATAACACCGAGACCGACCACGCCGAGGAGGAACACCTCGAGCAGTGGATGGACAACGGCCTTATAGGCATGGGGCTCTACCTGTGGGTCATAGTCTTCGTGACCGTGGTGGGCCTCCGGGCGCTGGGCGTTATGACGGAAGGACTTAAAGGCTCCAGGCCGCCGCCGGTGGCCTACGACCTGCTCGGCTACCTCACCGCGCTGCTGGGCATGCTCATCCATAACTTTACCGACGTCAGCATGCGCTTCGTCTCCTCGGGCGTCTACCTGGGCCTGCTGCCCGGCGTCATCATCAACCTGGCCCGCGGCCACGCGCTGTGGGAACTGCATTACAAGGACGAGGCCGCCGCCCCCAAGGCCGACCAGGGCCCCGCGCCTTTCTCCTGGGGGCTCTGGGCGGCCAGGGCCGCCGCCCTGTGCGCCCTGTTCTACACGGCTTTCCTCGTGCTCAGCCAGTTCGACGGGCTGCAGGGCCCGCTGCGCAACTACGTCGCCACCGGCGAGATCCTGCAGTGGTACATCTCCTGGGCGCTGATGCTGTTCTGCGTGGGCGGCGCCGTCTACGCCTTCGGCAACGTGCTGCTGCGGGGCCTGTCCCCGGCGGTCCCGGTGGTGGTGATCCTCGTCATGTTCCCGATCTACTACTTCTGGGGCTGGTTCAAGGGCGACGTCTACCACAACATGGCCATCTACTTCTCCAAGCAGGGCAAGTGGGAGGACGCGATCAGCTATTACGAGAAGGTCAACAAGCTCAACCCCAGTTTCATCATGCCCTACTACTTCACGGGCAACGTGTTCAACGACCGCTTCAACATGCAGAAGAGCTATCACCCCGAGTGGGGCGACAGGAACGAGGTTCCCCGGGACGACTTCGAGCGCGCGATGGCGGCCTACGAGAAGGCCCGGGCGCTGGCGCCGAACTACGTGCAGATGCATCACCAGGTCGGCACGCTCTACCTGAAGATGTACGAGTACTACATGCGGGCCGGCAAGCCGCAGGAGGCCGCGCTCTACCTGGACAAGGCCCTCGCGCGCCTGAACCTCTACGAGAACCTCGACCCGGTCTACCCGCTCAACTACTACCGGAAGGCGCAGGCCTATATAATGAAGCGCGACCTCCCGGCGGCGGAACGGGAGTATCTCAACAACATCTACGCGTGGCGCTGCTACGTCAAAGGCCACCTGCACGAGTCGCCCGAGGCCTACACCAACCTGGGCAACGTCCAGTACGCCCTGGGTAAGTACCGGGAGGCCGCCGAGAGCTACCGGAAGGCGCTCGCGCTGGACCCCGCCTACGAGCAGGCCAGGCGCAACCTCGGCATAGTCCTGGGGCGGCTGCCGGCCGCCCAGGCCCGGAAATAGCCGGCGATGCAGGCCCAGGACGACAAACTCCCTGTCCGGCGCGGCCTGCTGGCCGCGCTGCTGACGGCGGCGTTCTTCGTCGCCCCGCTGCTGTTCTTTACGGGGCTCACGCGCAACCCGTACTACCTGCAGATCGTCATCCTCAACCTCGCCCTGCTCGGCGCGTCGGCCCTCTTTCTCCTCGCGTCGCTCAGGCGCGGGACCTGGCTGCTGCCGCGGGCCGCGGCCTCGCGGCCTTTAGCCGCCCTGGGGCTGATCTACCTGGCTTCTTTCCTTCTGTCCTGGTTCGGCCACGCCCCGTTCTTCCGGCCCGCCATGGCCTCCGAAGGGCTCAAGGCGGGGCTTTTCTTCCTGATCAACGTCGCGGCGGTCTTCTACCTCTCTTACTCCGTGCCTTTCGCCGGCGAGGGGGAGGAGGAGCCCCGGGCCGGAAGGTGGCTGGCGCTGGTCCTGGGCTGGGGCGCGCTGTGGCTGCTGTTCCCGTTCCTGCGCACCCCTCCGGCCGGCAACGGGCTGCTCGATCGGCTGCTGGACCCGTACGGCCTGCTGGTCTGGGCCGCCGGCTTCGCCGCCGTGTGGGCCCTGGTCCGGCGCTGCCGCCAGGAGGACGTCCTGCACCTGGCCCTCGCGGCGGGCGTCATCGCGTCGCTCTACGGCATCCTCGAGTACTTCCACGTCGAAGTGGTCTGGGCGAAACTGATAAACCCGTACGGCAACCGCTCCGTCTCCACGTTCGGAAATCCGAACTTCATCTCCACTTACGTCGTCATCCTGCTGCCGCTGGCGGTCTCGCTCCTGCTTAAGGCCCGGGGCGCGGCCCAGCGCTGGTTCTACGGACTCGCGGTCCTGTCCTACGAGGGCATGCTGATGTGCAGCCTGACCCGCTCCTCCTGGATAGGCGCGGCGGCGGCGCTGGCCCTCCTGTTCTCGTTCCGCTCCCACCGGGAGGCCCTGAAGGCCGGCAGGCGCTTCCTCTACCCTTTCTTCGGCGCCGCGCTGCTGCTGCTGCTCTTCTGGCCCGCCAGCTCGCTCAAACCCCTGAGTTCGGGCCTGCTGGACAGGGTCTCGGAAGCGGTGACGAACGTGAATTCCCCGTCCGACATAAACCTCGCCGGCGACACGGGCAGGGTCTACGCCTCGCTGCACCAGCGCCTGCTGATCTGGACCAGCGCCTGGCAGATGGGCCTGCAGGACCCGCTGCTCGGCAACGGTTGGGGGCAGTTCGAGCTCTTCTATCCCTTCTTCCAGGGGCGCCTGATGCTGGCCTACCCGATGGCGCGCGGCCTGCGCACCCACGCCAATAACGCGCATAACGAGGTCCTAGAGCAGTGGTCGCAGGCCGGCATTCTCGGCCTCGGGGCTTTCCTCTGGCTGCTGGTGGTCCTGTTCGGCGGCTTCCTGCGCTTCTACCGGTCCGCCGGGCCGGAGGCCGCCTATCCGGCGGTGCCGCTGGCGGCCGGGCTGGCCGGCGCGCTCGCCGACAACATGCTCAACGTTTCCCTGCATTTCGCGGTGCCGGCCCTCGCCTTCTGGTGGGTGGCCGGGGCGCTCGCGCGGCGGACGGCCGGGGCCGTCCAGCGCGGGCCGTGGGCCCGTCCCCGCCTCTCAGCGGTCCTCGCCTGGGCGCTGCTCGGGGCCTGCCTGGCCGGGGCCTGGTTCTGGCAGCGCCAGTTCAAGAGGGAGTTCCTCTACTTCGAAGGCTTCCGGGCCATGCGGGCCGGCGACGCGCGGGGCGCGGCGGAGAGCCTGTTCGGGGCGTGGCAGGCGCACCCGCGCGAGGTCAACAGCAACTACGAGATGGGCAACGCCTACGTGCGCTCCGGGGACGAGCAGAAAGGTCTGTGGGCCTACGGCGAAGCGCTCAAGTCCAACGCCGGTTACGACGAGATCTACTTCAACAGGGCCATAGTTCTCAAACGCCTGGGCCGCCTGGCCGAGGCCCGCGCCGACCTGCGGGCCTCCACGCTGATCAACCCGATGAACCTGACCGCCTGGCAGGCGCTCGCCGAGGCTTACCTGACCGACCCGGGGAAGGCCGCGCTCGCGCCGGAGGCCGTCGCCGACTTTTCCGAGGCGGTCAGGGTCTTCCCGCACGACGGGAATCTCTGGAACACGCTTGGGTATTTCTACACGCTGGCCAAGGACTACAAAGCCGCCCGCGACGCCTACGGGAGGGGGGTCCTGGAGGACCCGGAGAACCGCATGCTCGCCGAGAACCTGGCCGGCGTCTCGCGGCAGCTCGGGACCGTCAACGACCCGGACCTGGCCTGGCTGGCCGCCTATTCCAGGCTGGCGGCCTCGCTCTCCGGGACGCCCGGGCCGGGGGACCTGAAAGCGGCCGACGGGCTGGTGGCCGCGCACCCCGGCAACGTGAAAGCCCTGGCGCTGCGCGCCAAGCTGCTCTTCAAGGCCGGCCGTCTCGACGAGGCCGCCGCGGACCTGAGGGCGGTGCTGGCCGAGGACTACGCCGACAACTCGGCCCGCTACGGGCTGGCGGTTATCCTGGAAAAGAAGGGGGACCTGAAAGGCGCGGCGGCGCAGTGGCGCGCTTTCCTGGAGCTGGAGCCGGGCAACTCCGCGGTCGCGGCGCGCCTGAAGGCGGATTCGCAAGGACCGGCGCGCTGAGCAGGTCAAAAACCTGTAACAATCCTGTAATAATTAGGCAAACAGGAAAAGGTTGAATATAGACGCGGAGGGCCCGGTACGGCCCCGCGGAGCTTTTAAAATGAGAAAATACCATGCCCCTAAACTGGCGACGCCGGCCCTGCTGCTGGCCCTGCTGCTCGCCCCGACCGGCCAGTTCCTCCCGGAGCTTTCCGCCCAGGCAGGCCGCAGCGGCGGGGTCAGCCGCTCGATGGAGCAGGCCATCCGCCTCTACCACGAGGGGCAGGACACCGAGGCGATGGACAGGTTCATGGATATCCTGGTCAAGGGCACGCCGTCGGAGAAGGCCCTCGCCAACGAGTACATCTCCAAGATAACGCTGCGCATGAACACCGGCGTCAATACCGTCAAGGACCGCGGGGCCGAACCGTCCGCCCTGCACGAGGTCTCGGTGGCGAAGCCCCGCGATACGGGCGCGGGCCGCCCGGCGGACGACGTCAGGGGCGGCGACGACCGGGAAGAGGACGAGGGCGGCGCCGCGGAGGAGGGGGAGGCGCAGAAGGCGCGGGCTTCGGAGAAGATAACGGCCCGGATCGCCCAGATGCGCAGGGACCTGCTGCTGGAACTGGGCCGCGGCAACGCGGTCAAGATCTATATGGGCGATTCGATGCCGAAGGCCCTGACGCTGGACCCCGCTTACTTCTTCACCGGAGAGACCTCCTTCCGCCCCGGCAGCGACAAGACCCTGGCCGCCTTGGCGGGCCTGCTCTTCACGCTGGGCAAGGCCAACTGCCTGATCCTGCCGGAAGGCACGGCGGAGGGCGACGTAAAGATCCGCAGCATCCGCCGGGCGCTGGCCCTGAACTCCTATTTCGAGTCCCGCGGCATCTCCAAGTCCCGGCTGGAGGTCAACCTGACCGGGACCGGCGTCAGCTTCCCCCGGGAACTGACCAATATAAGCGGAATGGTCATCATCTTCGATTATGACAAGGCCCCGCTACTCAAGGACGAGGCGGACCCCAGGACGAAGGGGCCGCGCGTCTCTCTCGGCGTCTACCCCACTTCGATCTCCGTGCAGAAGAACGAAGGCGCCATAGTGGAGTTCTCCGTCTTCGAACCCCCTACCGGCTCCCCGACGTGGAAGTTCCAGGTCTTCCAGGTGCAGAAGGACGGTTCCCGGCTCCAGCTCCAGGAATTCTCCGGCTCCGGCCCCCAGTACAACCAGAGTTTCTGGAACGGCCGCAAGAAGTTCTTCGGCGCTCCCTACCCTTCGGGCAAGTACATGTTCACCGTGACCGCCTCCGACATCGAGGGCAGGGAGACCTCGCTGTCCCGGCTGCTGCTGGTCAAGCCCACCGCGGAGGAGGAGCGCGCCGCGCTGATGGCCAGGCCCGCCGCGCGTTCGGCCGAACGCAGGGAGACCGTGACCCCCTCGGGCGTCAAGGCCAGGGCGGTGACGAGGAAAGGCGCCGCGTTGAAAGGCAAGACCCTCAAGGGCAAGGCTCCAGCCAGGGTCAAGGGCAAGGGCGCCAAGACCCGCAAGAAGAAGCCGGCCGCGGCCGCTCCCCCGGCCGGGGACTCCGCGGAGCCGCGGAACGGCGGCGAAGCTCCTTCCGGCGACTCCCAGCCCGCGGCCTTCTCGGGCCAGGTCAGCTACAAGATCTATTTCAAGGAGAACACCACCAGCCTGACGGCCACCAGCGAGAAGCGCCTGGCCCAGGTGGCGGAGACCCTGGGCTACTATCCGATGGCCACCATAATCCTTACCGGCTACGCCTATTCCGGAGAGGCGAATGCGGACGCGGTGGCCGAGAGCCGGGCCGACTACGTCGCCGCCCGCCTGGCCGAAAAGTACAGGATAGACCGTTCCAGGATGGAGGTCAACTCAGCGGTCTCGGAAGTGCCGAAGAGTATCGTGGAGATAAAACTTGCCGGTAAGGAATAGACAAATATCAACTATATTATTTAAAATCTAAAAGTTATGGCTAAAACAGAAGGGAAGGCCTTTCTGGGCGTCTACGTTTCTCCGAAGGAGATCTCGATCGCCCAGATGAAGATAGGCAAGGACTCCAAACCGGAGCCCGAGCACCTCGTTACCTTCCCGACGGGCTTCGCGGTGAAGGAGGGGATGCTGCGCCCCCTGTCCCTCAACCACGAGTTCTTCAGCGAGAAGGCCCCCTGGCTGGCGCCTTTCAAGCAGGCCATCAAGAGCGTTTCCTGGGACACCTCTTCGGCCGTCGTGACGCTCTCCCCGCAGTTCGCGATCCTCCGCTATTTCGTGATGCCGGCCATCGAGCGCCGTTTCTGGAGCAAGTCGATCCCGCTCGAGTCCAAGAAGTACATCCCGGTCTCCTTCGAGGAGGTCGTCTACGATTTCAACGCCGTGCCCGCGGACGGCGGCAAGAAGCTGGGCGTGCTGTTCGGCCTGACCCAGCGCAAGAGCGTCGAGTTCCTGACCGAGACCCTCAAGTCCGCGGGGCTTACCCTGGCGGCCCTGGAGGTCAGCGCCGTCTCCCTTGAACGGCTGCTCGGTTTTACTGACGCCCAGGATCACGACGCGAAGGGCTACATCCATTTCGCCGCCGGCACCACGCTGATGATGTTCTCCCACGGCGGCTATCCGGTGCTGTACCGCGAGACGGATTCCGACGCCGGCGGCACTATGAGCGACCGCCGCCGCCTGGACATAAACGGCGCGGTCCAGTTCGTGGACCGCTATGTGGGCGGGAAGGACTACAAGAAGATCATGCTCAGCGGCGACGGCGCCGAGGGCGCCAAGCCCGCCGCCGAGAAGGAAGCCGCGCCGATAGCCGTGGAGGTCTGGGACTGCGCCAAGACCTGCGGCCTGAAGGGCAACGAGGCCGCCGGGCTCTTCGCGGCGGGCGCCGCGCTGCGCGAGCGGGTCCCGGGCCGCCTGAAGCTGGACGTCTCGGGCGTCAGCACCGCCGCCGCGCTCGAGAAACAGGTGCAGTCCTACGTCTGGAACGTCACCTTCATGCTCGGCGGGTTCCTTCTGCTCCTCGCGCTGATCGCCCAAGCCAGGCTCATGATGATCAATTCCCGCCTGGTCGGCCTGAACTCCAGGGTGATGGACGTCTCGGAACTGGAGGGCAGCGACGCCGACACCATACGGGCGAAGATAGAGCGGATACAGGCGGACGCCAAGATGCTCACGTCCCTCACGCAGGACGCTAATACCCTGGCGCCCAAGCTTTCCGCCATCGCCGACCAGATCCCCCAGCCCCTCTGGATCGTAGATATCAACTACTCGAGCCCGCTGGGAGTGTCCGAGGCGATGGGCTCCTCCACCGAGCTGAAACTGGTCGGGGAGACCTTCCTCAAGGGCGAGGCCAAGATGCGCGCCGTCGACGCGTTCACCAAGGCCCTGAAGGCCACGCCGGAGTTCAAGCCTTTCACGCCGCCGGCCGGGAGGATGGACAGCACTACGGACGCCGAGAGTTCCCAGCCCGGGATGGCGACGCCGTCCGGGGAGGACCCGCTGGCCCCTAAGCCGGGCGGCTTCTCGGTGACCTGCGTCGCCAACAAGAGGAACTAGATATGACGCCGCTCATAACTTCCCTGCTGGCCAAGGCCCGGTCCTTCTTCAAGGACATGGCGGATAACGTCATGATCATCTACGGGGAGAAGGGGATAGAGCCTTTCAAGAAGCCGCTGATGATAGCCCTTCCTACGCTGCTGGTGCTCTACGCCGGCGTCTACAGCCCGCTCGGCTCGAAGCTCTCCGCGGCCAAGACCAAGCTGGAAGTGCTTACCGTGGTGGCGCAGTACGCCTCCGATTACCAGGACGCCAAGACCAGGCTGTCCGCCTACCAGCGCAGGCTGCCGCTGCTCAAGGACAAGGACGAGTGGCTTAACTACATCATCACCAGCACGGCGCGCTCCTACGGCATCTCTTTCGACGGGGTCAGCGGCCAGAAGGAGTCCGAGATCGGCAATTTCCTGGTGGTCTCGCGCGAGGTCACGGTGACCACCACCTACGCCAAGCTCGGTAAATGGCTGGCAGAGATAGAGAATTCCCCGATCTTCCTGAGGGTCATCGAGCTGGACGCCCGCCGCGACGCCAATAACCCCGGCACGGTAAAGGTCACGTTCCGCCTGGCCACCGTCTTCCCGCGGTTCCAGGGGGGGAGGGGCTGATATGAAGAGCCTTACCTCCATGCTGGGCTGGCTGCTGCTGCTGGCGGTGCTGGCGGTGCCGTCTTTCCTTTTCTATAACTGGTGGACCAAGAGCAGGCAGCAGACCTCCTCCGAACTGGCGCAGGAACCGGTGCAGGCCAACATCTTCCCGTCCTCCGAGAAGGCCGCGCCCGCCGCCCCGCCGGCCCGGTCCACCGCTCCCGCGCCTTCCCCCGAGGTCCAGCCCGGCCCCAAGGCCGCGCAGGAGAGTGCTTCCCAGCCGGCGGCCGCCACCCGCCCCGCGGCGCAGCAGGCCGCCCGGCAGCCCGCGCCGCAGCAGCCCGCGCCCCAGCCGCCGGCCCCCGCTTCCCAACCGGCGCAGGTCCAGCAGTCCAGCGCGCCGGCCCGCTCGGTCGCGGTCTCCACCGCGCCTAAGCCGGTTTCTTACTACGACCCGAAGACCGACCGCGATCCCACCCTTTCGCCTGCCGACTACAGCAAGATCAAAAAGCTCGAGCTGGAGCGCCTGGAGGCGGCCCGCCAGGCGCGCCTGGCGGCTTTACATCGTCCTTCCGAGCCGACCATCGAGAGCCGCCTGCTGCTCCAGGGGATAATAGGCAACGCGGCCATCATAAACGGGGACATGTATTACGCCGGGCAGTCGGTGCGGGGCGCCAAGATACTTAAGATCGGCGCCAATTACGTCATATTGGAATACAAGGGCCGCAGGTTCCGGAAGGTGCTCAGGTAGCGGCTCTGGCCCCGGCCCGGGAACTTAACATATAATGAATGTCAGGGAGCCTCACGGAGGAGCTATGAAAACCTTGAAAATTATGCTGGCGCTGGCGCTGGCGCTGGAACAGGTGGTCTTTCCCGTCTCGTACCTGTTCGCGCAGGACGAGGTGCCCTCCGCGGACAAGAACTTCGCGCAGGACCTCCAGGGGCCTTCCGGGGACGAGGGCGGCCCGATCATGGAGGGCCAGGCCTCCCAGTCGGCCGAGGCGGCCCCTCCCGCCACGATGCCGCAGGCCCAGACCCCGGGGTCCCCGATAGAGTCCGTCCAGATCGGCGGCGCCGCGCCGAAGGACGCCCCGATGTACGAGGACGCCGAGTCCGTCTCGCCGCTCGACCGCAAGATCGGCCCGATCCGCCTCAAGGGCGCGCCGCTCTCCACCTTTCTCGACGTGGTTTCCGCCCAGTCCAAGGTCAACTTCATCATCACCGAGGGCCTGGAATCCAAAACGATCACCGTGTTCCTGCGCAAGACCACCGTCCGCGAGGCCCTCGAACTGCTGCTGCGCGTCAAAGGCCTGACCTACCAGCGCATCGGCAAGAGCAATACCTACGTCGTGCAGAAGCGTTCGGCCGATATGCCGAACCTGATCACCAAGATCTATACCCTCAACTATATCCCGCTGATCCCGATCACCTCTATCGGCGAGGAGCTCGCGTCCATCACCTCCCAGGACGTTTCCTCCAACGTGGATCAGAACCAGCAGCAGGGCGGCGGGCAGGGCAACGCCCTCAAGAGCGCCGACAGCAACATCGCCATCCTCGGCATCGTGCGCAGCGTGCTTTCCAAGAAGTACGGCAAGCTCGCCACCGACCCGCGCACCAACACGCTGATCATCACCGACGTGCCGGAGGTCTTCCCGCAGGTCGAGCAGATCATCGCCGAGCTGGATAAGAAAGCCCCGCAGATCCTGATCGAGGCCCAGATCGTGGAGATCAACACCGACCGCATGAACGAGCTCGGCATCGAGTGGGGCGGCAGCCGCGGCGAGATGGCCTTCTTCGCCGGCCCTGCCCGCCTGACCGACTACGGTCTGCGGCCCGGCTTCTATTCCGGCGACCAGTGGAAGAAGTTCTTCCCGGTCACGCAGGATATCGGCACCGCCGCCTCGGGCAGCTCCGGCGGCAGCTCCGGCGGCTCCATCGACCCGCTCTTCTCCACCGGCCAGCAGAGCTCGAAGGGCGTCTACTACGGCATCTTCAGCCTCGCGCAGCTGCAGGCCATCTTCCGCGCGCTGATCTCGAAGGGCGAGGCCCGCTACCTCGGCAAGCCCAAGATCGTCGCGATGAACAACAAGACCGCGCTGATCACGATAGCCAAGGACGCCGCGATGGGCACGCAGAGCACCGTCGCCTCGGCCGGCGGCTCCTCCGGCACGCAGTCCACCGGCGTGGAGCGCCGCCGCATCGGCCTCGTGCTCAAGGTCACGCCCCAGGTCAACAAGGAAGGGTTCATCACGATGATCGTGCAGCCCGCCTACGCCGACATGGTCGCTTCGGCCGTCACCGTGCAGGGGTCCACCGTCTACGACCCGGTCAGCCGCGGCGCCTCGACGATGGTGCGCGTCAAGAACGGGCAGACCGTGGTCATCGGCGGCATGCTCGCTTCCACCGAGAACAAGACCATCAAGAAGGTGCCGCTGCTGGGCTACATCCCGATCATCGGCTGGCTGTTCACGAGCGTGAGTTCCAGGCGGACCAACACCGACCTGGTCATGTTCCTGACCCCGACCATACTGGTCGACTAGGACGTTATGGCAGGCAAGAGACTCGGCGAGATAATGGTCCAGTCCGGCTGGATCGACGAGGACAAGCTCAACAAGGCCCTCAAGGTCCAGCAACTGCAGGGGGGGCTGATAGGCGAGGTCCTCATCAAGCTCCACTACGCCACCGAGGAGCAGGTGGCGCAGGCCCTCGGGCGCCAGCTCGGCATCACCTACGCCTCCCGCGAGAACCAGATCCTTAACCCCGAGAAGGGCCAGGGCCTGGAGAAGTCCATTCCCGAGAAGTTCGCGCGCGACAACGCGGTGGTCCCGCTGTTCATCGAGAACAACACGCTCGCCGTGGCGATGACGGACCCGACCAACATCCTGATGCTGGACAACATCAAGCTCGTGTCCGGCATGGAGATCACGCCGTTCATAGCCACCAAGGCGCAGATCCTCAAGGTCATAGACTCCTTCTACCAGGGCCAGACCAACCTGATCGACAAGGTCATAGAGAAGGGCGCGGGCCAGGGCCAGGGGGAGATGTCCGACGCCGACGTCATAACGCCGGACGGCAAGCTGGACCTGGACAAGGTCATCATCGGCGAGTCCAAGGGCGCCCAGAGCATCAAGCTCGTCAACGCCATCATGAAGCAGGCGATCAGCGAGCGCACCTCGGACATCCACCTGGAGAAGTTCGACGAGAAGGTCTCGCTGAGGCTGCGCATCGACGGCGTGCTCTACGAGCGCAGCGCGCCGCCGGCCGACCTCGTGGACGCCATGATCTCCCGCGTGAAGATCCTCTCCAAGCTCGACATCTCCGAGCGCCGCCTGCCGCAGGACGGCAGCTTCTCGATCAAGTACCAGAACCGCATCATCGAGATCCGCGTCAGCGTCTGCCCGACCGTGTTCGGCGAGAAGCTGGTCATGCGTATCCTCGACAAGGGCTCGGTGGAGCTCAACATCAACATCATCGGCTTCGAACAGCGCCAGAAGGACGACTTCCTGAAGGCCGCCCAGGCCCCGAACGGCCTGATCTTCCTGACCGGCCCGACCGGCTCCGGCAAGACGACGACGCTCAACGCCGTGCTGAACACGATCAAGTCCCCCGAGATCAACATCATGACGCTGGAGGACCCCGTCGAAATAAAGATGGAGGGCATCAGCCAGGTGCAGATCAAGCCGCAGATCGGCCTGACCTTCGCCAGCGGCCTGCGCTCGTTCCTCCGCCAGGACCCCGACGTCATCCTCGTCGGCGAGGTCCGCGACAACGAGACCGCCGAAGCCTGCCTCAAGGCGGCCATGACCGGCCACCTCGTGCTCTCGACGCTGCATACCAACAGCGCGCTCGAGGCCGTGCCGCGCCTTTTGGACATGGGCATCGAGAAGTACCTGCTCGCGAGCACGCTGCTCTGCCTGGCCGCGCAGCGCCTCGTGCGCCAGCTCTGCCCCGACTGCAAGACGCCCTACCGGCCCTCGCAGCAGGAGATCGACCAGTTCGCGGCGGAGTCCATGCTGAACCCGCTGCCGGACCTGACCAAGCTGACTTTCTACAAGCCGCGCGGCTGCCCGAAGTGCTTCAACATGGGCTATAAGGGCCGCAAGGCCATCTACGAGGTCTATTTCAACACCGAGGCCATGAAGAGCATCATCTACAGGGACGCCGACGTGCAGAAGCTCTCCGTGGAGGCCGCCAAGGGCGGCGCCTGGAACCTGCGCGCCAGCGGCTGGCGCAAGGTGCTGGCCGGCGTGACCTCCGTTGAGGACATGCTTTCCGTTACCGTCACCGAGCGGTAAGGCTTGGAACGGACGCGGTATTTTTTGTAGATTGACTGACGGGGAGATATGGGAAGATTCATCTATACCGTACAGGACGCCCAGGGCACGGTCACGACCGGCGCCGTGGACGCCGACGACGAGGACGGCGCGGTACAGTCCCTGCAGACCAAGGGGCTGTTCATCCTCTCCATCCAGTCCGAGAGCGTAAAGTCCAAGGGCATCCTCAACATCAAGAAGATAAGCGGCGGGGGGAAGGTCTCCGGCCGCGAGATGGTGTTCTTCGGCGAGCAGATGGCCACGCTGCTCGGCGGCGGCATCCCGCTGGTCCGCGCGCTCTCGCTCCTGAGCGAGCACGCCGAGAACAAGGCCCTCGGCGTGGTGCTCTCGTCCGTGACCAAGGAGGTCTCGGCCGGCGGCGCGCTCCATAAGGCGCTCGAGAAGCACCCGAAGGTCTTCGACGAGATCTGGATCTCGCTGGTGCAGGCCGGCGAGGTCTCCGGCCAGCTGCCGACCGTGCTGCGCCAGATCACCACCTACAACGAGGCGCAGGAGAACATCAAGTCCAAGATCGTCACCGCCCTGGCCTACCCGGCCGTGCTGATGACGATGTCCATCGGCGTGCTGATCTACTTCATCGTCTACATCGTGCCGGTCTTCGCCGACATCTTCAAGGACTTCAACCTCCAGCTGCCGCTGATCACCCGCGTCATCATGGCCGTCTCGGCCGTGATCACCAAATACCTGGTCTTCATGATCGTGCTCGGGATAGGCGGCATCTTCGGCTTCCGCGCCTATATCGCCACGCCGCCGGGCCGGCTGACCTGGAACCACATCCAGTTCGGCATTCCCTTCTTCGGCGGCCTGATCCGCAGCATGCAGATCGAGCGCATGCTGACGACGATGGCCACGCTGATCCGCTCGGGCGTCAGCATCCTGAACTCGGTCTCGGTGCTCGAGGGCGCCTTCAGGAAGAACATGATCTTCCAGAACGCGCTGAAGCAGGCCAAGAACGACATCGCCAGCGGCCGGTCGATCTCGGAGTCCTTCAAGAAGACCGGCATCTTCCCGCCTATGGTCACCGAGATGATGTGGATGGGAGAGGAGTCCGGCAAGCTGCCGGACATCATCGTCGTGCTGTCCAAGTACTACCAGGAGCAGATCGACCAGTTCATCCGCCGCTTCTCCTCCATGGTGGACCCGATCCTGGTCGTCGGCATCGGCGGCGTGATCGCCGTCATCGTGATGAGCATCTTCATGCCCATCTTCCAGCTGTCGCAGATCGGCGCCGGCTGACGGTCAGCGGGCGGCCGCAAGCAGGAGAAAAAAATGAACAGAAAAGGCTTTACGCTGATAGAGCTGATGGTGGTGGTGCTGATCATGGGCATCCTGGCCTCGATGGGCATCCCCTACTACTACAAGACTATCGAGACCTCCCGCGCCGGCGACGCCGTGGCGCTGGGCCACCTGATCGCCAACGCCAACCGGATGTACAACATCGATAGGCCCGGCTCCCCGATCAGCGGCGGCATCACGAACGGCTGCAACACCCAGACCTGCACCACCGCCACCGGCGCCTGCATCCTGATAGCCTGCAGCTACGTCGCCGCTCAGGACTGGAACGGCGGTTCCTACGACTTCTACGCCTGCAACGGCGCCACCGGGGGGCCCTGCTGCGGCAACGGCGGCGTCGGCGAGACCGGCGTCTCCTGCGCCAGGCGCAAGTCCGGGGTCGGTTTCCCTTACGCTAACTGGGGCTACCAGTTCTACAGCAGCGGCCGCTGCTACGCGGTGGGGGGCGCGCCGAGCTGTCCCAAGTTCTGATATGACGCGGAGAAGGCCCGGCCAGACCCTTGTCGAGGTGGTAATGGCGACCATGATAGCCGCCATGACGACCACGGCCGTCTTTTCCGTCATCCTCTCCAGTTTCGTCGGAGGCGCGAAGGCCGACAAGCGCGACACGGCGGCGGCCATCATGCGCCGCGCGCAGGAGACGCTCCGGAGCTACGTGAGCGTGGACCCTTATAACTCGGTTTATTCGGCCGGCCCTTTAGGCAGCCCCGGCCGCTGGCCGGCGGACAACTCCGGCACCTGGGCGCTGCGCGCGGGCCCTCACGATATTTCCTCGCTGCTGACCGGCACGCCGCTGGCCGGCGCGGGCGCGTCTTTTACGTACACGGTTGCCAACAGCGACTGCCTGGGCCTGATCCCGGCTGGCGGGGATCTGGGCCCGAACGGGGAGTTCGCCTGCAAGACGGTGGTGTTCAATCTCGTCTACCCGGACTGACCATGAAAACACGTCCCGGCTTCACACTGGCGGAACTGCTGCTCGCGGTGATCATCTTTTCGTTCATGATGACGTCGCTGGCGACCATCTATTCCACCGCCAACCGCAACATGTTCCAGAACTACCGGGCCAACATCGTAAAGACCAACGTCGGGATAGCGATGCGGGCCATCCAGAACACCCTCGTCGGGGCGACCCGCCTGGACACCCCGATCTACGGCGCTTCCGGCAATATCCTCGCTTTCGCGACCAACGTGGACCAGAACACCGGCTGTTACCCGGTCAACACCGACGCGTCCTCTTCCCGGCTGATCCAGGGCGTTTACCTGAGCGCCGCGAGCCCGCCGGCCTGGCATTATTTCTGCGTGGCTCAGGACGCCACTACCCCGGGCGTGACGGCCCTGTATTACCATACCGGCCTTATTCCCCTCGGTCCTCCCGGCACCGGCTGCGACTCGGCGACGCCGGCCATCTGGGACCGGAACGGGGCCAACGGCTACCCGGCCTTCTGCGGCTTCGGGGGGGGCGGGACCGTGACCCTGCTGATGCAGATAAAGGACAACTCCGCCCCGGTGGTCATTCCGCCCCTGTTCAGCCGCAGCAACGCCGATAACGTCTACGAGAAGGACCTGGTCCTGGTCCGCCTGCGCTCCTACTGGTCCGCCTCCTCCCGCGGCTTCGGCAAGTCCCAGCGCGACGTGGATTTCTCGCTTGCCAGCGCCGTCAAGGCCAGCATCCCGGTGCAGTGAGCGCCCTCCCCGCGCCCTTGCCGTTCGCCGGTTTCTCTGCTAGACTATCATTATGACGCCCCGGCTCCGGAAAGGCATGGTGCTGCTGCAGACCCTCGTCCTCTCCGTCATCCTGTCGATGATAGCGGTGATGGTCATGAAGTGGGTCCTGGGCCGCTATATGCTCGCGGCGCGCAACGTCCGCTCCAACGAGGCGAAGGTCCATTCACAGGGGTATTCCTCCCAGCAGTTCACCACCTGGAACTTCAACCTGACTCTCGTCACCTCCAACGGCGGCACCACGATGGACACCAAGTCGGTGCGCTACGTCACCGAAGGCGGCAGCTCCGGGATGCGGCGGTTCCTGATCTCCTCCGACGAAGACCAGTAGCCCGCGGGGACCAGCCATGCGCCGCCTCCTGCTGACCTGCTGCCTGCTAGCCGCCCCGGCCCTCGCCGCGGAGCCTCCCGCGTCTCCGCCCCCGGCGGCCCCGGCCGCGCCCGCCGCGCCGCGCACCGCCTGGCATCTCAAATCCTCGCCGCATTTCGAGATCTACCACGAGTCGTCCTGGTCCCCGGCCTCCATCTCCCTCGAGATGGAGCGGATGTACGCCTCCATGCGCATGAGCATGGCCATGTTCGCGCCGTGGATGATAAAGGAGAAGGCGAAGATCTACATCTACGCCTCGCAGGATTCCTACCTGAACGGCGAGTTCGCCCCGCCCAAATGGTCGAAGGGCCTGGCCTATTCCGCCAGGAAGACGATCGTCGTCTACGACACCGGCGACGCGGCCAAGCTCAAGGCCGTCATCGCCCACGAGCTGGGGCACCTCTATTTCGAGGGCTACTTCGCCGAGAAGCTGAAATACCCGCCGCAATGGCTCAACGAGGGACTGGCCGTCTACCTGGAGGACTCCTCCTTCCCGGAAGGCGGGCCGTGGGGCAGGGCGCTCGCCTATTTCCCCGAGGCGCGCCGCTACCCGTTCGACCGCTTCTTCGACCTGAAGATCGACCAGCTGGATTCCGACGCCAGGATAGCCGACTGGTACCTGCAGGCCTACGGCGCGGTGCTCTACCTCTACCGTCCTTCCCAGCGGCTGCAGTTCAAAGGCCTCTGCGAGGCGCTGCGCTCAGGAGAGGGGCTGCAGGACGCGCTGTGGAAGTATTACAGGGTGGGCGGCGGAAAGGATTTCGCGCGCAAGTGGGGGGCGTGGCTGCAGGAGTACAGCCGCAACGAACAGGCCGGCGAAAGCGGGGGGATGCGGTCGGCCAGCTTCAACTTCAAGCCGGTACAGTTGTCTTCGTTCACGTTCACCAATTTCGGGTCAAAACGATAGGCCGGCGGCCTTATAGAGGTCGGCCAGGGCCGCCAGGTCCGCTTTATCGCCCGGGGAAAGCCCCGGGCTCTTCTTCGTCCCCGTCATCAGCAGCGTGAGCGCCGCCTCGCGGTGGCCGGGGTCCTCGGCGAGGGCCCGGCGCAGGAGGGCCGTCCCGGCCGCGCGCCGGCCGCGGTGGAGTTCCAGCAGGCCTTCGAGATAGAGCGCGTCCGCGGAACGCGGGGCCAGGGCCAGCGCTTCCCGCGCCGTCGCGCCGGCGTCGGCGGGGCGGCGGCACCAGGCCTGAGCGTAGGCCAGGCGAAGCTTCAGGCCCGCGCTGGCCGGCGCCAGGCGGGACGCCTCGGCAGCCTCGCGCAGGGCGCCGGCGCAGTCGCCGCCGCGCAGCAGGACCGCGGCCAGGTTAGCGCGGGCGCGGGGCACGCCGGGGCCGCGCCTGACCGCCTCCGAGAAGAAGGCTTCGTCGTCACGGAAGGAGGGGGCGCGCCGCAGGGTCGCCCAGGAGAGGCCGGCCAGCCAGGCCAGCGTAAGAACGGCCGCCGCTGCGGCCGCGGGGCGCTTGCGGGCCCTGCCCAGCAGGGCCGCCGCCAGCAGGGCCCCGCCGGCCAGCGGGAAATACAGGTAGCGGTCCGCCCGCAGGTTGTAGATCGGCACCAGGTTCCAGACAGGGGCCAGCGTCAGCACCGAAAGGGTGATCCCCAGCCCCGCCAGGTCGCGCCGGAGCAGCAGCAGGAGGCCGGCGGCCGCGGCGGCCAGCGGCAGCGCCAGCAGCGCCAGGCCTTCGGCCGAGAACCCGCGGACCGGCGGGTTGTAGTCGGAGTTCAGCCCCGCGGGGAAGGCCATGGCCGCCGCGTAGGAGGAGAGGACGCCCCCCATCGTGAAGAGGTTGGCCTCCCGGTCGGTATACACCCCGCTCCAGGGCATGGCGGGCGCCGGCCTGGAGCGGGGGGCGGCGCGCGGGAACAGGGCGGCCGGGTAGGCGGCGGCCGGAGCGCTTATTCCCGGGGCCGAGACGCCTTCTATCGAGTAGCCCGAGCGCGGGGCCCGGAACCAGACGTAGAAGCCGGCGGCGAGGAGCAGGGCGGCCAGCAGCGGCGCCGAGCGCCTCAGGCCTTCCCTGCCGGTATCGAAATAGACCGCGGCGGCCGCGGCCGCCGGGAGCACCGCCGCCGTCTCCACGCTGAGCATCCCTAGCAGCGCGCAGGCCGCGGCCGCGGCCGCCTTGCCGGCGGCCGGGCGCCTGGCGTTGAAGACGGCGGCGAGCAGGGCGCAGGTAAAGAAGAAGAAGCCCAGCAGGTGGGACCTGAAGACGGCCACGTTCACCGCCTCGGCGGCCGCCGGATGAACGGCGAACAGCAGCGCCCCGCCCAGCGCGGGCAGGAGCCCGCCGGAAAGCGTCAGGATTAGCAGGAAAAGCAGCGCCGAGTCGCAGGCGTGCAGCAGCAGGTTGGTCAGCCGCAGGCCGTAGGGCCCGGCGCCGGAGCAGGCGTCCAGCAGCAGCGAGGCGTTCACTACGGGGCGGGAGCTCATCGGGACCGGCAGCACCTTCACCAGGTTGACGGGGGACAGCGCCGCGGGCAGGTTGCGGCAGTCCGAGGCGAAGGAGCCGGGACCGAGGAAAGCCGCGTCGTCCCAGAGCAGGCTGCCCGAGAGGGACGGCAGGTGGACCAGCGCGGCGGCGCAGAAGACCAGCGCGGCGGCCGCCAGCGCGGGCGCGGTTTTTACCCGGTTCTCCATCGGTAAAGAATTCTATAATATTACGCGGGGGCGCCGCCCCCGGGCCAAGGAGAGCCGCATGAAGAAGATCAGCGTAGTCATACCCGTCCACAACGCACCGCAGGACCTGAAGCTCTGCGTGGAGAGCCTCGCGCGCACCGCGAAGGGCGCCTATGAACTCATCCTGGTCGACAACGGCTCGGCCGCGCCGGCCAGGCGCTATATCGCCTCGCTGAAAGGGGCGGTGAAGATAGCTTCCAGGACCAACCGCGGGTTCTCGTGGGCCGTGAACCGCGGCCTCCGGGCGGCCTCCGGCGACTATATCGCCGTGGTGAACAGCGACGTGGCCTTCTTCGACGGCGGCCTGCAGGGGCTGGCCGCCTGCCTCGACGCCAGCCCCGAGGCCGGGGCCTGCGGCCCGCTCACTAACCGCACCGTCGGCGTGCAGCGGGTGGTGCTCGACCCGAAGGTGGAGAAGGACGCGGCGTCGCTCGGCGTCTTCGCCCAGGCGATGCGCCTGAAGTTCGCGGGCGAGCGCTTCGACGTGCACCGGCTGGTCGGCTTCTGCCTGATGCTGCGGCGCGAAGCCTACGAGAGCGTCGGCCTCTTCGACGAGCGTTTCGGCACGGGCTGCTTCGAGGATTTCGACTACTGCCTGCGCCTGCGCCAGGCCGGCTGGAAGCTGAAGGCCGCCAAGGACGTCTTCGTCTGGCACCGGCACCACGCCAGCTTCGACGGGCACGACCATTTCCATTCCTGCGCGGTGAAGAACCGCGAGGTCTTCGTGGACAAGTGGTGCCGCAAGGCGCTGGAGTTCCTCGACGAGCTGGACCCGGCGCTGGAGACGGCGCCGCCGCGCGGGGCGGCCCGCTAGGAGCCCGCCGGTGCGCAAGACCTACCCCGTCCTCGGCCACTCGATGCGCTTCGCGCTGGAGCCCGGCGACGCCGTGGAGGCCGAGCCCTGCCCGCCGGAGGAGTTGAGGGCGGGGGAACTGGCTCTGCTGGTAAAATGGGAAGGCTCCCGCCCCGGCGGCTACGTGGTGCACCGCGTGCTGCTCAACCTGGAGCTGGCCGGCCGCCGCCTGCTGCTGACCAAGGGCGACGCCAATCTGCTGCCGGACCTCCCTCCGCGGGCGTTCCAGCCGGTGGGCCGGGCCCTGGCCGGCGGGTCCCCGCCCCGCGTCCCGTGGCCCCTCGCCGCGGCCTATTCCTGGGCGGCCGGCCGCCTGCTCTCGGCCTGCGTCTTCCTGGTTTATTACCTGCTGCGCGCCCTGGCGGCCCTGCCGGCCTTCAGCCGGCCGGCCGTCAACGCCCTGGCCCTGCTCTGGGAGACACGCGTTTATCCGAGGCTGCCGGCCCTGCTCGCCGCGCCGGTGCGCCTGGCCCCGGCGGCCGCGGCGCGCCCTCTCGTCCGGAGCGGCCGGCTGGCCGCCGGCGAGACCTGGTCCGGCGAGGTTACCGTGGCCGATTACCTCATTATCCCGCCGGGCGTCGCCGTGACGGTGCGGCCAGGCACCCGGATCTCCTTCGTCAGGCGGGAGCCCTGGTTCTTTCCCGTGCTGCGCGCCGGGGAGGGGCCGCGCGAACTGGACAGCCGCCTGGCCAAGATCCTGGTCTACGGCGAGTTGCGCGCGGAGGGGGGCGCCGGGGCCCCGGTCGTCATGGGCGGGCCCTCCTTCGGCGGCCTGCACGCGCTGGGCGGGGGCCGCATCTCGCTCTCCGGCTGTTCTCTGGAAAACTCCGGCGGCGCGGCCCTGAGCGCCTGGGACCATTCCCTGGCCGCGGCCTCGCGCTGCTCGTTCGCCTCCTGCGCTCGCGGCGCCGAGGCCTTCGGCTCCGGCGCCCTGTCGCTGGACGCCTGCTCCTTCGGGGCGCCGGCCGGCCCGGCCGCGCGCGCCTGCGACGGGGCCTCGCTGCTGCTTTCCCGCTGCGCGGTCTCCGCCGGCGGCGGCCCGGCCGTAGAGCTCTCGGGTTCGGCTTTCGCCGGGCTCTCCGGCCTTTCGGTCTCGGACTGCGCCGGCGGCCTTTCCGCCTCGGGCGGGGCCGCGGTCCTGTTGAGGGGCTGCGCTTTCTCGGGCTGCTCAGGTCAGGCCGCGGAAGCCGGCGACGGCGCCTCTTTCTCCGCCGTCGCCTGTTCCTTCTCCCGTGGCGGCGCCGGCCTGGCCGTCCGGGGGCGGGCCCGCGTTAGGCTGGAAGCCTGCTCCTTCTCCGCCAACCGCGGCCCCGCCGTCAGGCTCTGCGGCCCCGCCGCCCTTCGCGTCCGGGGTTGCGCCTTCGCGGGCGGGGGGAGCGGCATCGAGGGCGCGGGCAGGCTTTCGGCGGACATCGAGGGATCGTCTTTCGTCTCGGCCGGAGGCCCGGCCCTGCGTTTCGAACGACCTGCCCGGGTGGAGGCCTCCTCGCTGACCATTTCCGACTGCCGCGCGGGACTGGTGCTGTCGGGGGCGGCGGCGGCCGTCTGCCGCGGCCTGCGAGTAGAGAGTACCGCGGGCCCCGCCCTGCTGGCGGAGGACTGCCGGGACCTGCGCGTTACCGGCGCGTCCTTCTCCGGCTGCTCCTCCGGAACCGTCCTCTCCGGTATCACCGCGGCTTCGCTGAGCGGCTGCTCTTTCTCCGGCGGGGCCGGCGCGGGCTGCGCCGTCTCCGGCCCCGCCCGCGCCCGGCTGACGGGCTGCGGTTTCTCCGGCGGCGGGCTGAAGCTCTCCGGCGCAGCGGAAGTCTCCGGAGAGGACTGCTCCTTCTCAGGCCGGACGGGCCCGGCCGTGCAGGCCTGCGGGGCGGCCGCCCTGGCGCTGAGCCGGGCCTCTTTCTCGTCCGCCGGCCCGGCCGCGGCCGCGTGGGACTCGGCCTCGCTTTCCCTGACGGGCGCGCGCGTCTCGTCGGGAGGGGGGCCGGCCCTGGCCGTCTCGGGCCGGGCCTCGCTGGCCTGCTCCTCCTGCGCCGTCTCCGCCGTCTCCGACGCGGTCGGCGTCTCCGGCGGCGCCCGCGCGCTGCTCGAGGGCAGCCGCCTCTCCTCGGCCGGCGGCGCCGCGCTGAACCTGGGGTCCGGCTCGGCTGCGGCGCTGGGCTGCGAGCTGAACGGCCGCGGCGGCGTTCTGGCGACCGGCGGAGAATTGCGGCTCGAGGATTCCCGCGTGAACGCCTCGGCTTACGGGATAGACTCCTCGGCCGCCGTGTCCGTCAGCGGGACCAGCGTCCGCGGCGGCGCGGAGGGGGGAGCCAGGCTGACCGGGCCGGGTTCAGTTCGCGGGCTGTCCGTAGAGGCCGCTCCCTATCCCGGCATTTCAGCCGGGCCCGAAGTGGACGTCTCCGGCGCCGTCTATAACGGCCGGCCTTGGAGCCGTCCCGCCGCCCCGGCGCGCGGTCCGGCCGCCAGGCGCCTGCTCTTCTCCTTCGCCGCGGCCACGGCGGGGCTGCCCGTCCTCTCCTCCGTTTACCGGCTGATCTACGCCGCCGCCGCGCGGCTGGCCCCCGCGCTGCTAGGCGTGCGCGGTCTGCGCGCCGTCTATCTCTACCGCGGGATGACCGAGCGGGACTGGGTCCCGGGGCTGAGCGACATGGACCTGGCTTTCGTCCTCGACGCGCTCCCGCCGGCGGAGGACCGGCGCGCCTACGCGGGCCTCAAGACCCGCCTTTCCGGCTTCAGGACGCTCTTCCCTTTCACCGGCGAGGCTCTGGTGGCCTCTTTCGGAGAGCTCGCGGCCTTCCTGCCCGCCTGGGGGATAAAAGGCTCGGAGTTCCGGCGCACGGCCCGCCTGCTGGCGGGCGAGCCGCTCCCGGCGGGGCCGGCCGTCCCCGGCCCGGGGGATGACACCGAAGCTTTCTATTCCTACACGCTGCTGATGCGCCACTTTTTCGAGAGCGGGGCGCCTGAGAACTTCCTGCGCCGCAACTGCCTTAAGAACCTGGCGGATATCCGCCGCTACCTGGACGTCTCGTCCCCGGAGCGCGGCTCGCGCGGGGCTTACGCGCGGGCGGCCGGCCTGCCGCTGGACGCTTACTCCGGTTTTCCGCGGGAGCGCAGCGCCTTCCTGGCCTTCTCGGCCCTGCACGCGGCCGCGGCCGGGCGCGCCCGCTGGCGCCCGGCCGGCGAAGCCGCCGCCGGAGGCGGCGGCTGGTTCAACGTTCCGGTCTTCGAGGCCGCCTGCCGCGGCCTGGCCCGCCGCGCCGGCTTCGACGTGGGGGTCGCGCTGGATTCCCTCTACCGGGTCTATGTGGTGCTTCCCGACGAGCGGGCCGGGGACGAAGCGGCTTTCCGCAGCGCCTGCGCGGCCCTGGCCGCGGCGCGCGCCTCCGAGCCGGCGCTGGGAGCCTCGCCGCTGGTCCTTACGGCCTCCTCCTTCGCTCTGCTGGCCCGCCTGCCCTATCTCAACAATCCGCTGCTCTGGGCCGACGCCGCGGCCGCCCCGGCCGGCTCCGGCCCGGAGGACGGCGGCGTGCGCACCTTCGGCCTGCCGGGCCTGCCGGAACCGCCCGGTCCGGCGGAGCTGCGCGCGGCCGCCGTCTACGCGGCGCGCCATTTCCGCGCGTCGTGGCGTTCGCTGTGGGGGGAGATGCCGCCGCACTATTTCTATACCCGCGTCTGCGGCCTGGAACTGCTGCTGCGGACCGGGGCCAGCCCGGCCTTCAGCGGCCCGGAGGGCCTGCGGGCGGCGCTGGCCGCCGCGGGGGGCGCCGCCCCGGACTGGCGCGCCTTCCTGGCCGGCGGGGCGGGGGCGGAGAATTACGAACATATAGCGGCGCGGGCCGCGGCGCTGGGGAGGCTGGCCGATGCGGCCTGACCCGGTCATAAGCGCGCTCATCATCACGCGGGGGCGGGAGCCCCTGCTGCGCGATTGCCTGGCGGCCCTGCGCGCCGCCGGTCCGGCGGAGGTCATCGTGGGCGTGAACGGGGAGGATCCCGCCTCGCTGCGCGCGGCCGCGGATTTCCCGGGGACCCGGGCCGCGGCGCTGCCGCGGATGTGCCGCGGCGAGGCCCGCAACGCGCTGGCCGCGCTGGCCTCGGGGCGCTGGCTCTGCTTTCTCGACGACGACACCGTGCCTCCGCCGGGCTATTTCGACAGGCTAGCGGCGCTGATCGCCGCCGACCCCGGGGCCGCCGTCTTCGGCGGGGGGCAGCTGCCGTCGCCGCGCGCCGGGGCCTTCGAGACGGCCGCCTACTGGACGCTGGCCTCGCGCTGGGGTTCCGGCCCCTTCGCCGAGCGCTTCCGCGCCGCCGAAGGCACCCGCCGGGCGGGGCCCGAAAAGTTCATCCTCTGCAACCTGGCGCTGGACCGGGAATTCCTGCGGCGCGAAGGGCTCGCTTTCGAGGGACACCTGACCAGCGCCGAGGAGAACCTGCTGCTCAACCGCATGGCCGCCGCCGGCGCCGCCATGGCGCTCAGCGGGGACCTGAACCTCGTGCACCGGCGCCGCGCCGCGCCCGGGGCTTTCCTGCGGCAGACCTTCTCCTGCGCCCGGGGGCGGGCCCAGATAACCCTGCTCAGCCGGCGGGGTTTCCACCCGTTCACGCTGCTGCCCGCGTGCGGCCTGCTGGCCGCCGCCGCGCTGGCCGTCCTGCGGCCGGGGTGGCTGGCGGCCGCGGTCTGCGGCTACGCCGCCTGCTGCGCCGCCGCGGCGGCCCTTTCCGGCGCTCCGGCCCGTCTGAAGCCCGGCGTGGCGGCGCTGTTCCCGGCCGTCCACCTGGCGTACGCGGCGGGGCTGCTGTGGGGGGCGGGCGAAGCCGCCGCGGATAAGGTTTTCAGCGCGGGCCGCCCGGCCCGCTGCAGCTGCGAAGGAAATCCCTGAGCGCGTCCGCGCTCCGCTCCGGCCCGGGGCCGGTAACGAACGTCCAGAAAGAAGCGTCCCTGATCAGGCCGGCGGCGGCGCGCAGGCGGGAGAGCAGTATGCCCGCTTTGGCCGCCGCGTCGGCGGGGGAAGGCCTCAGGAAATATTCCGCCATCTGCGGCACCCCGTGCCCGGCCACGAGCGCCGCCGCCAGCGCGGCCGCGGCGGGGGCCGACCCGCACCTCTCGATGCGCGGGGCCGGGCCCCGGCGCAGCAGGAAAACGTGGGCCGGCCGGACCGGGCCGGAGGCCAGGCGCCCGGCGGCGCCGGCTGGAACTAGGCGCTTCGGCGGATAATGGCGGCGGCGCAGGAGTTCCGCGCCGGGGAAGCGGGCAAGGTGGGGGCTGCCCCCGTCAAGCCCCACGCGCAGGGGGAAAGGCAGCAGGCCGGCCGGGGAGAGCAGCGGCGTGTCGTCGGAGATCAGCGCGAAGGCCGGGTCCCGCAGAAGCTCCAGCAGCAGCGTGGTCTTGCCCGTGCCCTGAGACCCGCAGAAGACAAGCCCCCCGGCCGCCGAGGCCAGCGCGCCCGCGTGCAGCCGGTGTAGCCCCCTCCGGTCCAGCCATTCGCCCGCGCGCGAGAGGACCAGCAGGTAAAGCAATTCCCGCAGCAGGTGCGGTTCCCCGGCGGAGACCCGGCATTTGCCGGAAACGTAATCCAGTTCGCAGAGGGCCCCTTCGGGGTACCAGACTTTCCTCGTCCCGGGAGGGGAGGCCAGCACCGTCCATTTGGCGCGGGCGAACAGCGCGCGGCCGGGCGGGCGGGGGACGGGGGCGAGCTCGGCCAGTACGTCCACGTCGGGAGGATCGCTCCCGGGGGCGGCGAAGGCCGCGAGGTCGGCGGCGAGGCCGGCCACCGCGGCGGCATCGCCGGCCGCGCGCACCCGGCAGCCGTGCACCAACAGGCAGGCCCGCGTCACGCGCCCTCCCTGAGGCGGCGCAGCGTCCGCCTGAAGTTGTCCGGCGTGTCGGTGCGCAGCACCTCGGCGCCGGGCGGGAGGCGGCAGATGAACTCGGTGAGCATCGCGCCGGGGGCCATCTCGACGAAGAGCGAGGCCCCCGCGGCGGCCATGGCCTCCACCGATTCGCACCACTTGACCCTGTGGTTGGCCCCGCGCAGCAGCGCGCGGCGCAGGCCGGCGCCGTCGAGATGCGGCCTGGCGTCGCAGTTGGCGTAGACCGGGAAGGCCGGGTCCGCGAAGGGGCGGGAGTCGAAATAGGGGCGCAGCTCCGCGGCGTAGGCGTCGTAGGCGGAGGTGTGGAAGGCGTTGGGCTCGGGCGAGACGGTCAGCCGGTGGCGGCGCCCGGCGAGCGCCCGCTTCAGCCTGCCCACCGCGCCGGGCGAGACGCCGACGAAGCCTATCGAGGGGCGGGAGAAATAGGTGATGAGCTCGCAGAAATCCCCGGCGGAGCGCAGCGCCGCGGCCGCCGCCTGCAGGGCCCGGCGCGGCACGCCGTAGACCGTGGCCAGCCGCGTCGGGAAGCGCAGGTTGTGGGGCTGGCCGCGGAGCAGCATCTCGCGGGCCGTGCCCAGGCAGTCCTCGGCGGAGAAGACGCCGGCGAAGGCGCAGGCGCTGAACTCGCCCATGCTGCGCCCGGCGGCCATGTCCGCCGCGGCGCCGCCGGCGCGCAGCGCGCGGGCCACGGCGAGCGACAGGTAGAGCGTGACCTCTATGAAGACGCTGGGATGGGGGGTGTCGGGAGGCGGGAACAGCAGGGACCTGTCCCCTTCGAACATGATCCGGCGCAGGTCGAACGGGCTGGCGGGGGCCAGCCGGTCCAGCTCCCTCCTGACCGCCGGGACGCCGCGGTAGAGGTCCAGGCCCATGCCGGGGTACTGCGTACCCGAGCCGGGGAAGAGGAAGGCCGTCCGGGGGCGCGCGCTACGGCTTGAAGGCCGACGCGACTTCGCTGATCTTACCGTGGGATTTCACCTGCGGCTTCTGGTATTTCTTCTGCTTCTGCTGGGGTTTCTTCGGCTGTTTCATTCCGCAGCCTCCGGCGAGAGGATTTTGAGTCTGGAAAGGTCTTCGATGAAAGCGGCCACGTCGGCGGCCGCCTGCGCGGGCGGGATGCCGTACTCGGCGGCGAGGGCCTCGGCTATCTTGGCCGGCCGGCGGCCCGCGGCGAGCAGCTCCCAGACGAAAGTGCCGGTCCCGTTGGCGGAATAGTACTCGGAGGTCCGGAGGTCCAGGATGACGGCCTCGTCCCCGGTCCTGCGCCAGGCGATAGTCTTCGGTACGGGGCTTTTCTTGTCCGCTGCCATGGGGCTATTCTAGCAAACTCGCGCGGGCGCGTGGCACGGGAAAATGCCGGGGCGCGTCCGTTCGCCGCCGAAGAAGCGCCGGAGGCCGCGGTCCGCCCGGCCGAGCGCGCGCCCGGAGTAGGGGCAGCTCCTGACCGAAAGGTCCGCGTCCACGAACAGGATCTCGCCGGCGGCGGCCGCGCAGTCCCGGCGCCCGGGCCGCACGCAGCCGCGCGAGAAACCGTCCGGCGCGGCGGCGGCCAGCGCGGCGGCGAGGCGCCTGGAAGGGGCGGCCTTGCCGCCGGAGCGCGGGGAATACATGACCGTCCTGGCGCCGTGCGCGCCGAGGCGCCGCGCCAGGGCCAGCAGGCGGCGGACCCCGGCGGCGCCGGGCCGCGCCGAGAAGAGGCAGGAGGAGACGTGCACGAAGAGCCCGGCGCCGAGCGCGGCGGCCACGGCGGCTTCGGCCTTGCGGAAGGAGCCGGGCCCGGCCAGCGCGTCGTGGCGGCTCCGCTCGGCGGAGTGCAGGCTGATCATCGCCAGCGAGAGGCCCGCCGCCGCGAGTTCCGCCGCGCGGGCGGCCCCGAGGCGCTGGCCGTTGGTGTCGAGCTGGGTGAAGAGGCCGAGCCGGGAGGCCAGCCGCACGGCGGCGTCCAGCCCGGGGTAGAGCAGCGGCTCGCCGCCGAAGAAGGCGACGCGCGGTATCCCGGCCGCGGCGGCTTCCTTCAGGAGGCGGCGCAGGCGCGCGGGAGGGATGTCGGGGCCGGCGGGGCCGCCGCGGTACTTGCAGTGGCGGCACGCGAGGTCGCAGCGCGACGTCAGCCCGACGTAGAGCGTGTCCGGCGTGCCGGGCGGCAGGCCGGTGAGGCGGCGTTTGAGCACGGCCATGTCCAGGAGCGCGCGGGGCGAGAGGCGGAGTTTACCTGCTGCGGAGGCCATACGGGAATTCTATAATATACTCATGCTGGTGATTAAGGCCGGCGGCAGCGTGCTGACCCGCAAGGGGGACGTACCGGTCTTCGACCGGGCGGCCGCCGCGCGCCTGGCCGCGGAGCTCGCGCTGCTCCGGGAGCCCTTCATCCTGACGCACGGCACCGGCTCTTTCGGCAAACCTCCGGCCGTGCGCTACGGCTACCTCGGCGGAAAGATAGCGCCGGGCGCGGCCCCGGTGGAGCGCATCAACGCCTCGCTGCTGGAGCTGCACCGCGCCTTCCTCGCCGAGCTGCTGGCGGCGGGGGTGCGGGCCGCGAGCCTCCCCGGTCCGGAAAATTTCGTCCTCAGGGCCGGGCGCCCGGTACCGGCGGACCCGGCCGCCCTGGCCGGCCTGCTCGGCCGCGGCGCGGCGCCGGTGGTGTCCAGCGGCATCTTCCCCGACGGGGCCGGCGGGGGGACGGTAGTCTCCAGCGACGCCCTCGCGGCCGGGCTGGCCCGCCTGTTCCGCCCCAGGCTGGCCGTCTTCCTGACCGACTCCGACGGCGTCACCGGCCCCGGCGGAAGACCGCTGCGCGAGGCCGGAGCGCGGGAGCTGCTGCGCGCCTGCCGGCCGGCGCCGGGCGACGTCAGCGGCGGCATGGCCGGCAAGGCCGCCCAGCTGGCGCGCATCGCCGCCCTCGGGATCCCGGCGGCGGTGACGGACGGGCGCCGCCGCGGCTGGGGGGCCAGGCTCGCCTCGGGCGCCCTGCCGGGCGGCACCTTCGTCCGGCCCGGCCGAAGGCCGGCTTAAGATTTGATATCATAGTCCCCTGTAAAGATGACCACTACCCGATTGTCCCTGAGCGGCCTCTACCGGCTCCCCTGGAGCGTGCCTGACAACATTATCTCGTGGATAGAGCCCACCAAGAACTGCAATCTCTCCTGCCCCGGCTGCTATTCCCTTAATTCGCCGGGCGCGCACCGGCCCGCGGCCGAGGTCTCGGCGGAGCTGCGCCGCATAGCCGAAGGGGCCAGGTCCGACGTGCTGGCGATAGGCGGCGGGGAGCCGCTCACCTATCCGGGGCTGACGGAGCTTACGGCGGAGGCTAAGGCCCTCGGCTTCAAGCCTTTTCTCAACACCAACGGCCTGCTGGCCACGGCGGAGCGCCTGAAGGAGCTTAAGGCCGCCGGCCTGGCCGGCGTAACCTTCCACGTGGACAGCCTGCAGAACAGGCCCGGCTGGGAAGGCGCCGACGAGGAGAAGCTCAACGCCCTGCGCGCCGGGCTAGGGGCCCTGTGCCGCCCGCTGGGCCTTACCTGCTATTTCAGCATGACCGTGACCGGCTCCAACCTGCCCGGCGTCCCGGCGGTCCTGCGCTGGGCCAGGGCCAATCCTGCGACGGCGCACATGGCGCTTTTCATCTCCTACAAGGAACCGGCGGCGGGCGGGACCGCCTCCGCCGGCGCCGAGGCGCCTCTGCCGGAGGTATGGGCCCGGGCCGCGGAGGCCGAGCCGGGCCTCGAGGCCGCCGGCTACGTCAATTCCGCGCTCAAGTTCTCGAAGGCCAAGTGGCTGGTCTCGCTGGCCGCCGTCTCGCCTTCCGCCGGTGTGCTCGGCTATTTCGGGCCCCGGGCCCTCGAGGCCCTGCAGGCGGTCCCGCACCTGCTGCGCGGGCGCTATCCCGGCAGCGCCGCCCCGCGCTGGCAGCGGGCGGGGCGCTTGTTCTCGCTGCTTACGCTCTGGGACCGCGGGGCGCGCCGCGCCGCGCTGCGCGCTTTCCTGGAGCCGGCGGCCTGGACTTCCCCTGTCTGGCTGCAGCCGCTCGTCTTCATCGAGCCGGACACCCTGGTCAAGGACGGGCGCCCCGTCTTCTTCCTGTGATGGTCCTGCTGGAACGCCTTTCTTCCGCCCGCGCGCAGCTGCCGCTGCTCGCGCTGCTCTGCTTCCTGTACGCGGCCTCCCTGATGGGCCTGCCGCTCACCGGCGACGCGCTCAGGCTGGGCCTCGCCAATTACGCCTTCATGCAGCTGGTCTATCTGGCGGACCGGTACTTCGCCCCGGCGGAGGACGCCGCCAACGGCGTGCGCCCGCCGGAGCCGCTGCCGGTGCCGGGCTCGGTCTTCTTCTTCGCGCTGGCCGCGGCGGCGGCCTATATCGCCTCCTTCCCGCGGCAATGGGTGTTCCCGGCGGCCGGCCTGCTGCTCTTTTTCCTCTATTCCTTCCCGCCGCTAGGCCGGCTGCGGCTCAAGAACTTCTTCCTGTCCAAGACGCTGATCAACGCCTCGCTCTTCACGGCGGCGGTGACGTTCTCCCCGGCGCTGCTCAGGTGGGGGGCGGAACCGCCGGTGCTGGCGGCCGTCGCGCGCGCCGCCGCCGGGATGTTCCCCGCGGCCCTCTGCCTGACGGTGCTGCTGGACGTGCGCGACGCGGCCGGGGACGCGGCGGCCGGGGTCAGGACGCTGCCGGTTGTCCTGGGGGCCCGCCGGGCTTCGCTGGGCGTAGCGGTACTTGCCGCGGCCGCGGGCCTGCTGGCCTGGCACGGCGGGTCCCGCTTCGGGACGGCTTTCTACGCGGTCCTCGCGGGGGCTTCGCTCTTCGCGGCGGGGCGTGGCCGGCTCTACTTCGAGGGCTGCCTGCTGGCGCTCAACCTGCTGGCGGCCTGCGCGCTTTTCGGGGGATGGAGGTAACGTGGCGAAGCTTCACGAGACGTACCGGCTCAGGACGCGGGAACGGGTCTATGCCAGGATAGCCGCCTGGCTGCGGGCCGAGGCCCGCGGGCTCGAGCCCTCTTTCGCCCGGCAGGTGGCGGACTACCCGCTCAGGCGCGGCAAGGCCGCGCGGGCCGCCCTGCTGACGCTTTTCTACGGGGCCTGCGGCGGCCGGGACGGGCGCGCCGCCGTCGACGCGGCGGCCGCCTACGAGATGCTGGAGTCGTGGGGTATCGGGCGCGACGACATCCTCGACGGGGCGCTGCTGCGCCGCGGGGGCCCGGCGCTGCACGTCAAGTACGGCCTGCCCTCGGCGCTGAACGCGCTGGACTACCTGCACGTGCTGGTCTTCAAGTTCATCCTGCGCTCGCGGGCCCTCGGCGCCGGGCAGCGGGACGCGCTCTTCGGGCTGTTCGCCGAGGCTTCGCGCCGGACTCTGGCCGGCCAGCACGAGGATATCCGCAGCCGCGGCCTCCCGCTGGAGCGCCTCACCGAGGCCAAATGCCTAGCCCTGGCCGGGGGGAAGACGGCCTACTATACCGTCTATTACCCGTGCCTGGCCGGAGCGCTGCTGGCGGGGCGCAAGGAGCCGCCCGCCCTCGCGGACTTCGCCTGGAGGATCGGGACCGCGTTCCAGCTCATCGACGACGTGCTCGACGCCGAGAACGAAGGCGGCGGGCGCTTCGGCAAGGCGGTGGGCAACGACATCCGCGAGCGCAAGCGGACGCTGGTCCTCTTGCGCGCCTACCGCGCGGCTTCGCCCGCGGAGCGCGGGTTCCTGCGGCGTCTCTACGAGGATTTTTCCGCCCCGCCGCGCGAGGCCGACGTCCGCCGGGCGCGCGCGCTGATGCTGCGCCTCGGGGCGCCGGCCGAAGCCAGGCGGACGGCGGAGGGGCTGGCTGCCTCGGCGCTGGAACTCTTCGAGCGCCGGCTCGCCCCGGGGCTGCGGCCGCGCGAGGCCGGGATCCTGCGCGGGCTGCTCGGCTTCCTTACCGGGAGGGACCATTAGGCGCCCGTCCGTCCTCCTGCCGGGCTGCCGCTCCCTGGCCCTCGAGGACCGCTGCAGGACGGTCCTGCCTTTGATCACGGCGGCGACGCTGGATTCCCTGCCGGCGTCCTTTCCGGCCGCGTCCTTCCCGGGCGGCGCCGCCCGGGCCGGCGCGGCCGCCGGCAGGCTGCTGCGCCCGCCGGCCAGGCTTTACGTCGGGCGGATGGGCAAGCGGCTGCGCCCGCTGATAACGGCCGTCGTCCTCGAAGGCCTCGGCCGGCGGCCCGGCCGTTTCGCCGGGGCCCTCGGCGCGATAGAGCTGATGGAGGCCTCGACCGTCAGCTTCGACGACATCATCGACCATTCCGACGTCCGGCGCGGCGGCCCGGCCACGCACGTCCTTTACGGCCGCGGGCGCGCCTACCTGGCCTACCAGGCCGCCTATAACTGGGCCTACCGGGCCTTCCTGGACCCGGCCCTGCCGCTGGAACCCCGGCGGCGGGCCGAACTGCTCTCCTCGCTGGCCCGCGAGATCTTCGCCTACGGCTACGGCCAGGCCTCGGAACTCCGGTGGAGCGCGCGCCGCCGCGCGCCGTCGCCGGGGGAGTACCTGTCGATGACCTGGGACAGGATCCGCTTCCTCTCTTTCAACGGGCCGCTGCGCATAGGGGCGCTGCTCGGCGGGGCGCCGCGGGAGGCCCTGCCGCGCTTCGCGGCCGCCGGCTCCTGGCTCGGCATGGCCTACCACCTGCACGGCGACGAGCTCAACCTGTTCCCGCGCTCCGCGGAGTGGGGCAAGCCCCTCGCCGACGACATCACCGGCGGCCGGTATACCTTCCTCTACCTGACCGCTATGCGGCTTTCCTCCGCGCCGCGCCGCCGCCTGCTCGCGCGGGCGCTGGGGGACCGCCGGATTTCCGGCGGGGCCCTTAAAAATGTTATAGATATAGTCCGGGACAGCGGCGCCGTCGCCGAGAACCGCAGGAAGATAGGCGTCTTCCACCGCCGGGCGGCGGCGGCCTTGAAGGGGCTGCCGCTGGCCGCCGGGAGCCGCCGCCTGCTGCTGGACCTCGCACGTTACATGGCCTATGACAGGACGAAATAGAATGAAGCTTCTCGTCAGCCCCGCCGACCTGCGCGAGGCCGCCGTGGTCGCGCGGTCCGGCGCCGATATCCTCGACCTCAAGAACCCGGCCGAAGGCTCGCTCGGGGCCAACTTCCCGTGGGTGCTCGCCGCCGTGATCCGGCGCCTGCGCCGCCCCGGGCTGGAGTTCAGCGCCGCCATAGGCGACCTCGGGTTCCAGCCCGGCACCGCCGCGCTCGCCGCCCACGCCGCGGCCTCGCTCGGGGCCGACTACGTGAAGGCCGGCCTCTACGGGGTGAAGGACCTGCGCCGCGCGCTGCCGCTGGCCGCCGCCGTGGTGAAGGGCGTCAGGACCGGGCGTCCCCGCGCCCGGGCCGTGATCGCGGGCTACGCCGACTGGCGCCGTTTCGGCGGCCTGGCCCCGCTGGACCTGGTGCGCGCCGCCCGCAAGGCCGGCGCCGGTCTGGTGATGCTGGACACGGCGCTCAAGGACGGCCGCTCCCTTTTCGACAATATGACCCACCGCGAACTCGAGCGCTTCCTGGCAGCGGCCCGGAAGGCCGGGCTGGGCACGGCGCTCGCCGGGTCCGTCAGGGCCGAACACCTGCCCGCGCTGGCCGCGCTGGGGCCCGACATCGTCGGGCTGCGCGGCGCCGTCTGCCTGGGCGGGGACCGCCGCCGGCGGGTCTGCCCGCGGCGTTTGGCCGAGCTGAGGCGCGCATGCGGCGCTTGACCCCGCTCTTCCCCGGGCCCCGCGGCCTGGCCGCCTGGCATAAGGCTTTCCTCGGGCGCGATCCTTTCGGGGGCTGCGGCCCGGCGCCGTCGGCCGCGTTCTTCCGGCCCGCCGCCCGGCTGTGCCGCCTGCCTTCCCCGGCCGAGAAGCTCCTGCCCCGCTCCCTTCCCGCCGCCGTCAGAAGGGAAGCCGTCATGGCCGTGCGCCTGTGGCAGGCCTCGCAAAAGGTCACGGAGGACCTCGTCCGGAGCGGCAGGTCCCTGGCCGGCATGGACGCGGACATGACGATGAATTTCGCGATGGCCCTCGGGAACTACTCCCGCTTCCTGCTTTTTTCCTCGCGCGGGCTGGCGCCGGAGGCGCAGCTGGCGCTGCACCGCGCTTTCGCCGCGGAGATGACCGCCATGCCGGCCGCGCTGGCCCTGCGCCGGCCGGGGGCGCGCTTCTCGCCCGCCGCTTCCGCCGGGCGCCTGGCCGCCGCCTTCGCGGCACTGGAGGACCGAAGATGAAGACCGACCCCCGCTGGCTGGCCCGGATAGCGGCCCTGTACGACTCCAAGCGCAGGGATTTCAACTGGCGCCTGGCCGCCGACGGGGTTATACACCACCATAACGGCCTCGCTTACGGCAAGGCCGCTTTTCTGCGGCGCCTGCGGCGCGCCTCCCCGGAGGGCGCGGACAGGATCATCCACGATTCCGAGACCGCGCTCTCCCGGCTGGGCTTCCGGTACCTCGGCCGCCCGGCCCCCGGCGCGGTCCTGCTCGACGCGGGCTGCGGCCGCGGCGGTTCCAGCCTGCTGCTCGCCGCGAAATATCCGCGCCTGGCGATACGCGGCGTGACGCTGTCCGCCTACCAGGCCGCGGCGGCCCGCGCCGCGGCGAAGGCCCGCGGCCTCGGGGCCCGCGTGCGTTTCAGCCGGGCGTCCATGCTGGACCTGCCGTTCAAAAAAGGGTCTTTCGACCTGGTCTGGGCCTGCGAATCCACCGAGCACGTGCCCGACCTGCGCGACTTCTTCCGCGAGGCGGCCCGGGCGGCCCGGCCCGGGGCGCGGCTCGTCGTGATAGCCTGGGTGCTCAACCCGGCGCACCCGCGCGCCGCCGGGTTCGCGGCCCTGACCGACCGGGCCTACGTTACCCGCGTGCACCCGGAAGAGGAGTACCTCCGGGCGGCGTCCGCGGAGGGCTGGCGGCTGCGCCTGAAAAAGGACCTGACCGGCCCGACGGCGGCCTACTGGGCCGGCCGCGCCGCGTTGAAGTCCGGCTCGGGGACCGAAGCCTTCATGGCCCCGGCCTTCGCCTCGCGCGCTCTGCTCTACCGGTTATATTCTTACGACCTTGTCGAATGACGGCCAGGCCGCGGCCGCGGCCTTGACGGTGTTCAGGTTTATCCTCGCGCAGTCCTCGGGCGGGCCGTAGGCCCCGCCGAGCACCAGGCAGGCCGGCACGCCGAGCGAGGCCAGCCTGCCGAAGAGGAATTCGTCCCTCTCCCTGAGCCCGGCCTCGGTCAGCGCCAGGCCTCCCAGCGCGTCCTTCCAGTAGGCGTCCGCCGAACACAGCGCGAAGACGAAGTCAGGCCTGCGGACCCGCAGGAAATCCTCCAGTCCTCTCTTCACCGCCTCCAGGTAGCGCGCGTCCCCGCAGCCGGGGGGGATGTCCACGTCCATGGAGGAGCGGACGCGCTCGGCCGGGTAGCCGTCGGCCCGGTGGGCGGAGAACGTTCCCACGGCCCCGTCGGCGAGGATGAAAGCCGTGCCGTTGCCCTGGTGGGCGTCGAGGTCTATCACAACGGGGCGCGCGGCCAGGCCTTCCTTCAGCAGGGCGCGCGCCGCCACGGCGAGGTCGTTGACGGGGCAGAAGCCTTCTCCGCGGTCCGGGAAGGCGTGGTGCCCTCCGCCGTGGGGGAAGACCCCGAGCGTCCGGGAGGCGGCCGCGGCCCTGGCCGCCTCCAGCGTGCCGCCGGCCAGGCGCCAGGCCGCCGGCAGCAGCGCGCGGGAATGAGGCATGGCCAAAGTCTTCTCTTCTTCGGGCGAGAGGTCGTTGGTTTTCAGCCGCGCGAGCCAGGCCGGCGTGTGGGCCAGCAGCAGCTCTTCGTCGGAGGCCGGCGCGGCCTCCTTCAGGGCGAAGCCGTCCGCCTTCAGCGCCCCGAGCAGCGCCGGGAAGCGTTCCAGGCCTTCGCGGAAGGAGGAGCCGGGGGCGCGGGAAGGACCGGCTTCCGGCATACCCGCCGCGGGCCCGAGGTAGGCCGGGCGGCCGCGGTCGAGGCAGAGCGCCGCGTCGGCGAGCGACCGGGCGAGCTCCCCGTCGTGCGTGGCGAAGACCAGGATGGCCCCCGCGGCCTTCAGAGCGCGCAGCTCGCGCAGGCAGGCGGCGCGGAAGGCGGCGTCGCCCACGGCGAGCGTCTCGTCGAACAGGTAGAGGCCCGCGCCGGAGCGCAGCGCGGCCATGAAAGGGAGGCGCAGTTTCATGCCGGCCGAAAGCTCGCCGGCCCTGGCGTTGCGCAGGTGCTCGAGGCCGGCCGCGGCCATGATGCGCTCGGCGGCTTCGGCCGGCGCGCCGGGCACGCCGAAGACGGCGGCGCAGAGGCGCGCGTTCTCCTTGACGCTGAGGCGCTCCTGCAGCACCGAGGCGAAGCCGAGCAGGCAGGCGCGGCCGCCCGAGAACGAGACCGAGCCGGCCGAAGGCGAGGCGACGCCTGCCAGGACCTTGAGCAGCGTGGTCTTGCCGGAGCCGTTCGGCCCGCAGACCGCCAGCGCGTCGCCGGGCTCGAGGTCGAAGGAGACCCCGGAGAGCGCCTCGAAGGGCCGGGAGGGGGAGCTGCCGCTGAAGAAGCGCCGCAGGGCCGACAGGGTGTCCTCGCGCGGCAGCGCGACGCGGTAGGTCTTGGCCAGGCCCTTTACGGAGAGCCCGCTCACAGCGCGTCCTCCACCCGGCGGCGGGCCAGGCGCAGCGCGGCCAGCCCGGCCGCGGGTACCGCGGCGGACCAGACCAGCAGGGTAAGAAGATCGGCCGCCGGCGGGGCGGAACCGGCCGCGGCGGCGCGCGCCCCGTCGATGAGGGCGGCCAGCGGGTTCAGCGCGAGCAGCGAGGCCCTGCCGGGCGGCAGGGCCGAGAGGGGGTAGAAGACCGGCGTCAGGAAGAAGCCGGCCGTCAGCAGGATGGACCAGATGCGTTCCACGTCGGAATACAGCACGTAGAGCGGCGCCAGCGCCAGCCCCGCCCCGGCCGCCAGCAGCAGGCAGGCCAGGTCGAGCGCGGGCAGCCAGAGCCACGAGAGCGAGGGCGCGGGGCCGAAGGCCGCCAGCAGCGCGCACATGGCGGCCAGCTCCAGCAGGTGGGAAAGGTAGACGCTCAGCAGCGAGGCCGCGACCGGCAGCTCGTAGGGGAGCGGGTAGTTGGAGACCAGGTGGCCGCGCCGCAGCAGGCTCGAGAGCGCGTACGAGGAGGCCGAAGCGAAGAAGTTCCACTCGACGACGCCGATCAGCAGGAAGACGGCGTAGTCGGCCTGGGCCCGCCCGAGCCAGCGCACGAAGAGGCCGTAGAGGACGGCGAACATCAGGGCCGGGTGCAGCAGGGTCCACAGGAAGCCGAGGAAGGTGCTCTGCTGGCGCAGGCGCCATTCGACGCGGGTCAGCGCCACCAGCCTGGCTAAAGCGGCTTTCTGCATAGCGTAATTATATCAGGTACGGGCGCAGCGCAGGAAGCAGCCGGCGCACCAGCGGGACCGGTAGCCGGCCGCCGGCGGCCTCAGCGCCTCCGGGCGCTCCAGCGGGGCGCGCAGGTCCTTGTGGAAAGGGCAGAGGTAGAACTCGCCCTCGGGGGCCAGCATCAGGAACGTCTCCCCGGCGCCGCAGGCGCCCGAGGGGCCGCCGCCGAGGAAGTCCAGCGCCTGCCTGAGGCCGGCGGCCTCAGATGAGGAGGGACCCGCTTCCTGCAGGGCGCGGCGCAGCCCCGCGGCCAGCGCCTTCCTTTCAGCCGGCCCCGGCTCCAGGCCGGCGGTGTTGGCGTTCGGCACGAGGAACTGCGGGGCCAGCGGCACGCCGAGGCGGCGCGCCGCGGCCCAGGCTTCGTAGAAGGCCGCCGCGTTGCGGGCCGTGGCGGTAAAGGTAAGACCGGCGGAGAGTCCCGGGAAATCCGTCTTCACGGCGGCCAGCGAGAGCGCCAGGGCCGCGAAGGCGCCGGGCCTGCCGCGCAGCTCGTCGTGCAGCGGCCCGGGCCCGTCGAGCGAAGAACCGAGGTGCAGGCGGGACAGCAGGGCCCGCGGCAGCGAGCGCAGCAGGTCTTGAACGGCGGCCGGGTCGTGGAGCGAGGTCAGCAGCGCGAGCCGCGCCCGCGGGAAAGCCTTGGCCGCGCGTTTCAGGGCCGCGGCGAGGCCGGGGTAGAGCAGCGGCTCGCCGCCGGAGAAGGAGACCAGCTTCAGGTCCCGGAACGCGGGGGAGGCGAAGACCAGGTCCAGCGCGGCCGCGGAAAGGCGCGCCCCGCCGAGCAGGCGGTGGTCGCAGGCCAGGCACGCGTTGGGACAGGCGTGCAGCAGTTCGACGTGCAGGGCCTCAAGCGGCATCCAGCACCTTCCCGTAGACCGAGCAGAGGGTCTCGATCACGCCCCCGAAGGAGAATCTCCCGCGCACCAGGCCCAGTGCCTCCCGCGCCAGGCCGGCCCTCAGGCCGGGGTCGCGCAGCAGCGCCGCGGCCGCGGCCGCCAGCCCGGAGTCGGTCGAGGCCGTAAGCAGGTGGCGCCCGGGCTCCGCGCCCTCTATGCCGGCGGCCGCCTCTTCGGAGGCCGCTACGGGGAGGCCGGCCGCGAAGGCTTCCAGGATCTTTCCTTTGGCGCCCAGCCCGTAGCGTACCGGCGCCGCGAAAACGGAGGCCCGCCAGAGGAAAGGCCGGATATCGGCGACGGTGCCCGGCACCGAGACCGAGTAGCCGGCCAGGGCCGCCACCGGCGGGGTGGGGCAGGAACCCGCCAGCGTCAGCGAGGCCCCGGGGATCTCCGCCTTGACCAGGGGGAAAATGCGCCGCGCCAGCCTCAGCGCGGCGTCCTCGTTGGGGTAGTGGGGGTAATGGCCGAGGAACAGCACTTCTGACGGGTCCCGCACGGAACCGGCGGGCGGGACGAAGTCGCCCGGCTCTACGGCGTTCGGCGTGACGGCGGTGATCCGGGCCGAGAGGTAGCGGGCGATGTCGCGCCCGTCGCTGGCGGTGATGAAGGTGGCGGCGGCGAAGCGGCCGTAATGGCGGCGGGCGTAGCGGCGCGCGCGGAGGAACTCGGCGGCCTTGAAGAAGCCCTTGAGGCCGGCGGTCTCGCGCAGGTAGTACTTCCAGGGGTAAAGATAGCTGGAATCGATCTCGGTGTAGACGGCGGGGAGGTCCGGCGGCAGGGCGGAGGCGTAGGCCGCCATCTCGGAGAAAAGGATATGGACCAGCTCGGCCCGCGTCTCGGCCGCCGCGGCGGCGAAGGCGCGCGCGGCTTCGGCCGACCAGTACATGGCCGGCAGGGCGGGGAGACCGGCGCCCTCGGCGCCGCGGGGCCTGGGGAGCAGGTAGACCTTCCGGAAGACCCTGCCTTCCAGGGTCATCGCGAGGGCGGTCTGGTGGGCGGCGGCCCCGTCGGCGGCGAAAGAGAAGAGCGACACCTCGTGCCCGGCCGCGGCCAGGCCCTCGGCCACCTTGGCGGTCCACTTCTCCCCGCCGGAAATGGAGGGGTAGGGGAAGCGCGGGGCCGCCAGCAGGACCCTGCTCATGCGCAGACGCCGGACCCTTTCAGGTCCAGATGTTCCTTCAGGTAGCGCCCGGTGTGGGAGCCGCGGACCTTCAGCACGTCGCAGACGGGGCCGGAGAACACCAGCCGGCCGCCGGCGTCGCCGCCCTCGGGCCCGAGCTCGATCAGCCAGTCGGAGGCGGCGATCACGTCCAGGTTGTGCTCGATGACGAGCACCGTGTTGCCGGCGTCGGCGAGACGGTGCAGGACCTTGAGCAGCTTCTCCACGTCGGCGAAATGCAGGCCGGTCGTGGGTTCGTCGAGGATGTAGAGCGTGCGGCCGGTGGCCCGGCGGGAGAGCTGTTCGGCCAGCTTCAGGCGCTGGGCCTCGCCGCCGGAGAGCGTCGTGGCGCTCTGGCCGAGCTTGAGGTAGTCCAGGCCCACCTCGCTCATCGTGGACAGGATCCTGGAGACGCGGGGGATGTCGGCGAAGAGGACCGCGGCCTCCTCCACGGAAAGGTCCAGCACGTCGGCGATGCTGCGGCCCTTGAACTTGACCGCCAGCGTGTCCTCGTTGAAGCGCCGGCCGCCGCATTCGTCGCACCGGACGTAGACGTCGGGCAGGAACTGCATCTGGATCTTGATCGTGCCGTCGCCCTGGCAGGCCTCGCAGCGGCCGCCCTTGACGTTGAACGAGAAGCGGCCCGGCTCGAAGCCGCGGCGCTTGGCTTCCGGCAGTTCCGCGAACAGGTGGCGGATGTGGTCGAAGACGCCGCTGTAGGTGGACGGGTTGGAGCGCGGCGTGCGGCCTATCGGCGACTGGTCCACGATGATGACCTTGTCGATCTGCGAGGCCCCCTTCATCGAGCGGAAAGCGCCGGGCGCCTCCTTGGACTTGTAGAGCTCCCGCGCGAGCGCCTTGTAGACGATCTCGTAGAGGAGCGTGGATTTGCCGGAGCCGGAGACGCCGCAGATGCTGGCGAAGAGACCCAGCGGGATCTTCACGTCGATGTCCTTCAGGTTGAACTGGCGCGCGCCGTTGAACTCGAGGAACTTGCCGGAATGCCGCCTGGGCTCGCGCTTCAGGGTGGTGGAGCGCTCGCCGGAGAGGAACGGGCCGGTGACGGAGTTCCGGTCCTTCATGATCTGCGCCGGCGTCCCCTGCGCCACGATGCTGCCGCCGGAGAGGCCGGCGCCCGGGCCGAGGTCTATCACGTGGTCGGCGCCGCGGATGACGGCCTCGTCGTGCTCTACCACGAGCAGCGTGTTGCCGATGTCGCGCAGGGACTTGAGGGTGCCGATCAGCTTGGCGTTGTC